>JBKPOW010000041.1:0-4847 GCA_046733275.1 Actinomycetota bacterium
GCCTCGGTCAGCTGGCCGCCCTCCTCGTAGCCGACGTAGCCGGGGGGCGCGCCGATCAGCCGCGCCACCGTGTGCTTCTCCATGTACTCGGACATGTCGAGGCGGACGATCGCCTGCTCGGAGTCGAACATCAGCTCGGTCAAGCTCTTGGCCAGCTCGGTCTTGCCGACCCCGGTCGGGCCGAGGAAGAGGAAGGAGCCAATCGGCCGGTGGGGGTCGGAGAGGCCTGCGCGCGAGCGGCGCAGCGCGTTGGAGACCGCCTCGATCGCCTCGTCCTGACCGATCACCCGCTCGTGCAGGCGCTCCTCCATGTGGATCAGCTTCTCGACCTCGCCCTCCATCAGGCGGCTGACCGGGATCCCGGTCCATTTGGCGACGACCTCGGCGACGTCCTCCTCGGTCACCTCGTCGGCCAGCATCGAGCCGCTCTCGGCGTGCAGCTCGGCCAGCCGCGCCTCCCCCTCGGCGACCTCCTTCTCCAGCTCCGGGATCTCGCCGTAGCGAAGCTTCGCCGCGGTCTCGAGGTCGGCGTCGCGCTCGGCGCGGCTAGCCTCGCGGCCGGCCTCCTCGAGCCGCGCCTTGGCCGCCTTGATCGCCTCGATCGCGTCCTTCTCGTTCTGCCAGCGCGCCTTCATCTCGGCCGAGCTCTCGCGCAGCTCCGCCAGCTCGGCCTCGAGCGCCTCGAGCCGCGCCCGCGAGGCCTCGTCGCTCTCCTTCTTCAGCGCCTCGCGCTCGATCTCGAGCTGCTGCACCCGCCGCTCGACCTCGTCGATCTCGGTCGGCATCGAGTCGATCTCGATCTTCAGCCGCGAGGCGGCCTCGTCGATCAGGTCGATCGCCTTGTCGGGCAGGAAGCGGTCGGCGATGTAGCGCTCGGAGAGGGTAGCCGCGGCGACCACGGCGGAGTCGGTGATCCGCACCCCGTGGTGGAGTTCGTAGCGCTCCTTGAGGCCGCGCAGGATCGCGATCGTGTCGCCGATGTCGGGCTCGCCGACGTAGACGGGCTGGAAGCGTCGCTCCAGCGCCGCGTCTTTCTCGATGTGCTTGCGGTACTCGTCAAGGGTGGTCGCGCCGACCGCGCGCAGCTCGCCCCGCGCCAGCATCGGCTTCAGCAGGTTGGCGGCGTCGACTGCGCCCTCGGCCGCGCCGGCGCCGACGATCGTGTGCAGCTCGTCGAGGAAGAGGACGATCTGGCCGGCGGCCTCCTGCACCTCGGTCAGCACCGCTTTCAGCCGTTCCTCGAACTCGCCCCTGTATTTGGAGCCGGCCAGCAGCGAGCCGATGTCGAGCGCGATCACCCGCCGGTCGCGCAGGCTCTCCGGCACGTCGCCGCTGACGATCCGCTGCGCCAGTCCCTCGACGATCGCCGTCTTGCCGACGCCGGGGTCGCCGATCAGCACCGGGTTGTTCTTGGTGCGGCGGGAGAGGACCTGGATCACGCGGCGGATCTCCTCGTCGCGGCCGATCACCGGGTCGAGCTTGCCGCTCTCCGCCTCGGCGGTCAGGTCGCGGCCGAATTTCTCCAGCGCCTGCACGCTGTCCTCCGGGTTGGGCGAGGTGACCCGGTGCGGGCCGCGCACCTCGGCCACCGCCTTCTCCAGCGAGCCGCGGTCGGGAAGCACGTCGTCGACGCCCGAGCCCTTGTCGGCCAGCGCCAGGAGGATGTGCTCGGTCGAGATGTACTCGTCGCCGAGCCGTTTCATCTCTCCCTCCGCCCCCTGCAGGACCTCGACGAAGCTCGAGGAGGGGCGGACCTCGCCGGCCTCCGCCAGCTTGGGTAGCTCCTCGACCTGCTGCACCGCGCGGGCGGCGACGGCGTCGACGTCGGCGCCCAGCTTCTGCAGGATCGGCACGACCAGGCCGTCTTGCTGGCGCACCAGCGCCACCAGCAGGTGGGCTGGGGTGACCTCGGAGTTGCGCCGCTCCGCGGCGAGCGCCTGCGCGGCTGCAACCGCTTCCTGGGACTTGACGGTGAACCTGTCGGGCTGCATTAGAGCCCTTCCCTCGCTATCCGCCGCTCGAGCTCGGCGGCGTGGTGGCGCATCCGCTCGAGCTTGCCCTTCATCCTCTCCACCTCGGCTTCCATGTCGAGGACCAGTTCGACCCCGGCGAGGTTGAGGCCGGCGGAGGTGAGGCGCTGGATGTGCTGCAGCCGCTCCACGTCGCGCTGCGAGTAGAGGCGGGTGTTCTTGGCCGAGCGTTGCGGCTCGATTAGGCCGCGCGCCTCATACATGCGCAGCGTTTGCGGGTGCATCTCGGCCAGCTCGGCGGCGACCGAGATCATGAAGACGCCCCGCTCGCCGTCGACCGAGACCTCGACTCGTTCACGGCGGGTGCTCACCGCGCCGCCCTCCGCAGCAGCTCGGCACGGGGATCGGCGCCGTTCAGCGCCTTGGCCAGCTCGTCGACCGCCTTGCGCGCCTCCTCGCTCAGCTCCTCCGGCATCTCGATCTCGAACCGGTAGCGGATGTCGCCGCGCCCGTTGGAACGGGGCTTTGGCGCCCCCTCGGCCCGCAGCCGCTGGAGCGTGCCGTGCTTGGTGCCGGGCGGGATCTTGATCTTCTTCGTCCCCTCCAGGGTCGGCACCTCGATCGTCGCCCCGCGCAGCGCCTCGGCGACCGTGATCGGCACCGTCACCTCGAGGTTACCGCCGTCGAGCCGCTTGAAGACCGGCGAGGCGGAGACGCGGGTCACGACGTAGAGGTCGCCGGGCGGTCCGCCACGGGGCCCGGCCTCGCCCTTGCCGGCGAGGCGGATGCGGGCGCCGTCCTTGACCCCGGCGGGGATGTTGACCTTGTAGCGCTTGGTCTGGCGGGTGAGGCCGGAGCCGCCGCAGGTGGGGCAGGGATCCTCGATCGTCTGGCCGCTGCCGCCGCACTGGGGGCAGGGCTGGCTAATCGAGAAAAAGCCCTGGCTTTCGGCGTCGATGCCGCGCCCTTCGCAGCGCGGGCAGGTGGTCGGCGCGGTGCCCGGTTTGGCGCCGCTGCCGTGGCAGGTCGTGCAGCGTTCGTCCTTCGGCACGGTGACCGTGACCTGAGCGCCGTTGACCGCCTGGTCGAAGCTGAGACTGAGCTCGGTTTCGAGATCGCGACCGCGCTGCTGCTGGGGCTGCGCCCGGCCGCCCCCACCGCCGCGGCCGAAGAGGTTGGAGAGGATGTCGCTGAAGTCGGCGCCGCCTCCGCCGAAGCCTCCTGCACCTCCGCCGAACGGTCCCCCACCCGGGCCGCCCGGTCTGCCACCGAAGCCGGCGAAGATGCCGCCCTGGTCGTACTGCTTGCGCTTCTCCGGGTCGGAGAGGGTGTCGTAGGCGCCCTGGACCTGCTTGAACTTCTCCTCCGCCGCGGCGTCGTCGGGGTTACGGTCAGGGTGGTACTTGCGTGCCAGCTTGCGGTACGCCTTCTTGATCTCCTCGTCGGACGCCCCCTTGGAGACGCCGAGCACCTTGTAGAGATCGTCCGCCACGGGCCGCCTTACTCCGCCACCACCACGCGGGCGGGCCGGATCAACTGCTCGCCGAGCTTGTAGCCCTTCTGCATCGTCTCGACGACGTGACCGGGCTCGACCCCGTCGGCCGGCTGCGCCGAGAGCGCCTCGTGCAGCTGAGGGTCGAACCTCTCCCCGGTCGGATCCACAGCCTCGATCCCGTTCTTAGCCAACGCCTCTCGCAGGCTGCGGAAGACGAGCAGGACACCATGGGCGAGCCCGTCATCCGAATCACCCTCAGGATCCAACCCCGCCGCCTGAATCGCCCGCTCGAGGTCATCGAGCACGGGGAGAACGTCTTGAATGACTTCAGCTTTTCCGCGACTCGAGGCGGACAGGACATCCACGCTCATCCGCTTCCTGAAGTTCTCGAAGTCGGCTTTGGTCCGCTTGGCCAGGTCGAGGTACTCGTCCCGCTCCTTCTGCGTGTCGGCGAGCAGCGCGTCGAGATCCCGTTCGACCTGCTCCTCGGCCGCCTCCGGCTGAGGCGTCTCCTCGCTCATTTCTCCTCGCCCTCGTCGACCACCTCAGCCTCGACAACCTCCTCCTCGTCGGAGGAATCGCCCTCGGCAGTCGCTCCGTCAGCGGACGCCTGCTCCTGCGCCGCGGCGTAGATCTGCTCGGAGATCTTGGTCATCGCCGCCGTCAGCGCTTCGGCCTTCGCATCGATCTCCTCTTTGCCGCCGGACTCGAGCGTCTCGCGCACCTCTTTGATCGCGGCCTCGATCTCCTCCTTGTTGGCGGAGTCGACTTTGTCGCCCAGCTCCTCGAGCTGTTTCTCCGACTGGTAGGCGAGGGTCTCGGCCATGTTGCGCGCCTCGGCCAGCTCGCGCTGCACCCGGTCCTCACTCGCATGCTTCTCGGCGTCGGAGACCATCTGCTGGATCTCCTCCTCGGAGAGGCCGGAGCCGGATTTGATCTCGATTTTCTGCTCTTTGCCGGTGCCGAGGTCTTTCGCCGTCACGTGCAGGATGCCGTTGGCGTCGATATCGAAGGTGACCTCGATCTGCGGCAGGCCGCGCGGCGCCGGCGGGATCCCGGTCAGCTGGAACTTGCCCAGGCTCTTGTTGCCGCTCGCCATCTCGCGCTCGCCCTGCAGCACGTGGATCTCGACCGAGGGCTGATTGTCCTCGGCGGTCGAGAAGATCTCCGACTTCTTCGTCGGGATCGTCGTGTTGCGCTCGATCAGCTTCGTCATCACGCCGCCTTTGGTCTCGATGCCAAGGGTCAGCGGGGTGACGTCGAGCAGCAGCACGTCCTTGACGTCGCCGGCCAGCACGCCGGCCTGGATCGCGGCGCCGACGGCGACGACCTCGTCCGGGTTGACGCCCTGGTGCGGGTCCTTGCCGGTCAGCTCCTTGACC
>JBKPOW010000042.1:0-9224 GCA_046733275.1 Actinomycetota bacterium
TCCAGCGCGATCTCCACCGCCAGTACGGCGTTCGGGGCGATTGCCAGCCAGAACAGGGCCTTCAGCCAGTCGCTGCAACTTCTGCCGCCGTTCTTCCGGCAGAGCAACACCACCTTCGTCAACCTGCGCGCGGCGCTCGACGACCTCGATCCGCTGGTCGAAACGGCCAAGCCGGCGACCAAGGACCTGGCGCCGTTCCTGGCCGAACTGCGCCCGTTCTTCGCCAAAGCGACCCCGGTCCTCCGCGACCTCAGGCTCGGCGTGAGCCGCAAGGGCTTCGCCAACGACACCGCCGAAGCGCTCGGCTTCTTCCCGACGCTGGAGGAGCGGGCCGCGAAAGCGTTCCCCAACGCCGAAGGGGCGATCGATGACTTCCTGCCGACGCTGCGCTTCGCCCGCGCCTACACGCCCGAGATCTTCAACGGCTTCGGCAAGCTCGGCCAGATCACCGGCTACTACGACGGCAACGGCCACTACGCCCGCACTCAGCTGGTCCTCAACGTCTTCCGCCGCAACGCCTCCAGCGGTGAGCTGGAACCGATCCCGCCGAGCCGGCAGTACGAAGCCTTCGGACCTTCGGCGGGTGCGAGGCGCCCCTGCCCCGGCGGCGCCACCCAGCCCGCCCCCGACGGCTCCAGCCCCTTCACCGAGCCGCCCTTCGCCGGCTCTGACGTGAGCCCGACCTCGGAATGCGACCCGGCCGACGCGCCACCCGGGCCATGAGGAAAGCGCTGCTCGCACTCGGTGTTGTCGTCGCGGTGGTCGCGCTCGTCGCCCTGCTCGCCGGCGGCGAGGACGAGGACAGCTACGTCGTCCGCGCGATCTTCGACAGCGGCGGCTTCATGGTCAAGGGCGAGGAAGTCCGGATCGCCGGCGCAACCGTCGGCGAAATCGAATCGGTCGGCGTGACCATGCCCGGCGAGATCGCCAGCTACGAGGACGGCAAGCCGCAGCCGCTGCCGGGCAAGGCGGTGATCGCGATGAAGATCACCGACCCCGGCTTCCAGGACTTCCGCAGCGACGCCAGCTGCCTGATCCGGCCGCAGTCGCTGATCGGCGAGAAGTTCGTTGACTGCCGCCCGACCCTGCCTCGCGCCCCCGGCTCGAAGCCGGCGCCGGAGCTGAAAAAGATCGCCGAGGGTGAACCGGGCGAGGGCCAGTACCTGTTGCCGGTGGAGAACAACAGCACCAGCGTCGACCCGGACCTGATCAACAACATCAACCAGCTGACCTACGCGCAGCGCTTCCGCCTGATCCTCAACGAACTCGGCGCCGGTCTCGCCGGCCGCGGCGAGGACATCGAGGAGGTGGTCAAGCGGGCCAACCCGGTGCTGCGCGACGCCGACCGCCTCTTCCTCATCCTCCGCCGCCAGCGTGACCGGCTGGCGCAGCTGACTGCCGACTCCGACGCGATCCTCGAGCCGCTGGCGCGCGAGCGTCGCAGCGTCGCCGGCTTCGTCACCAACGCCGGCGCCGCCGCCGAGGCCAGCGCCGAGGAGGGCCCCGCGCTGGAAGCCTCGCTGCGCAAGCTGCCGCGCTTCCTGCGCGAGCTGCGCCAGACGGTGGCCAGCCTCGAGTTCTTCTCCGAAGCCGGTACCCCGGTCGCCCGGTCGTTCGCCAAAGCCGCTCCCGCGTTCACCAGGGCGACCCGTGCGCTGACGCCGTTCTCCGCCGCCTCGACCGTCTCGCTGAAATCGCTCGGTGCTGCCGGCGAGGAGGCGGGGCCGAAGATCCGTGCCGCCGACCCGGTAGTGAAGAAGATCCGCAACCTCGCACGGAGTGGCGCCGGACCGATCACCGAACTGGCCGACTTTTTGATCAGCACGAGGAAGAACGATGGCTTCGAAAACCTCGTCAAGCTGATCTACAACAGCGCCGCAACCACCAACGAATTCGACCAGTACGGCCACTTCACTCGCACCCTGGTGACGCTGACCAACTGCGTCGACTATGTCACCGCCCCGACCAGTAGTTGCTCGGCCAACTTCAACGGGCCAAATGCGACCGCCTCCTCTGTCTTCGACCCCATGTCGGCGCTGGCGCAGATTCAGGAAGAAATGACCGAGCTGAGCGGCGGCACCGCAGCCGGGCCGCTCCCGCCGGGCGCCCGCGCCCTAACCCCAGCTCCGGCGAAGCCGGCTCCCACCCCGCAGGCCCCGAGCCTCGGTGACAGCGAAGAGCTCGGAGCTGCTGCTCAACCCGCCGCCCCCCAACAGGCCCTCCTCGACTACATCCTGGGCCCATGAGGAATCGCAGCGGCATACAGGGAGTGGCGAGCAGCCCGGTGATCGTCGGCGCGGTGACCGTGCTGGTCGTGATCGTCGCCGTCTTCCTCGCCTACAACGCCAACAACGGCCTGCCCTTCGTCTCGACCTACGACCTCAAGGCGCGGGTGCCGAACGCCAACGCCCTGGTCAAAGGCAACGAGGTGCGGATCGGCGGCTCGCGCGTCGGCGTGGTCAGGTCGGTCACCCCGGTCCAGCTCGCCAACGGCGACGTCGCGGCCGAGCTCGACCTCAAGCTCGACAAGAGCGCCGAACCGATCCCGGCCGACACGACGATGATGATCCGGCCGAAATCGCCGCTCGGCCTCAAGTACCTGCAGCTCATCCCCGGCGACTCGCGGCAAGAGCTCGAAGCGGGAGAGACGATCCCGCTCGCCGCGGCACGGCCCGAACCGGTCGACATCGACCAGTTCTTCAGCATCTTCGACGAGAGGACGCGAAAGGCGATCCAGCGCACCAACGCCGGCTTCGGCAACGGCTTCGCCGGGCGCGGACCGCAGCTCAACGCCGCCTTCGGCGCCCTGCGCAGCTTCGCCGAAAACGGCCAGCCGGTGCTGCGCCTGCTGGTCGACCCCAGCACCAACTTCGGCGGCTTCTGGGAAGCGCTCGAGGATCTCTCGGCCACCGTCGTCCCCGTCGCCGAGACGCAGGCGAGCATGTTCGTCGCCCTCAACCGCACCTTCGCCGCCTTCGCCCGCGTCTCGCGGCCGTTCATCCAGGAAACGATCGTCAAAGGCCCGCCGACTCTCGATGCCGTGACGGCCGACCTGCCGCCGCTGCGGCCCTTCCTCCGCAACTTCGGACGGTTCTTCGTCGCGCTGGGGCCCGGCGCCCGCGCCCTGGGCGAGACCGCGCCGACGATCGCCGCCGCCCTCGAAGCCGGCATTCCCGCGCTCAACCGCTCGCCGGCGCTGTTCGCCCAGCTCGACCCGACGGCGGAAGCCCTGCTCGATTTCCAATCCGAGGACGGCGTCTTCAACGGCCTCGAACTCCTCACCGACACCAATGACGTCCTCGCCCCGGCGATCAAATACATCGGCCCCGCCCAGACCACCTGCAACTACCTGGGCCTCGTCTTCAGGAACCTGGCGAGCGCCTTCAAAGAGGGCAACGGGGAAGCAAACTGGCTCAGCGCGATCGGCTTCGAGGCGCCCTATGGACCGAACGCCGAGTCGACTCCCTCCTCCGCGCCGGCAAACGGTCCGGGCGTCAAGAACCACCTCCACTACAACCCGTATCCGAGAACCGCTGCCCCGGGACAGGGCAATGTCTGCGAAGCGGGCAACGAGCGATACGTGCCCGGGCAGACCCTGATCGGCCGCTCGCCCAAATTGTGGGGAACGACGACCGTCAACGAGGAATGATGGGACGCCTACCTGAGCGAGATACCAGAGTTGGGGCCACCGATAGGCGCTTCAAGTGGCGGCCGAGCAACGCGACGATCGCGCTGATCTTCGTCCTCATCTTCACCATCGGTCCCTACCTGGCCTTCACCAAACACATCCCCCTCACCGGGTACGGCTACACGCTCAACGCGACCTTTGCCAACGGGGTCAACATCTCGACCAACTCGCCGGTGCGGATCGCCGGCGTCGACGTCGGCAAAGTGATCGAGGTCGGCCGCGAGGGCGAGGCCACCGAGGTCACCTTCACCGTCCAGGACAAGGGCCAGCCGATCCACGACGACGCCTTCGCCGCGATCCGGCCGCGGATCTTCCTCGAGGGCAACTTCTTCATCGAACTCGACCCCGGCAGCCCCAGCGCGCCCGAGCTCGAGAGCGACGCGACGATCCCGGTCAGCCGCACGTCGACCGGGGTCCAGTTGGACGAGATCCTGACCGCGTTGCAGTCACCCGTGCGGGCGGACCTCAGCCGTTTCCTCGGCAGCTTCGGCACGGCGCTGAACGCCCAGCCGACCCCCGCCCAAGACGCCACCCAGCTGTCCGAGGTGAGGGGCAAGAGCGGCGCCGAAGGACTCAACGGAGCACTTCTCTACGGCGGCCCGGCCGGACGCTACGCCGCTCAGGTCACCAACGCCTTCCTCGGAACCGAAGCGGGGGACCTCTCGCGGCTGGTCGCGGGCGTCGGCCGCACCTTCGGCGCGCTGGCCCGGCGCGAGGCCGACCTGCAGGGCCTGATCGTCAACTTCAATACCTTTACCGGCGCGCTCGCCGCCCAGTCCTCAAGCCTCTCGGCGACGGTGCGGGAACTCGGACCCACCCTGCAGGTCGGCCGCAGGTCACTGGTCAGCCTCAACGCCTCGCTGCCGCCGCTGCGGGCGTGGGCGATCGAGTTCCGCCCGGCGGTAGCCGAGCTACCCGCTCTGATCGCCGCGGGCAAACCCTGGCTAGCCCAGGCTCGCCCCTTGCTCTCGGGCAGGGAGCTTGGGGGAGTCGCCAAGCTGTTGCACGAAGCGACGCCCGGCTTGACCGGGGCGGCCCAGGCCGGGATGGCGAACACGATTCCCGAGATCAACCGGATCAGCCTCTGCACGACCAAAGTCTTCGTGCCGACCGGCAACCAGACGATCGAAGACCGCTTCGCCACCGGCCCCAACTACCGTGAGTTCTTCTATTACCTCGCCAACTTCGCCGGCTGGGGACAGAACTTCGACGGGAATGGGCACTACGTTCGCGTGCAGCCCGGCGGGGGGAGCATCCTGGTCAAGCAGGAGAACCCAGGGGGCAACAGCGGCACCGACAAACAGAACTGGGCGCATGCGGTCGAAGCACCGCTCGGCTTGCAACCCCGGCTCGGGGGTCGGCCGCCGATCAAGCCGAACGTGCGTTGCTCGACCCAGCCCGTGCCCGACGTCAACGGTCCACTCGGTCAAGTCGGCGCCCCCAACCTAACCCCGGTGAGCCCATGACGGAGGGAGACCCCAAGGTGGGCCGATGGCAGCATTTCCGCGCTTCGCTCGGGCGCCAGGCGCGCGGGCGCGGCAAAGACACGATTGCGATCGTCGTCCTCAGCTTGATCGCGATCGTGATGACGCTGTGGATCTTCACGCAGCAGAAAGCCTCGCTGCCGTCCTGGGCGCCGCTCGTCGGCGAAGACTTCGTCCACCTGACGGCGGACTTCAGCAACGCTCAGGCGGTCACGCCGGGCCAGGGCCAAGCGGTGGTGATCGCCGGCATCCAGGTGGGCAAGATCTCCTCGGTCGACCTCGAGGACGGCCACGCCGTGGTCGGCATGGACATCGAGCCGAAGTACATCGATTTGATCCACCCCGATGCGAACCTGCTGCTGCGGCCGAAAACCAACCTCAACGACATGACCGTGGAGATCGATCCCGGGACGGCCAGGAAGCACGTCGAGGACGGCCATCACTTCTCGCTCTCGCGCACCGAACCGAGCATTCAGTTCGAAGCCTTTCTCGCGAGCCTCGACCGCGACACGCAGCAGTACCTGCAACTGCTCGTCGCCGGCGCCGCCCAGGGGATCGGCGGCCGCGGTCAGCAGCTCTCCGGGGCCTTCCGCCGCCTCCAACCCTTCGCCCACTACATCGCCGACCTCAACAAGGCGGTCGCCCAGCGCCGTCGCGAGCTGGCCAGGGTGATCCACAACTTCGGCCAGGTGACGACCGAGCTGGGTCGCCACGACGCGGCGCTCGAACGCTTCGTCAGCTCCTCCAAGGAGGCGCTCGGCAACTTCGCCAACGAGCAGGACGCCCTGCAGGAAACGCTGGTCGAGTTTCCCTCGACCCTGGCGGCGCTGCGCTCCGCCTTAGCCGCCTCCAACCGCTTCTCGGTCGCGGCTCGACCGGCGCTCCTTGGCTTGATCCCGCAGGCGCAGGCCTCGGTGCCGGCCTTCAAGGCCAGCGAGCGCCTGTTCAACCAGACGACCGCGCCGATCCGCGACCAGATCCGGCCGTTCACCCGTCAGATCCGGCCGGTTCTCGTCCATCTCAACCAGGGTGCGGACGACTTCGACACCTCGGTGAGCGGCTTCGGCGACTCGCTCGGCGAGATCAACGGCTTCCTCAACACGCTTGCCTACAACCCGAAGGGTACGAGGGAGAGCTTCCTCTTCTACCTCCCCTGGCTCAACCACAACATCAACACGACCTTCAACCTCGTCGATGCCGGTGGACCGATCGGTCGCGGCATGATCATGATCACCTGCACGGGGTCCTCCCTGGCCAGCGGGGCAGCGTCGATCAAGCCATACCTGCGGACGATCATCCGAGGTGCACGGATTCCGCTTCCGGACGAATTGCCGCCGATCGAAGATCCTAATAACCCCGGAATCGTCTGCGGGCCGCCGAAATGAGCAAGCGCGCCCCCAGCACCGCCCAGCTCCTGGTCATCGCCGGCTTCGCCCTGTCCTGCTTCGGCATCCTGCTCTTCCTCTGGATCACCTTCGGCGGGCCGACGCCGTTCAAGGCGAAGCCGTACCAGATCAAGGTCCCCTTCAACGAGGCGACCCAGCTCGCCCAGCAGTCGGACGTGCGGATCTCCGGCGTCTCGGTCGGCAAAGTGCAGACGATCGAGGTCTCGCCCGATGGTAAGCGAGCGCTGGCGACGATCGACATCGAAGACAAGTACGGGCCGGTCCCGGAGGGAACCCGCGCGATCCTGCGCACCAAGACCCTGCTCGGCGAGACCTACGTCGAGCTGACGCCTGGCGACGCCGATGGCCCGGCTCTGTCAGACGGCGCGACCCTTGCCAAAGCCAATGTCGCCGAATCGGTGCAGCTCGACGAGATCTTCCGCACTTTCGACGAGCGCACCCGCGCCGCCTTCCAGGAATGGATGCAGGAAGGGGCGGTGGCGATCGCCGGGCGCGGCCAGGACTTCTCCTACGCCCTGGCCGAGTTCGATCCCTTCTTCACCGAGTTCGACCGCCTCTTCCGCCTGCTCGACACGCAGCGCCTCGCGGTCAGGCAGCTGTTCAGCAACGGCGCGACCAGCTTGCGCGCGCTGCGTGGGCGCAACGGCGAGCTCGGCGAGCTGATCAGCAACTCGGAGGCTGTGTTCAGCACGACCGCCGCCCGCAACCGCGACATCGAAGCCCTCTTCCGCGCCTTCCCGACCTTCCAGGACGAGTCGAGGCTGACCTTCAACCGCCTCAAAGAGTTCGCGCTCAATACCAATCCGCTTCTACTGCAGCTCGTACCGGCGGCCGAGCAGCTCTCGCCGACCCTGATCTCCATCTCCCGCTTCGCCCCGCAGGCGAAGGGCCTCTTCGAAGGGCTGGAACCGGTGATCGACCGCGCCCCGAGCGGCTTCGGGGCGCTGCGCAAGTTCCTCCGCAGCGACTTCCCGGTGTTGCTGCGGGCCGTCGACCCCTTCCTGCGCAACCTCAATCCGATCCTCACCGGCCTCGACCTCTACAAGAAAGAGGTCACCGCGGTGATGGCGAATGTGACGGCGGCCAGCAAGGCGGTCTATCTCCTTCCGGGAGGGCAGACGACCCACTTCCTGCGGACGTTGGGACCCTTCGGGCCCGAATCGCTGGCGGCCTACCCGAACAAGCTGACGACCAACCGCAACAGCGCCTACAGCCAGCCTGGCGCGTCAAGCCGTCTCGGCAGCGGCCTGCTCAGCTTCGATACCAGGCAGTGCAGCTCGGGCATCACCGCTTCGCTCGATCCCGACACGCCCAACGACCCGAACTTCAACCAGCGGACCGGCGGAGACATCAAAAAAGCCACCGACTTCTTCGAACTGCTGAAGAAATACGCCTTCGCCGAACAGACCAGCTCCGCCACCATCCCGGCCCCCGGCTGCAGTCCTCAGGCCCCCTTCGAGCCGATCTACGGCAGCGGACCGGCGACGATCTACCAGCACACCTTCGAACAGGGCGAATGAGAGAGGGCGGCCCCAGGGGTCGCCCTCTCTCCAGCGGTAGACGTACCTTCGGTTGACCTGCGCTGCGGCTAGCCCTTGGGCGTGCAGGGGACGCCGACCTGACCGCTGATATTGGTCGTCGCCGGGACCCCGGGCTCGCGCGTTTCGTTCTTGAAGAAGAGTTTCGGCACGCGGACCTTGAAGATGCCGTCCGGGCATTTGCCTTCGCCGTAGCCGACCTTCTTGCCTTTGTAGGTGAAGGTTTTGCCCAGTTTGAATTTGAAGTCGATCGCTGAGCCGCTGCCGCCGGCAATCACGGGGACTTTCGCCAAGGAGTGGATTCCGGTCCCCTTCCTCGTGACCGTCACGTCGGTGACGATCGCCGCCGGCACCGGAACCGTGATGAAGCTGTGGATCCACAGCTTGACCTTGCCGCCACTTTCGCCGCCATTGAAGATCTTCAGTGGGCTGGAAACCTGAATCGCCGGTTGTTCGGGGAAGGCGATCTCGGCATGGGCGATGCCGCTGCCGATTTCGGTGTCGCCGCAGACTTTCAGAGCGCCTCTGGTATCGCGCGCCTGGAGCTGTCCAGGCTTGCAGACCGGCAGGCCTTTGACGTTGATCTTCACGTCCTTGTCGATTTCAACGATGGCTTCGCGGAGAGCGGACGGGTGCCTGCCGTCTTTGGTTTTGATCTTGCCCGATATGGTCGTAGTTGCCGGAACGTACTCGTTTCGCGGCAGCTTCGTCGGCGACCCTTCAGCGCTGAAGGTCATGACCAGATTTCCGACCTCGGCGGTGAAGGTCACCGCGCTTGCGATCGCGGCGACCCCAAGCGAAAGCGCCGCCCAGGCGGCGAGCGCCAGCATCCACTTCTTCCCCATCTTGTCCCCCTTGCCTCGGGCTCAGCTCCATCGCCCCGAGTGTCCCGTTTGACTAAGCGCTCGCTAACGTACCAATACGGTAACTATCAATCGTTAAGGCACGAAAAAGGGCGGCCTCTCGGCCGCCCTTTTCGTTAGCCCCCTAGAGAGCTGGGTGCTTCGCCCTAGCCTTTGGGCGTGCAGGGAACGGCCAGCGCGCCTTTCAGCTGGGTCGACGCCCCTTCTCCCGGCGTCTGGGCTTCATTCTTGAACAGGATCTTCTT
>JBKPOW010000043.1:0-9266 GCA_046733275.1 Actinomycetota bacterium
ACCTGGATGAGCTTCGAAAAGGCCGGCTCGGCGCGGTAGCTCAACCGTCCGGGTAGGGCTGGATCGGGATGCCGTGGTCGGTCTCGCGCATGCCGAACTCGTAGGCCGCGCCCCCAGGGAGCGTCAGCTGCTGCGGTGCGAGCGCGGGGCGTTCGACGGTGAGCTCGAGATCGGAGACCGAGCAGTTGATCGTGTGGTGCTCGGGGCCCTTGGGATCGGAGTAGACCCAGCCGACGAAGTCCTTTTTGGGAGCTGAGACCTTGCCGCGGACGACCATGTCCTTGCCGGGGAGGACGAAACGGCACTCGCCCGCGGAGGCCTCGATCGTCGCGCCGCGGATCTGGCCGAAGCCGCCGAGACGGTGGGCTTGGCCGTCGAGCATCAGCATCCCCGAGGGGATCCAGCGGGTCGTCCAGGGGCCGAGCTTGATCCGCGCCGCGCCGGCGTCGAAGTAGGTGTCGGGCGAACCCGCGAAGCCGGTGCCCTCCAGCCAGACCCAGCGCTCGGCGTGCTCGCTGCCCCAGTTGTGACCGATCATCCCTGGCCACCCGTCGAGCTCGATCGTCGCGCCGCCGATCTCGAGCCGGCCGTCGAAGCGGGCATTTGGGTAGGGGGCGACGAACTTGGTTTTCGGCAGGCGCGTCTCGTAGAGGCGGTCGGAGGGAAGGTACTTACAGGGCTCGGCGTCGCCGGAGAAGGTCAGCGCCCAGGAGGCGGTGACCGCATCCGTCTCGACACCGCCGCGGGCGCTGCCGGGCCCGATCTCGGCGCCGTCGATCTTGATCCACGAGCCCCCCGGGGCGGAGAGCTCGGTGGCGGGCACGGTTACCTTGGTCGCCTGCGGCCCGTCGGCCTCGCGGTCGAAGAGGCAGAACCAGATCGAGGCGTTGGGCTCCGCCCCGGGCCGCTTGTGGACGGTGTGGCGGATCCAGATCCCCTGGCCGCCACCGGGCCGGCAGGCCTTGACATAGAAGCTCTCGTAGTGGCCCGCCTTGGCGGGCACACACGGGAATCTCGCCCCCTCCTCCATCGATGACGACTCTAGCCCGCCATGGCCGGGGATGCCGTTGATGAGCGGCGTAGCGAACTCGTCAGCCTCGTTTGGCGTAGTCGCCGATCTCGCCGAAGTCGACCATCACGCAGGCCTCATCGCCTGACACTTCGGCATCGTGGCCGGGCGGGATCGCGACCACGTCGCCCGCGACGATCTCCACCTCGGAGCCATCGTCCATGAAAACCCTCATGCTGCCGGACAACACGTAGCCGAAATGGGCTGCCTGGCAAGAGTCCGTGCCCGCGATCGGCTTCACGTTCTCCGACCACTTCCATCCGGGCTCGAACGTCCCCTTGCCGACAGCGTGGCCGGCAAGCTGCACCATCTTCGCCTGGCCCTTCCCCTCGAACGGGCGGACCTCGTCGGGAGAATCGAAATTCTTGACTTCAGCGGTTGCCATGGAGTCTCCTTCGATCGGATTTGGAGTCGCTCCGACCGTACACCCGCGACCCACACGAGGGCAACGTGGCGCTATGAACCGCGCGCTCAGATCTTGATCGTGATCACGTCGCCGTCCTGGACGACGTAGTCGCGGCCCTCGATGCGGAGCAGGCCGCGGTCGCGGGCGGGCGCGTAGCCGCCGCACTCGACCAGCTGCGCCCAACCTATCGCCTCGGCTTTGACGAAGGCTTCCTGGATCTCGGTGTGGATCGTCCCGGCCGCCTCCCAGGCGGTTGCTCCGCGGCGCAGCGGCCGCGCCACCGCTTCCTTGCCCTCGCCGGCGGTGAAGAAGACGAGCAGGTCGAGCAGGTCGTAGGCGGTGCTGACGAGGCGGTCGAGACCCGAGCCCTCGACCCCGTAGGACTCACGCATCTCCTCCGCTTCGGCCGGGTCGAGCTCGGCCAGCTCGCCCTCGATGCGAGCGCTGACCGCGACCACCCCCGCGCCGGACTCGGCCGCGTGGGCGGCGACCGGCGCGGGCGGCTCGGCGTCGCCCTCGTCGACGTTGGCGACGTAGAGCATTGGCTTCGAGGTCAGCGCCTGCAGGTTGGCGGGGCCGTGCGTGGCGCCCTCGGGAATCGCCACCGAGCGCGCCGGCCTGCCGGCGGCGAGCGCCTCGACCACCTGCTCCAGCCAGTCGCGCTCGGCGACTGCCTCGGCGTCGCCCGACTTGGCGCCCTTGCGCACCCGCTGGAGCCTGCGCTCCGCTTGCTCGTAGTCGGAGAGGACCAGCTCGGTCTCGATCGTCTCGATGTCGGCGATCGGGTCGACCCTGCCGTCCGGGTGCGGCACGCCGGAGTCGCCGTGGCAGCGGACGACGTGGCAGATCGCGTCGGTCTCGCGGATCGAGGCGAGGAACTGGTTTCCCAGGCCCTCGCCCTCGGAGGCCCCCTTGACCAGGCCGGCGATGTCGTGGAAGGAGATCGTCGCCGGCACCAGCTCGGAGCTGCCCACCGTCGCCCCGACCTGCTCGAGCCGCTCGTCCGGCACCTGGGCGATCGCCACGTTGGGCTCGATCGTGGTGAAAGGGTAGTCGCCGGTCTGCGCGCCGCCCTTGGTCAGTGCGTTGAAGAGAGTCGACTTGCCCGCGTTGGGTAGGCCGACGATGCCGACCTTCATAGCGAGAGCGGCACGATCAGGCCGATCGCGACACCGAGAACCGCCCCGGCCAAGACATCGGAGGGGTAGTGCATGCCCAGATAGGGACGGCTCATCGCCAGAGCGAAGGCCAGGACGAACGCGAGCGCCCCAAGCGGATCGACGCGAGTCATCGCGGTCGCAACCGCAAACGATGCGGTCGCATGCGCAGACGGAAAGCTGAGAGAACTGGGCGCGCCACCGAGCGGCGGCAGCCCCTCCAAAACAGGCCGCGGCCGCCTCACGATCAGCTTCACCACGTAGTTGAGCCCAATCGCAATCGGCCCCAGAGCTGCGCAGATCAGCCAGGCTTCGCGGCTCGAGTCGTCGAAGATCGCCAACCCGACCCCGAGCGCAAACCAGACCGCGCCATTGTTCCCCGCCCTCCCCAAACCCCTCACAGCTTTCTCCACGCCGGGCGTGTGCCCACGAGTCCGCATGAAGCGCATCAGCCTGAGGTCGAGATCCTGCATCGGCCGCGCAGAATATGGGAGCCCCCAAGGTCAGCCAGAATCAAGGCCCACCGATGCCCTTCGTCCCCGGCTACACCCACACGCCCGGCCACCACTGCGGCTCGACCGCGCTGCGCAACCTGCTCGCCTTTCACGGGGTGGAGATCAGCGAGGAGCTGGCGTTCGGCCTCGGCGCGGGCGCCTGCTTCTACTACGTCACCATCGAGGAGGCCTCGCCGACGCGCTGGTTCAACGGCCGCACGGCGCGGCTGGAGGAGAACTTCGACGAGCTGACCGGCGCGGCGCTGCGGCTGCGCACCTTCCAGCCCGAGGACGATGGCGCCTGGGCGGCGGCGCGCGCCGAGGTCGACGCCGGTCGCCCCGTTCTTTTCCTCACCGACCTCTATTACCTCGACCACTACGGCAACTCGGCCCACTTCCCCGGCCATGCGGTTGTCCTCGCCGGCTACGACGAGGAGGTGGCGTACCTCTCCGACACCGGCTTCGAGCAGTTGCAGACGACCCGGCTGGAGAACCTCGACCGGGCGCGCCACAGCGAACACCCGGCCTACCCGCTCGCCGGCCACATGTTCACCGTCGGCGGAGAGGTCTCGCCCAAGCGCCTGCGCGAAGCGGTGCCGGCGGCGATCGAGCGAGCCGCGCGGGCGATGGTCGAGCCCGAGTTCCGCGAGTTCTCCGGCCTCGACGCCGTGCGCCGCCTTGCCGCCGAGGCCGGCTCCTGGCCCGAGGTCGCCGCCGACTGGCAGTGGTGCGCCCGCTTCGGCTACCAGGTGATCGAGCGCCGCGGCACCGGCGGCGGTGCCTTCCGCCTGATGTACTCGCGCTTCCTCGAGGAGGTCGGCCGGCCCGAGGCGCCACTGGCGGCGGAAGCAGCCGCCGCCTGGACCGAGCTCGCCGACGCCTTCCGCGCCGCCAGTCTGCGCGACGAGCCGCTCGGAGCGCTGTGGCGGGCGGTCGACGACGCGGCGGGGGGGGTTGCGGCGACGGAGGAGCGCCTCTGGCTTTCCCTGCTCGAGCCGGTTCCGCGCTGAGACGGCGGGTGGACCGAACCGTCACATAGGCCGAGACGTACCACCCTCCGCTTGTGTGTTGGCCGCGTTGGCCTAATCCCATTAGCTCAACGGAAATTCCATTTAGCCGGTGTGGCCAATGATGTACCGTTTTCAGGTGCGGGAGGCGGGTATTGATTGGAAACCCGTCTTGGAGGAGAGGTACCCGTTATGAGAGGTTCGCGAGGCCCGCTCGGGCTGCTAGCGCTCACCGCCGCATTTCTCGTTTTCGCATTCGCAGCCGTCGCAAGGGCGGACACCGGCGACGTAATCGAACCGCAGCACGAACCCCCGACGTCCAAAGATGGTTGGCAGGCGGGAACCTGCTACGAAAACCAGGTCGAAGAAGATCCGACGAAAACGGACCTGACGAAACCGTTCTGTTCAGCCGAAACGCCGAGCCTCTTCTTCACCCAGGCTGGAGGTCACCCGCCGTTCGGGTTCGACCAGTACATCGTCAGGCATGAAACTGTCGTTCCTGGTGTGGTCGAACCCCTGATCGAGGATCCCTCGGACCCGCTCCCGTTCGAAGACCGGGTGCTGAAAACGGAGCGAGTGGACCTTCCGCCGGGACTCACCGAGAACCCGCAGAGCAGTCCGAAGTGCTCACAGGAAGACTTCGAAAAAATCGTCATCATCGGCGGGCAGCCCCGGCGCATTCCGGCATGCGACCCGAGCACGATCGTCGGTCGCGAGGAAGTTTGGCTCGTGGTCAACACGGCAAACGCCGTGCCGGCGCCTCCTCCGGCTCCGCCCGGCACCTTCCTCCCCAAAGGGTTCGTCATCCCGCCGGAAGCGGCAAAAGGGACCAGGGTCCCTGTCTACAACCTCGAGCCGAACGCGGGCGAACCGGCCCGCCTCGGCTTCGTCGTCGCCTTCAGCAGACTCATCGAACTGCATGGCGGGGTTGCCTGGGAGAGCGACTTCCACGAGTTCTTCACGATCCATCTGCCCGAACCCTCCGTTGGATTCTCGACGCTGAAAAGCCGCCTGGTGGGCTTCGGCCAGTCTGGGGACGGCACTCACCTTACGACCCCGACCACCTGCTTCAACCCGAATGACTTGCCGCACCTCTACTCGACCTGGTTCCGCGGGGAGTCATGGGGCGAACCAAACCCGACCTTCCCCGAAGGGTCGACTGCATGGGAGGCGAAGCTGCCGCCGGGTGTGATGCCGACCGGGTGCGAGAAAGTGCCGTTCGAACCGTCGATCGAAGCAGACGCCGGAACCCCGAGCATCGACTCTCCCGCGCCGGCGACTGTGACCGCGAAGCTTCCGTTCGTCCCAGCGAAAGAAGGTGGGGAAGTCAGGGTCAACGAAGGTGTGACCGAAGGTATCTCGCAGTCCCACGTGCGCCGGGCTGAAGTATCCCTGCCGGAGGGAATGGGGCTGAACCCCTCGGGTGCCAACGGCCTCGTGGCCTGCACCGACGTTCAGTTCAAGAAGGGACAGCGGGTGGAGACGAACGAATGCCCACCTGAGTCCATCGTCGGCACGGTCGAGGTGGTCTCACCGCCGCTGGCCGAGCCGCTCGAGGGCGATGTATACGTCGGCGAACAGCAGAGCCAGGATCCCCAGTCGGGCGAGATGTTCCGCATCCTGATCGAAGCGAAGAGCGCCCATGAGGGCATCTTCGCCCGCCTGGTGGGCAAGGTGAAAGCGAACCCGGCCACCGGGGAGCTGACGGCGGTCCTCACCGACAAAATCGTCGGCCAGTTCGCCGGTACGTTGCCCGAGGGGCTGCCGCAGGTTCCGTTCGAGATGGTGAAAATACATTTCGACGGCTCGAAAGCGACGCTGACCAGCCCGCCCACCTGCTCGACCTTCGAGGCCACGGGTCAGTTCGAACCATGGGCTAGGCCCGGCGAGCAGGCTCCCGTCAGCGCCAAACTGCCGACCCTCTCCAGCGATCCCGGTGGGGGCAGCTGCCCGCAGACGCTGGCGGAGCGCAAGTTCGCGCCCGGCTTCAACGCCGGGCCGGCCGGCAACAAAGCGGGCGCCTTCAGTCCGTTCGCGCTGCGCATCGCGCGGCCCGACGGCCAGCAGGAGGTCAGGCGCGTCGACGTCAAGCTACCGCCTGGAATGGTCGCCAAGCTGAAGGGTGTCGAGTACTGCCCCGAGGCGAGCATCGAAGCGGCCCGCGGCCGCACCGGCGCGGCCGAGATCGCCAATCCGAGCTGTCCCAACGAAAGCCACGTGGGTACGGTGAACATCGACGCGGGCTCCGGACCCACGCCCCTGCACGTGCAAGGCCATGCCTATCTCGCCGGCCCGTACAAAGGGGCGCCGATCAGCATGGTGTTCGTCACGCCGGCGGTCGCCGGGCCGTTTGACCTCGGCACGGTCGTCGACCGCGCCGCGCTCAACATCGACCCCGAAACGGCGGAAGTCCACGCCATGTCGGATGCGATCCCGTACGTGTTCGGAGGCGTGAAGCTCGACCTGCGCACGATCGAGGTCCTGGTCGATCGCAGGAACTTCACCCTCAACCCGACCACCTGCCGGCAGGCGTTCCCGATCGCCGCGGGGATCTTCGGCGGTGGCGGCAACCCGGCTGATCCGTCGAGCTGGTTCGAAGCGAAAGCGTCGAACGATTTCCGCGCAACCGAATGCAAAGCGCTGAAATTCAAGCCGAAGTTCTTCGCCCGCATCCTCGGCGGGGAGAACCAGACCAAACGGGCCAAGAACCCGAAGTTCAGGGCGACCTACGACGCCCGTAAGGGAGACGCCAATCTGCGGCGAGCCGCGTTCATCCTGCCGCGGGCGACGATCCTCGATCAGAGTCACATCAAGACGATCTGCACGAGGGTCCAGCTGGCCGCCGACGAGTGCCCGAAGAACGCGATTTACGGGCACGCCAAGGCGACCTCGCCCCTGCTCGCCGGCAAGCTCAAGGGCCCGGTCTACCTGACCTCGTCCGACAACGAACTGCCGGATCTGCTGGTCGACCTGCGGGGCCAGGTCGACATCCGCCTCCGCGGCGTGATCAGCGGCAAGGGCGGCCGCCTGAAGACCGTGTTCAACAACACGCCCGACGTGGCCGTGGACAAGTTCGTGCTGACGATGAAGGGGGGCGAGCGCGGGCTGCTGATCAACTCGCGCGACCTCTGCACTCGGCAGACGGCCGGCGTCCTCAACCTGAAAGCCCAGAACAGCCGACGGTTGAAGAGGAAGAACCTGCGGCTCAACATCCCCGCCTGTCGAGGCGAGAGAGGCTGACGAGAGCGCCGGGGCGGGTTGGTCCCCCACCCGCCCCGGCGCCGTCGCCTCAGTCCCTTCGTCCGGCCCGACGACCGTCCGCTTGAATCTCGGGAATGGCCGAGGGCGACACGATCCTGCGCGCGGCATGGCGGATCGAGAGTGCGCTCGGCGGAGAGGCCGTCAATGTCCAGCCCGGTAACGACCGCGGCCGCGCCGTCGGCCTCGAGCGACTCGACGGACGCCGGCTCGAGCGGGTCGAAGCGCACGGCAAGCACTTGCTGCTGCGCTTCGGGGATCTCGTCCTGCACAGCCACCTGGGCATGAGCGGCGCCTGGCACGTCTACAAGCGGGGCGGCCACTGGCGCAAGCCACGCTCGGCCGCCTGGGCGGTGCTCGGCGGTGACGCGACCGAAGCAGTCCAGTTCGGCGGTCCGACGCTGCGGGTGCTGACCGCGAGCCGGCTGCGAAGCGATCCGGTGCTCGCCCGGCTCGGCCCCGACGTGCTCGCTCCCGATCTCGACCCCGCGGCGGTCGCGGCGGCGCTATCGGCGTCCCCCGAGCGCGAGCTGGGCGACGCGCTGCTCGACCAGCATCTGATCGCCGGCATCGGCAACATCTTCAAGAGCGAGGCGTGCTTCGCCGCCCGCGTGGACCCGTGGCGGCGGATCGGCGATCTCTCAGCGGACGAGCTCGAGCGGACGGTCGATGCCGCCCGGCGCCTGATGGAGGAGGCGGTGGCAAGCGGCCGCCCGGAGCGCGGGGTCTACCGCCGCGCCGGCCAACCCTGCCCCCGCTGCGGGACGCCGATCGCGGCCCGTGGCCAGGGCGACGCCAACCGCCGCACCTACTGGTGCCCCTCCTGTCAGACCGGCGAGAGGCGGGCGAAGTAGGCAAACCAGTTGCCGGAGTGGGCCTCGTAGCGTAGGCCCGCTCCGGCGGCCTGCCGTTTGAGGCTGCTGAGCGTGGTGAAGTGGGGGTCGCCGAAGACCTCGCCGACGACCAGGCGGCCGTCGGGCCTGAGCACGCGGCGGATCTCGCCCAGGGCGGCGCCGCGGTCGGGGATCTCGCCGAGCACGGCGGTGAGGACGACGGCGTCGATCGAGGCGTCCTCGTAGGGCTGAGCGGTGGCGTCGCCCCGGGTGGGGACGACGTTGCCGATGCCGCGCTCGACGGCGCGGCGCATCGTGTGGTCGAGGAACTCCTGCTGCAGATCGAAGATCTCGACCGTCCCCTCGTCGCCCACCCACTCGGCGAGGTCGAGCGTGTAGTAGCCGGTCCCCGGCCCGATCTCGAGGATCCGCTCTCCCGACCGCGGGCCGAGCACCTCCCGCAGGCGATCGCGTTCGATGCCCAGGTGCGGCGCTTCCACCCAGAAGCGCTGGCCGTAGGGGCAGGCCGAGGGATTCTTGCGCCACCACAGGGCGGCGCCCAGCGTCGCCAGCCCCGCGGCGCCGAGCAGCCTGCGGGCGCGCATCAGTCCGGCCGGTTGAGGGAGAAACCGACCTGGTGCTCGCCGGAGTCGATGCGAAGAAACGCCACCTTGCCGAGGTAGACGGAGAGGACGCCGTCCTCGGTCCTGACGTCGTGCCAACCGCCCTTCTCGACCTGCTTGCGCAGGGCCTTCAGCTCGTCCTCGCCGAGCCGCACGGCGACCACCTGGCCGCCCTCGAAGCCGATCTCGACCTTCTGCGCTGCCGCCATCAGTGCCCTCCCGCCGGTTCGACGATCTCGGTCAGCAGGCCGCCGGTCGAGCGCGGGTGCAGGAAGGCGACGCGACTGCCGCGGATGCCGGTGCGGGCCTCGCTGTCGATCAGCTCCAGCCCGGCGGCGGCGATCCTCTCCAGGGTCGCGTCGATGTCGTCTACGGCGTAGGCGACGTGGTGCAAGCCCGTGCCCTTGCGGGCGAGGAAC
>JBKPOW010000044.1:0-3730 GCA_046733275.1 Actinomycetota bacterium
GCCGAGGACGAGCTGGCGGCCGGGCCGCTGCGCGAGCTGCGCGTGGTCGTCGCCAACCGGCCCGGCACGGTCGCCGCTCTGACCCTCGCCCTCGGCGAGGCCGGGGTCAACATCGAGGACATGGCGCTGCACCCGTCCGCCGACATGAAGTCGGGCGCGATCTCGCTCTGGGTTGCCGGCGAGCAGGCGGAGAGGGCGGCGGAGCTGGTGCGCGAGCTGGGTCACAGCGCGACCGTGGTCGCCGAGGGCTGAGCGCCCCCTTGACCGCGCGCTTCGAACCTGCCGACCCCCTGCGCGGCACGCTGCGGCCGCCGCCGGACAAGTCGATCTCGCACCGCGCCGCGCTGATCGCGGCGATGGGGGAGGGCGAGACGACGATCGAGGGCTACCTTGATTCGGCGGACACGCGCTCGACCCTGACCGCCGTGAGCGCGCTCGGCGCCACGGTCGAGGGCGTCGTGGATGGTTCGCTCGCCCCCCGCCTGCGCGTGCGCGGCGTCGGTCTGCGCGGCGCTGCCCCCGCGGCGATCGACGTCGGCAACGCCGGCACCCTGCTGCGGCTGCTGCCCGGCTGGCTCGCGGGACAGGAGACCGGCGAGTGGACACTCGACGGCGATGACTCGATCCGGCGCCGGCCGGTCGACCGGATCGCCGCGCCGCTGCGCCAGATGGGCGGCCGGCTTGAGTGCCGCGAGGACCGCCTACCGCCGCTGCGGGTCGAGGCGGCCCCCCTGCACGGCATCGCCTACGAGCTGCCGGTCGCCAGCGCCCAGGTCAAGTCGTGCCTGCTATTCGCCGGCCTGCTGGCGGAGGGCGAGACGAGGATCGCCGAGCCGCTGCCGAGCCGCGACCACAGCGAGCGCATGCTGGCCGCCGCCGGCGCCGAGATCGAGCGCGGCGACGGGGCGGTCGCCGTGCGGCCCGCCTCTCGCCTCGAGCCGGGCGAGATCGTCGTCCCCGGCGACTTCTCCTCGGCGGCCTTCTTCGTGCTCGCGGCGCTGCTCGTGCCCGGCAGCGACGTCACGCTCACCGGCGTCGGGCTCAACCCGACCCGCACCGGCCTGCTCTCGGTCCTCGAGCGGATGGGCGCCGAGATCGAGGTCGAGCGCGAGGGAGAGCGGGGCGGCGAGCCCAGCGGGCTACTGCGGGTGCGCGCCTCGCGGCTGCGCGGCACGGAGGTCGGGGGCGGCGAGATTCCGCTGGCGATCGACGAGCTGCCGCTGGTCGGCCTCGCCGCCTGCTTCGCCGAGGGCGAGACCACGATTCGCGACGCCGCCGAGCTGCGCCGCAAGGAGACCGACCGGATCGCCACCGTGAGCGAGGCGCTGACCGGGCTCGGGGCGAGCGTCGAGACGAGCGAGGACGGTATGCGCGTCGCGGGGCGGGGGGAGCTGCGCGGCGGCGCGGTCGACTCCCACGGCGACCACCGCATCGCGATGCTCGGCGCGATCGCCGGCCTCGCCTCCCGCGAGGGAGTCGAGGTGACCGGCATGGACGCCGCCGCGGTCAGCTACCCGGGCTTCGAGCGCGACCTGGCCTCACTGCACGCAGGCTGAGGGCACTGCCCGGCGCTGGCCTGTGATCTCATCAATCAGGATTTTTTGAGAAGATGCGAGCATGGTTTCGATCAGGAGGAGCGAGGCCCGCGCCATCGTCGTCGCGATCGGCCTGATCGTCGCTGTGATCGCTTATCTCGTCGCCCAGGGCTCGACTGCCGCCGGTGCGGGCGGGCAGGGCCTCGGCGCGCGATCTGACCCGTCCACGATCGAAGCGGAGCTGGCGCACGCCAATATCGGGGAAGAGATGGAAGCCGCCCTCGGCACTGCCTTCGCCGGCCTCTGGTTCGAGCCCTCGACTGCACAGCTGCATGTCGGCGTGACCTCGGCGGCGAGCCGCCGGACCGCCGAAGCGGTCGCCGACCGGGCGGGCCTTGACGCGAGCGTGACGGAGACGCGCGTCGAGTCGACCTGGGCTGAGCTGCTTGCCGCGCAGCAGCAGTTGAGCCGTCATCTGGGGGATCTCTTTGCCCGCGGGGAAGTCGTCACGGCGCTGCGGCCGGAGCTGAACTCGGTCGAGGTCGAGTTGGGCTCGGAGGTCGGTCAGGCGAGACGCGCCGGGCTCGAGAGCGAGGCTTCGGCGACCGGGGTCGGGGTGCTGATCACGGTTGCGCCGCGTCCGCATCTCCGCGTCGGCCAAGAGGCGAGGTGCAACAAATTCGAAGAAGACAAAGCGTTCTGCGACCCGACGATCGTCGCAGGCGTCAGGGTCGAAGCCGAAACAGTCTGCACCGCGGGACCGGCAGTGATGCCACAGGACCACACCAAATCGACAGACACGTACATCCTCATCGCCGGGCACTGCATCGACGAAGAAAGCGGCGGTGGTGGGGTCGGGGAGAAATGGTTCGCCAAGAACAAGAAAGGCGAAAAAAAAGAAGTCGGCAAAGCCATCGAATTCATCAACGCCAAAGCGGCCGACGTCGGCATCGTCAAAGTCGACAACCCCGGCTTCTGGGCGAAAGAAGGCCTCACCCCGGTCGAGCCGACGGTCGTGCCGTGGACCGGAGAAGAACCCGAACCCGTGGCGGTGAAAGGGGAAGAAGTGCCGAAAGTGGGGACCAAAGTCTGCATGTCGGGCCAGACTTCGGGCACAGCCTGCGGCAAAATCCTCAAACTGAACGTCGAAGCGGCGGGGACCGAAGGCCTGGTCGAAGTCGAAGCAGCGCACGCGGCGGGCGACAGCGGCGCGCCCTGGTACCTCGAATCTGCCGTCGGCACGGTCGAGGGGACCCACGTCGGCTTCCTCGGCGAAAACGCGGTCTTCGAGCCGATCGCGACCTCGTTCGCGAAACTGGCGACCCAACTGAAGCTGCTGACCGAAGCCAACAAGGTCAGGCACGCCTTCAAATTCAAAGCCGAAGCGGCGCCGGCGACCCTGACAGGCAAAAACCACGCCGGCCCGAGCCTCTTCTTCTCGACAGCGGGGCCACTGGAATGCAACGAATCCTCCTACACCGGCACGCTGGCGGCGGCAGAAGCGACTGAATTCGAACTGGCCCCTGTCTATGGCGGCTGCAACCTGATGGGCATCCCGGCGACCGTCGACGTCAACGGCTGCAAATACCGCTTCACAGTCACAAACATCGAAAGCGGCAAACGCGAGGGCAGCATGGACGTCGTCTGCCCGGAAGGCAAAACGATCACCGTCACAGCGGTGCAGGCCGGCGTCCCCAAGTGCACAATCCACATCCCCTCGCAGAACGACCGGCGTCAGGTGACATTTACAAACACCGGCGCGGGCGCGACACGTGAAATCACAATCGACCTCAACGCCGGCGGGATCAAATACACGCACACAGCCGGCGTCGGCCCGGGGGCGTGTGCCTTCGGTGGTGCTGAAAACGGCTTCCTCGCCGGCCCGATCACGCTCACAGGCGAGAAAGCCGGCGGCGAACACGTCGGCGTCTTCACCTCGTGATTCCGGGCTTGCCCACCCCGGGCGGCTGAGGGGCGCTCGCGGCGACAGGTAGCCAGCGGGCGGCATACGCTGCTGCGCATGGTCATCGCGATCGATGGGCCGGCCGGGGCCGGCAAGTCCAGCGTCGCCCGCGCCGTTGCCGCGGCACTCGGCTTCACCTATCTCGACTCGGGGGCGATGTATCGCTGCGTGGCGCTGGCCGCGCTCGAGCGCGGCGCGGATGTCAACGACCCCGAGGCCGTCGGCGCCATGG
>JBKPOW010000045.1:0-2690 GCA_046733275.1 Actinomycetota bacterium
ACCAGATCGACGCCTACATCGCCGAGAACGCGACGATCGTCGGCGCGCCAGGGCTCAAGGACGAGCACCTGCCGGTCTTCGACGTCGCGGTCGGCGAGCGGGCGATCTCCCACACCGGCCACATCGACATGATGGCCGCCACCCAGCCCTTCATCTCGGGCGCGATCTCGAAGACGGTCAACCTGCCGCAGAGCGCCACGGTCGAGGACATCGCCGACGCCTACACGCGCGGCTGGAAGGGCGGCCTCAAGGCGCTGGCGATCTACCGCGACGGCTCGAAGACCGCGCAGGCGCTGCGCACCGACGCGCAGGAGACCCAGGAGGCCGAGGCCGAGGAGGTGGCCGTCGCGCCGGTGCGCAAGCGGATGCCGCGCGAGCGCGAGTCGATCACCCACAAGTTCTCGATCGCCGGCCACGAGGGCTACATCACCGCCGGCAAATACGAGGACGGCTCGGTTGGCGAGATCTTCCTCACCGACATCGGCAAGGAGGGCTCGACCATGCGCGGGCTGCTCAACGCCTTCGCCACGGCGATCTCGATCGGCCTCCAGTACGGCGTGCCGCTCGACGTCTTCGTGCGCAAGTTCAGCTACATGCGCTTCGAGCCGGAGGGGATCACGCAGAACCCGGAGATCCCCTTCGCCAAATCGATGCCCGACTACATCATGCGCTGGCTGGCGAGCCGCTTCATCGACGACGTCGAGGTGCTCGAGGACCTCGGCATCCTCACCCAGGAGGTGCGGGCGAAGAAGGAGGCGGAGACGAGCCAGCTCGGCCTCGGCATTTCGACCGACACCGCCGGCCCGGCCAACGGCGGCAACGGCCATGGCAAGGCGGGCAACGGCGGCGGCGAGAAGGCGAAAGCGAGCAGCGGCGAGGTGGTCCCGGCTGCCTCGGCCCTGACCGAAACCCCACCGGTCGTGCCGGCGAAGATGTCCGGCCTCGACCTCGGCCCCGCCTGCGAGCAGTGCGGCGGCATGATGCAGCGCACGGGGTCCTGCTACACCTGTTCCTCGTGCGGGAACAACACCGGCTGCGGCTGATCAGCTGAGCACGACCCGCGCGTTGTGGCGCGGGGTCTCGGTGATCGCGCGGCGGAAGATCCGTTCCGGCCTGGGATTGGCGGGGCGGATCCCACGGCGGGAGACCAGCTCGCGTAGCACCACCGCCATCTCGAACTGGGCGAAGGCGGCGCCGAGGCAGCGGCGGACGCCGCCGCCGAAGGGAATCCAGGTGTAGGTGCCGGGAGGGTTGTCGAGGAAGCGCTCGGGCTCGAAGGCCTGTGGTTTCGGGTAGATCTTCGGGTTGCGGTGCATGAGGTAGATGCTGGGAGCGACCGAGACCCCGGCGGGCAGCTCGTAGCCGCCGATCTCGACCGGCTCGGTCAGCCGGCGCAGGACGATCGAGATCACAGGCCGTAGGCGCAGCGTCTCGTGGATCGTCGCGGTCAGGTACTCGTCCGAGCCGGCCTCGACTTCGGCGCGCAGGCGCTCGAGCTTGGCCGGGTGGCGAGACAGTCGCTCGACCGCCCAGGAGAGCGAGGTCGCGGTGGTCTCGTGCCCGGCGACGAGCAGGGTGAGTAGCTCGTCGCGGATCTCGGTGTTGTTCATCGGACTGCCGTCCTCATGGCGGGCGGAGACCAGGAGCGAGAGCACGTCGTCGCGCTCCTCCAGGTCGTCAGCGCAGCGGCGGGCAGCGATCTCGCGGTAGATCAGCTCGTCGACTCGCTCGATGCGGTGGCGGAAGGCCGAGATGCGGCGCACGCGGTCGGGGCCGATCAGCAGCACCGGCAGGAGCAGGCGGGGATTGGTGGTCAGGTCGAGGAACTCACGCAGCGCCTCGCGCAGCTCGACCAGCTTGGTGACCTCCGCCTTCTCGACGCCGAAGACGGTGCGCAGGATGACCTCCAGGGTCAGCGCCTGCATCCGTGGCCGCAGCGGGTATGGGGTCCCGGTCGGCCAGCTGTCGATCTCGGCTATGGCGATCTCGCGCATCGTCTCGCCATAGGCCTGCATGCGCTCGCCGTGGAAGGGAGGCAGCAGCAGCTTGCGCTGGCTCATGTGCGGCTTCTCGTCGAGCACCAGGATCGAGTTCTCGCCCAGCACCGTGCCGAGGATCTGGTTGCCCTCGCCGGCGTGGAAGACCTTGGGGTCGCCGGTGAAAACCTGTTTCACCGCCTCGGGATCGGCCAGCATCACCCATGTCCCTTCGTAGGCGAGACGGATCGTGAACATGTCCCCGTAGCGGTCCTGGCAGGCGTAGAGCATGCGGCGCGCCTGCCGCGACCAGATCGCCGTCTGGACCGGCGTCGGTAGGGGCGGGCCGGGAGGAAGGCGCTGCTCGACCCGCTGTCTGGCCGTTCGGGGAGCGGTTGTCGTCGCTGCCTCCATCGTGCCTCCGAGGACAGTACACCTCTCCGTGCAACGGTCATGTGAGATCGGTCCCTCTCGATCGCATAGGCTGCCGCCGTCTTGGCCCCGCCCCGGCTGCCGCCGCGCATCGAGCACAGGATCCTGCGAACCGCCTGTCGCATGCCGGCAGGGCTGCGGCGCCTCCTCTTCGGTGCGCCGCCGCGAGTCGACGGGCAGGTGCTCGACGGCGAGATGCAGGCCCTGGTGCGGCTGGCGAAGCTGACCGGCGAGGGCTCGGCCTCGGCCGGCGGGGTGCTCGCGCCGGCTCAAGCGCGCGCC
>JBKPOW010000046.1:0-3121 GCA_046733275.1 Actinomycetota bacterium
GGGCCGGCCTGCTCGCGCAGGGGTCGGACACGGCCGAGACCGGCGCCACGGCGCTCGCCGATGGCTTGGCGCTGGCCGGCGCCGGCAGCGAACGGGCCGTCGGCGCCCTGCGGATCTTCGCCGACGGAACGCGCAAACTAGCCGGCGCCCAGCACCGGGTGGCGCTCGCAGGCCTCAACGCGAAGTTCGCCCTGCAGAGCCTGGGCCCGAGCCTGCGCCGCAACGGCCTGCGGCGGGCGCGCGAGGTGCGGCGCTCGCTCGAAGAGGAGGCGAAGCAGACGCTGCCGCGCCTGCGCTCGCCGGCCGAGGACGCCGAGGGCCAGCTGAGGACCGCGCTGGCCGAGCTCGAGGGCATGACCACCGGTAAAGCCGACCCCAACTACGCTGCCGCCCTCGCTGCCGTGACCCGGGCGCTGGCGGCGGTCAGCGGCACCGATCCCGCCAGCGGCGCCCCCTACGCGCCCGGCTACGCCGGCCTGCCGGCCGAACTGGCGGCGCTTGAAAGCCGCCTGCTCGCCGACGCCGAAGAAGCGGACCAGGTGGTCGACTGGCTGGCCTCCAGCCTGGCCCTGATCAAGCGGTTGCGCAACGGCGTCACCCAGCTCTCCGACGCGCTGCGCAAACTGGAGGGCGGCGGCAAACGGCTCGCCCACGGCTCGGCCAGGCTGGCGCGTGCGGCTGGCGGTCTGCAGGACGGGGTGGCCCGCCTCGGCGCGGGGGCGACCGCGCTCGCCGGCGGTCTCGCCCAGTTGCGCGACGGGGCGGGAACGCTCGAGCAGCGGTTGGGCGAAGGCTACGCGGCTTCTTACCCGCTGCAGTCTGGGCTACGACGCGCCACCGTCCAGGTCATCTCCAGCTCGGACTCGCTCACCCGCCGCGCCCGCCGCCTGCAGCGGGAAGCGCCCGGCCTTTTCTCCTCCGGCTACTTCGTCCTCTCCGCCCTCGATGGTGCCCAGTCGCGCACCCGCGAGCGGGCCGGCGAAGCGATCGACCTCGACGGCGGCGGCCAGGCGGCGGCGATCCTGGTGATCTCCCGCTACACCTTCAACACTCCCGGCTCGATCGCGCTCGACAAGCGGCTCGACCGCGAGGCCGAGGAGCTGGGCCGCGAGGCGGACCTGGAGACCGGCGTCGCCGGCGGCGCCGCCCAGCTCAACGAGTACAGCGCCGTCACCCGCGGCCGGCTGCCGCTGGTGATCGTCGCGATCACCATCGCCACCCTCATCGTCCTCATCCTCGTCCTGCGGGCGCTGCCGCTGGCGGCGATCGCGGTCGGCCTCAACCTGGCCACGGTTGCCGTCGCCTTTGGCGTCCTCACCCTGCTCTTCGAGCTGCCGGACGACTGGCCGCTGGGGGGGAACACCTACGTCGACGCGGTCGGCGCGGTGTCCATCTTCGGCGTCGTCTTCGGCCTCTCGATCGATTACGCGGTCTTCCTCCTGGTGCGGATGCGCGAGCGCTACGACCGCGACGGTGACCACGCTGCCGCGATCGAGTTCGGCCTCGCCCGCACCGCGCGCGTGATCACCGGTGCGGCGGCGATCATGATGGCTGTCTTCGTCGCCTTCGCCGGCGCTTCGATCGCCACCGTCAGCCAGCTCGGCGTCGGCCTCACGGTGGCCGTCCTGCTCGACGCGACGGTGGTCCGCATCGTCCTCCTGCCGGCGCTGATGCTGCTGCTCGGCGATCGTGTCTGGTGGCTGCCACGACGCCTCGACCGAGTGCTGCCGCGCTTCAACGTTTGAACGGCATATGCAGGCGCGTTGACTTGGAGTTAAGCGAGGCGCAGCCGCCCGCGTGGTGGCTGACCGCTCGGATACGATTCGTCGGCTGTTTCTCCAGTACGGAGGCGGGGGAACAGCAGGCGACGACACGTGGCTGCCAAACCATTAGGCGAGGAGAAAAGCCCGGCACAAACCCGGGGGGTCACCCCCGCCCGCGGCGCGGCTCTGGCTGGCCTGGCGATCCTCGTCATCGCTCTCGCGGTGGTCCTCCTCGGCGGCAACGGCAGCCACAAGTACCGGCTCGTCTTCCAGAACGCCGCGCAGCTCGTGCCCGACAACCAGGTCCTGATCGGCGGCCAGGCAGTCGGCTCGGTCGAGAGCATCGACCTGACCGACGACAACCTGGCGGAAATCGAGGTCAGCGTCGACCAGGAGCTGCACGAGGGCTCGACCGCGACGATCCGCGCCACCTCGCTCTCCGGCGTCGCCAACCACTACATCGCGGTCAGCCCGGGGCCGAACAGCAACCCGTCGCTCGATGAGGGCGCCACGCTCGGCCTCGGCTCGACCACGACCGGGGTCGACCTCGACCAGCTCCTCAACACCTTCCCCAACCCGGTGCGCCGCGCCCTCGGCCAGTTCATCCGCGGCAACGCGGAACAGTTCTCCGACCGCGGCAAGGAGGCCAATACGACCTTCAAGTACCTCGGCCCGTCGCTCAACCGCACCGCCGCCTTCGCGCGCGAGCTGAACGCCGACCAGAACCTGCTCGAACGCTTCGTCGTCAGCTCGGCCAAGCTCTCCACCGCGGTCGCCCAGCGCGGCAACGAGCTTTCCAGCGCGATCTCCCACGCCAGCACCGCCTTCGGCGCGATCGCCCGCCAGAACGAGGCCTTCGACCAGACCCTGAGGCTGCTGCCGCCGTTCATGCGCCAGAGCAACACCACCTTCGTCAACCTGCGCGCCGCGATCGACGACCTCGAACCGCTGGTCGACACGGCCAAGCCGGCGACCAAGGACCTCGCCCCGTTCCTGGCCGAACTGCGGCCGGTGATCCAGAAAGCCGTGCCCCTCTTCAAGAACCTACGGCTCGCCGTGCGCCGGCCGGGCAAGGCCAACGACGCCGCCGAGCTGCTCGCCGCCCTGCCCGAGGTCCAGCAGCGCGCAGCCAAGGCCTTCCCGCACTCCGAAGAGGCGATCGCCGACTTTCAGCCGAACCTCGACTTCGCCCGCGCCTACACGCCGGACATCTTCAACGGCTTCGCCAAACTCGGCCAGGTCACCGGCTATTACGACGCCAACGGCCACTACGCCAGAGTCTCGTTCGCCGACCTCAACATCTTCAACTACAGCGCCGGCGAACTGAAACCGATCCCGCCAAGCCAGCAGTACGAAAC
>JBKPOW010000047.1:0-4625 GCA_046733275.1 Actinomycetota bacterium
GCCGCCTCGCAATCGCGCCCCTTGCGCCGCTCCTCGCGGTAGCGGGCGAGGATGAAGAGCGAGTAGTCGACGGCGACGCCGATGCCGATCATCGAGGCCATGTTGGTGACGAAGACCGAGGTCGACATCTGCAGCGAGAGGAAGTAAATCAGCGCGCCGGTGACGATCACGCTGACGAAGCCGAGGGTGAGCGGCAGAGCGGCGGCGGCGAGGGAGCCGAAGACGACAAGCAGGATCAGGGCGACAACGGGGAAGCCGCCCGCCTCGGCCTTGGCCAGGTCTTCCTTGGAGAGCTCCTGCATCCCCGCCCACACGGTCGCCTGGCCGGCGAGGTAGGGCGTGACCCCTCCCAGAGCCGTACCGGGATCGAGCGCTTCGCGCAGGTCGACCGCCGAGTCCACCAGCTCGTCCTGAGAAACGCTGCTGCTCAGTGGGATCAGCGCCTGGGCGCTGCGGCGTAGTTGAAGTTCGGCCCGGCGCGCGAGCGCAGGCGACAGGGCAATGCCGTCGACCGACGCGACCTCACGGCTGACACGCCGCACGGCGGCAACACGCTCCGCGGCGCTCGCATCCGCCATCGCCCGCAGCGAGACAGCGATCCCGTTGGATTGCTTGACGAACACCCCCTGCATCGCGTCGGCGACGGCCTTCGATTCGCTCCCCGGCACGTCGAAGCCGCCACCCGTCAGGTGTTCGGTCTGGCGCGCGGCGAGCGGCAGAGCAGCGAGGACGACGAGGACCCAGGCAGCGACGACGAGGCGGCGCCTGCGCGCCAGGAACCCGGCTACTCGGATCATCGCGTCGTGCATTGGCTGGACAGCCAGCCTCGCGCAGCCAGGCCGCGCCGTCTGTGAGTGGGGTCACTCCCCGGCGAGGAGGAAGCGGGCGCTTGCGGCGCCGGCGGCGAGCGCGGCGCTGATGTCGCGGCCGGGCTCGGAGAGGGCCTGCAGGGCGAAGCCGTCGCCGACGGCGAAGAGGTAGGCGACGATCGCTTCGGCGTCGTAGCGCAGCTTGAGCACGCCCTCGCGCTCCTTCGTCTCGAGGATCTCGGCGACGTGGGAGCGGGTGCGGTCGAAGAGCTGGCCGACCTCCTGCTGGATGTCGGGGTTGCGGCGGCCGGCGCTGAAGAGCTCGTAGAGGAGGAGGAAGAACTCCGGTTCGTTCTCGATCAGGTCGGTGAGGCTGGCGATGAGGACGTCGAGCACATCGTCGACGGTCCTGGCGTTCCCCAGCGGGTCGTCGAGGCGGGCGACACGGATCTCGGAGTCGCGGCGGACGACCTCGACCAGCAGGCGCTCCTTGGTGCCGAAGTAGTAGTGGAGGAGGCCGCGGCTGACGCCGGCCTCGCGAGCGACGTGCTCGAAGGTCGAGCCGGCGGCGCCCCGCTTGGCGACGCTCTCCCGCATCGCGTCGATGATGCGCTGCGCCTTTTCCCCGCTCAGCTCGCGCTCTTTGGTTGCGGCCTCCATTGCTTCAGTCTACGTCGGGTGCCGGGCGGCCGCCCAGCGAGGAACCGCTGTCAGGCGCCGTTGATGCTGGTGGTGGAGGTGTACTCGAACTCCTCCTCGGCGCCGAAGAGGGCGTCGAGCACGGACTTGCGGGCATCCTCGCTGACGATCAGGGCGATGATGCCGCCGACGAGGGCGAAGAGGATGAGGCGACCGAGGCGGCTCTTCTTCCGCTTCCTCTTCTTCGCCTGCAGCTGCTCGGTGGCTTCGCGCAGGCTCTCCGCCGCGGTGCGCAGGTCCTTCTGCACCTTCTTATCGGTGGTGACGGCCTTGACCGCGCCCTTGCCGTTGCCGGTCGCGCGGCTGTAGGCGCCGCGGGCGGCTTCGAAGGCGTCCCGCAGGTTGTCGCGCAGCTCTTCGTCCTCCATCAGCCGTTGCACGTAGGGGTTTTCACGCGCGGTCGAATAGAGGTCCGCGGCCTGGTTCGCCTTCGTCTTGGTCATGCCATCTCCTCGCTGGTGAAGTGCCTTAGGCGCAGAATACCCCGATACTCGATTTTTCAGCGTAAGGAGACTCGGCGGCGCGTCACGGTGGGCCGATTCCATCGAGGAGGATCCCGTTCGAGCGGAAGTTGAGATCGGCTCTGCGCACCTGGCGCAGCCGCAGGTGGGCGAGGTCGGGGCCCGGCAGCGCGTAGCGTCGCAGATGCAGGCGGCCGATCCGCTCGTAGCCGACCTGGCGGAAGCGCGGCCCCAGGAGGCGGGCCGGGACGGGCGGCGCGGGGCCGTCGGAGACGAAGTCGATCTCGTGCACGGTCCAGCTGTAGCCGTCGGACCCCTCGGCTTGGAACGACCCGGTCGAGAGGTAGTAGCGCAGCGATGCGGCGCCCAACGTCCAGAGGACGGTCGCCCGCGGCGCTTCGGGCTCGCCCATGCGCGCGGCGACGGCATCCCAGTTCGGCCGCTGCAGCCGGGGGGCGAGGCTCGCCCAGACACAGAAGCCGAGCGAGTAGGCGACGAGGACCGCGGCTAGCGCCGTGCCGGCGCGTCCGGCGCGGCGCAGCGTCATAGCGATCGCCAGCGCAACCAGGATCGGCACCAGCGCCGGCAGCAGGTTTCGCGCGAGCACGTAGTCCTGCTCGGGCACGAGCAGCGCCAGCGCCGCCGGCACCGCCACCGTCGCCGCGCCGATGGCGAGCATCCTCCCCACCGCGCGGCGCTCGGTCCGCTCGCCCCGCAGTCCGAGCAGCGCCAGGGCGGCGAGCGCGGCGAGCAGCGGCACGACCGCCGGCAGCACTGTCTCCGGGCGGGCAATGATGTCGCCGGTCTCGCCGATGAAGAAGGTGACGCTCGCCTCCCAGAGCCGGTGGCCGAGGCTGCGCCCGCCGATCCACTCGGCGTGGCCGAAAGAGGCCTGGTGGAAGGCGAGCGGCGCCAGCGCCAGGCCGGCGAGGCCGACGATCCAGAGCCCCGGCCCCGCGGCGCGCCCTCGCCGGCGGATCAGCAAGGTGGCCTCGAGCGCGAGCGGGAAGACGGCGAAGTAGTGCGTGGCCAGCGCCAGCCCCGAGGCGATCCCCCAGCCGGTGAAATCGCGGCGGCGCCCCCGACCGAGAGCGCGGACGAAGTAGAGGGCGGCGACCGTGGTGAGCAGGATCAGCAGGGAGTAGCTGCGCGCCTCCTGCGAGTACCAGAGCAGCATCGGGTTGACGGCGACGAGGGCGGCCGCGAGAAGGCCGGCGCGGCGGCCGCGCAGCTCGGCGCCGAGCAGGTAGGCGACGGGGACCGTGGCGACCCCGGCGGCAGCCGAGAGCGAGCGCAGGCCGACCTCGCCGGTCCCGGTCAGCTGTGTCCAAAACCAGGCGAGTGCGTAGTAGAGCGGCGGCGCCGACTCGCTGAAGCCGACCGCTTCCATCGCGTGGACGAAGTCGGCGCGGAGGACGCGGCTGGCGGTGACGATCTCGTCGTGGTGGTAGGCCTGCGCGCGTTGGGGGGGCAGGCGCTGCGCGGCGGAACCTCGGTTACGCCCGGCCACTATCCACCTGGCGCGCGCGCGGGCGCCCGCCAGTTCGCGGACCGCCTCGTAGAACGTCGAGAGGTTGCCCCTGCCCAGGGCCTCGGCTGCCTCCATGCCTAGAGGGCGGCGTCGATCGCCTTGGCGACCTCGTCGACGAAGACGAACTCGAGCTCGCTGCGCTCGTGCTCGGGGATCTCGGCCACGTCCCCCTCGTTGCGCTCGGGCACTATCACCCGCTTGATCCCCGCCCGCTGCGCCGCCAGCGACTTCTCCTTCAGGCCGCCGATCGGCAACGCCTGTCCCGTCAGCGTCACCTCACCCGTCATCGCGACATCGTTGCGGACCGGGCGGCCGGAGATCAGCGAGGCAAGCGCGACCGTCATCGCCACCCCGGCGGAGGGGCCGTCCTTGGGCACGGCGCCGGCCGGGACATGGATGTGGATGTCGTTCTCGGCGAACCAGCTCTCCCCCAGCTCGGGCGCGAGGTCGCGCCAGTGGCCGCGCACATAGGAGAGCGCCGCCTGCGCCGACTCCTTCATCACGTCGCCGAGCTGGCCGGTGATCGTCAGCTTGCCCGAGCCCGGCATCGCGGTCGCCTCGATGAAGAGCACGTCGCCGCCGGTCGGCGTCCAGGCGAGGCCGGTGGCGACGCCGGGGTCCTTGGTGCGGCGGCGCTGCTCGGCGAAGAAGCGGCGGCGGCCGAGCAGCTCGCGCGCTCGCTTGGCCGAGATCCTCACCTTGCCGTTCTTGAGCCTGCCTTCGGCGACCTCGCGGGCGACTTTGCGGCAGACGGTGCCGATCTGGCGCTCGAGGTTGCGGACGCCCGCCTCGCGCGTGTACTCCTCGACGATCGCGGTCAGCGCCGCGTCCGTGAACTCGATCTGGGACGGCTTGAGGCCGTTGGCATCGATCTGCCGCCGCACCAGGTAGCGGCGGGCGATCTGCCGCTTCTCTTCCAGCGTGTAGCCGGCCAGCTCGATCGTCTCCATCCGGTCCTGGAGCGGCCCCGGGATCGTGTCGAGGATGTTCGCGGTGGCGATGAAGGCGACGTCGGAGAGGTCGAACTCGAGGTCGAGGTAGTGGTCGCGGAAGCTGTCGTTCTGGGCCGGGTCGAGCACCTCGAGCATCGCCGAGGCGGGGTCGCCGCGGAAGTCGGCGCCCATC
>JBKPOW010000048.1:0-7521 GCA_046733275.1 Actinomycetota bacterium
CAGCGCCAGCGCTCGAGCAGGTCCTCCTCCGGCACCTCGCGCACCCTGCGCGCCGGCACGCCCATGACGACGCTGCGCGGATCCACGTTCGCGGTGACGACCGCGCCGGCGGCGACGAAGGCCTCTTCGCCGATCTCGATCGCGGGGCAGACGACGACGCCGGCGCCGACGCGGCAGGCGCGCCGCAGCAGCGGGCCGGTCAGCTTCATCTCCGGCCCGTGGCGATCCATCGTGTTGTCGTTGGCGAGGGTCACGCCCGGGCCGACGAAGGCGTCGTCCTCGATGACCGTGCCGGCCGAGAGGTAGCAGCGAGCCTGCACGCTGGACCGCTCGCCGACGACGACCTCGGGATCGACGGAGCCGTGGCTGCCGATCGTCGCCCCGGCGCCGATCCGCGCCCCGTCCCTGATCTGGGCGTGATCGCCGATCCGCGCCCCGGCGCCGATCCACACCCCGGCGTGGATGACGACGTGTCCGCCGATCAACGCACCGTCGCCGATCGTCACGTCCTCGCCGATCAGCAGCCCGGGGGCCAGATCGGATGGCAGAAGCGCGGCGCCGCTCACCGGCGGCATGGTAGACGGAAGCCCGGGTCAGCATCGCGTCGCCGCGCCCCCCACCCGGGTAGCATCCCGCGCCGTCCAACCAGAGGAGAATTCGACCCAGATGAGCGAGCAGAAGTACGAGCTGAGCACCGACCAGGCCGAGCGCGAGGCGTCCGGCGCCCACAGCTATGGCCGCTACCTCGAGGAGTTCGAGGTAGGCGCCGTCTACAAGCACTGGCCGGCGAAGACCGTGACCGAGGCCGACGACCACCTCTTCTGCCTGATCACGATGAACCACCACCCGTTGCACATCAACGACCTCTACGCGCAGCAGTCGCAGCAGGGGCGCAACGTCGTCGTCGGGCCGCTGGTCTACTCGCTCGCCCTCGGCATGTCGGTCTCCGACGTCTCCGGCAAGGCGATCGCCAACCTGGCGACCGAAGAGCTCAGCCACCCGCACCCGGTCTTCCACGGCGACACGCTCTTCTGCGAGACCGAGGTGCTCGACGTCAAGCCCTCGAAGTCGAAGCCCGACCGCGGCGTGGTCAAGGTCCACACCCGGGTGCTGAACCAGGACGGGGTCCTCGTCGCCGAGTTCAAGCGCCTCGTGCTGGTTCCGCGGCGCGAGCCGGGCGAGTAGCCGTTGCCGTCCTCCTGCAAGATGCCTCGCGGCGGGCTGGGATCGGCATCCTGTGGCTAAAGGCATGGCTGGTGGAATGTCGAAAGAGCCGCAGATGAACTCGGAAGGAGTGATGGAGCAGCTGCTGCGCATCGTGCGGCGGCGCAAGCTCGTCGTCCTGCAGGCGGCGGTCCTGGTGCCCGTGCTCGCTCTGCTCTTCTCGCTGAGCCAGGAGAACCAGTACACCGCCACCGCGACCCTGCTCTTCCGCCAGGCTCCGAGCGGTCCGGAAGAAGGCGAAACCGTCATCGACCCGACCCGCGAGGCCGCCACCAACGGCCAGCTGGTCGGCCTCCCGGTCGTCGCCGAGAAAGCGGCGGAACTGCTCGAGGGAGTGTCGGCGGCTGAAGTCCTGGAGGCCGTCGAAGTCGAATCGAGCTCGGAAGCGGATACCGCCAAGGTCTCCGCGACGACCGAGGATCCGGAGCTCTCGGCGGCGATGGCAAGCGCCTACGGCCGCGCTTACATCTCCTTCCGCCGCGAGGCCGATCGCTCCCAGGTCCAGGACGCGATCGACGTCGCCGAAGCAAGCCTGGAACAGCTCTCCCCGGCGGACCAGGAAGGCAAAGAGGGGGCGGCGCTGCGAGAACAGCTCGACCGGCTGAAACTGACCCAAGCCCTGCAGACCGGCGGTGCGGAGCTGGTCCAGCCGGCGAGCGTGCCGTCCTCGCCGTCCTCGCCCAAGACCGTGCGCAACGTCGCCCTCGGCTTCATCCTCGGCCTCCTGCTCGGCTTCGGCCTCGCCGCCCTGCTCGAGCGGATCGACCGGCGCGTGCGCACGATCGAGGAACTCGAGGACCTGTACGAGGTCCCGATCCTGGCCCGCATCCCGCGCAGCCAGCGTCTCTCCAAGCGGCGGGCCGAGGCGATCAGCCCACAGACGCAGGAGGGGGAGGCATTCAGGGTGCTGCGCACCAACCTGCGCTACTTCAACGTCGACGGCGGCCTGCGCTCGATTCTCGTCACCAGCCCCGAAGCCGGCGACGGCAAGTCGACGATCGCGCGGACCCTGGCGATGGCGATGGCCGAGATGGGGGACGACGTCGTCTTCGTCGAAGGCGACCTGCGCAAAGGCGGCGAGTTGCGCGGCGTCGACGGCGGCCCGGCCAGCGGCCTCTCCAACGTCCTCGCCGGCACGCCCTTCGAGAAGGTGTTGATCGACGTCGACGTTCCGGGCGGGCCGGGCGGTCAGACGCGGTCGCTGACCGTCTTGCCGAGCGGCCCGGTGCCGCCCAACCCGTCCGAGCTGCTCGACAGCGCCCAGATGCGCGACCTGCTGATCAAGCTGCAGGAAAGGTTCCGTATCGTGGTGATCGACAGCCCGGCCCTGGCTGCGGTCAGCGATGCGCTCGCCCTCGTCCCGGAGGTCTCGGCGGTCGTCATCGTGGGCGGACTTGGCAAAACGACTCGCGACGCGGGCCGGGGCCTCAGCAAGCAGCTTTCGCTGCTGGGCACGAAACCGATTGGCGTGATCGCCAACTTCACGGAGCCAGAGCGTGGCAAGTACTCGCACTACTACCGTTCCGAGCTGGTCGACAGCGGTACGCCTACCTCCTGACGCAGCGCGGCTCGCGGCGTTCTTCGCGGCGGCGCTGCTGCTCGAGCTTCTCGTCGCGCGCGGCGTCGCCTCCGGCGGCCTGTCCCGGCCGATCCTGCTGCTGGTGGGAGTCGGCGCGATCGCCTTCGTGCTGCGCTTCCCGATGGCGACGGCGTTCGTCCTCTTCTGCCTCACCGATTTCGTCTTCCATCCCACCTTCTTCGCCTTCGAAATCGGCCCGCTCAGCGCCCGTCCACACGAGCTGGCCCTGATCGGGTTGCTGTTCCTGGCCGTCGTCCGCCCCAGGCGACAGACCTGGGGCGGGGCCCCGGGGCTGGCGCTCGCCGCCTTCCTCGCCATGCTGGCGCTGGCCGGGGGGCTGGCGCTGCTCGACGGCCGCGCGCCCCTCACCGACATCTTCAACTGGGCTCGGCCGTTTGGCCTGCTGACCTTCTTCTACGTGGTCGTCAGGCTCTTCCCCGAGCCCCGCGAGCGCCGGCTCCTGCTCACCGGTGGCGTGGTTATCGCCGCCGCCGCCGGGGTCGTCGCGCTGATCGTGGCGCTCGGGGCCGGGTTCGGTGACACCCTCTCCGGCGGCGGCGAAACGATCATCAAGGAGGAGGAAGGGGCCGCCGGCCTACTCCGGGTGCGCCTGGCCGGCCTCTCGATGGCCTACGCGCTGTTCTGGTTCGCCGTCGTGCGGCTGCTCTCCGCCGGCCGGGGCAAGCGCCTCGGCTGGGGGCTGGCGCTCGCCGGGATGGCGGTCGCGATCGCGATCAGCTTCAACCGCAATATGTGGCTCGGCCTGCTCGCCGGGCTGACCCTGATGATGGTGGTCGGCGGCCCGTTCGTGCGCAACCGGCTGACCGCGGCGATCGCCGTCTCGATCGCCGGGCTCGCCCTGCTGGCCAGCTTCGGCTCTGCTACCGACAGTCGCGTGCTCGAGCCCGTCGTGCAGCGCGGGTCGACCCTCTTCAACCCCCGCAAGGTGCAGCAGTCGAGCTCGCTGACCGACCGCGGCCAGGAGACCCGGGTGGCTTGGCCCAAAGCCCAGCGGCAGCCGGTGACCGGGATCGGCCCGGGGGTCGAATTCGGTGTCTACAACCTCGAGTTCGTCGGGCCGAACAGCGTCAAAGTCGAACCCCAGCTATTCCTCCACAACCAATACCTCTACCTGCTGCTGATCTGCGGGGTGCCGGGTCTGATCGCGTTCCTGCTCTTCCTCGGCATCCCCGTCCTGCGCTCCTTCCGGCGGACGCCGACCGACGCCGCGATCACCGCCTGTGGTGTCGGCATCGCGATGATCATGATCAGCTCGATCGTCGCCATCTACTTCTCCGTCGAGGACATGACCACCGTGCTCGGCCTGCTCGCCGGCGTGATCGTCGCCGACTCCGAAGTGCGCGCGCCGGACCGCCTCGGCTCGGGGCTGACCTGATGCCGGCGCGGCCGAGCTCACAGGCCGGCCCTGAGCTGAGGGCTCGCATTCTCGAGAGGCCCGACGAGCTGGGTCCGCTGCGGGAGGAGTGGGACGCGCTGGCCGTGCGCAACGCTCGTCCGTTCGCGGCGCCGGCCTGGGCGCTGAGCTGGTGGGAGACCCTCCAGCCCGACCGTGCCGAGCTGCGGCTGGTGGTCGTCGAGGAGGCGGCCGGTCTGGCGGGGATCGTGCCGCTGTACCGCTCGAAGCGAGCCTACGCTCCGCTCGGGGGCGGGATGGCGCCGGTCGAGCCGCTGGCCAGGGCCGGCCTGGAGCGGCAGGTGGCCGCGGCCGCGCAGGCGGCGCTGGCCGAGGCGTCGCCGGCGCCGGCGACCGTCGAGATCGAAATGCACGGCAGCTCACCCGACTGGACGGAGCTGCTTGGCGGCAACTGGCTTGGCGGTCGCGGCGCCCGGCGGTGGACCAGGCTGGAGACCCCGGTGCCCCGCATCGATCTCGGCGAGGGCTTCGAGCAGTGGCTGGGGGCGAAGAGCTCGCGCTTTCGCCGGGAGATGAAACGCAGGCGGCGCAAGTTGGAGGAAGCGGGAGGGTCGTTCCGCTTCGCCACCGCGGAGTCGTTGGAACGGGACGTCGGCACGTTCATGCGGTTGCACCGGCAGCGCCGCGCCGGTCAGGGCGGGACCAACCTGACCGACGATGGCGTCGAGCGTCTGCTCGCCACCGTCGGCGGGGAGCTGCTCGACAGCGGCCGTTTCCGGCTGCTCAGTATCGACCTCGACGGAGAGCCGATCGCGGCGCGGCTCCTGCTTGCCGCGGGCCGCGAGGTGAGCGCCTGGAACAGCGGCTTCGACGAGGCGCACGCGAAGCTCTCTCCCTCGATGCTGTCGATCCTCGAGGCGCTCAGGGACGCCTCTGAGCGCGGCGAGCGGACGATGAGCCTCGGGCCCGGCGGCCAAGAGTACAAGTACCGCCTGTCGAACTGGGAGGACACCCTGTACTCCCACGTCTTGATCCTTCCCGGCGCGAGCTACCCGTTGGCCAGGCTTCGCCTGGTTCCGTCGCAGATTAGAGTGGGACTGAGTGGGAGGCTCTCGGCTGGCACCAAACGACGCCTGCGCGGACTGATCCGGCGGTAGGAATCTGGCTCTAAGGCCGATGAAAGAGATCCTCGTCCTCTGTTATCACGCGATCAGCGCGAGCTGGCACGCCCCTACCGCGATCAGGCTGGAGGACTTCGAGCAGCAGCTCGTCGATCTGGTCGGCCGCGGCTATCACCCGATGACCTTCTCGGCGGCACTGACCGTTCCCGTGTCGGAACGGGTGCTGGCGGTCACCTTCGACGACGCGCACCGCTCGGTTCTCGAGCTGGCCGCGCCGCTGATGGCGCGCCTGGGGGTACCGGGAACGGTGTTCGTCCCGACCGACTATGCCGGGACCGAACGTCTCATGGCCTGGGACGGATACGACGTCTGGCTCGGCACCGAGCACGAGGCCGAGCTTCGCTGCCTGAGCTGGGAGGAGTTGAAGGGCCTGGTGGATCAGGGTTGGGAGGTCGGCTCGCATACCCGCTCGCACCCGCGGCTGCCGGAGCTCGGCGAAGCCGAGATCGCCGCCGAGCTGACCGAGTCGCGCCGCGAGTGCGAGGTGCGCCTCGACGTCCCCTGCAGGTCGATCGCCTACCCCTACGGCGAATACGACGACCGGGTCTTGAGGATCGCGGGCGAGGTCGGGTACTCCTTCGGGGCCAGCGCTCCGCGGGGCGCCACCGCGACCCTGCCGCTGGCCTGGCCGAGGGTTGGCGTCTACCGGGACGAGGGCGCCCGCCGGCTGCGCCTGCGCGCCCGCTCGCGGCGGCTCCAGGCCGCCACGACGATGAGGGTCGCGCTGGGCCTGCGCCGGCTCGGCGGCTGACCGCGATCGCCCGGCGCCGAGGGCGTCGGGGCTGCCGCTACTCGAGATCCGAGACGGCCGACGCCGGCGCGTCCCCGCTGCAGGCCGCATCGAACAGCGCCGCGTAGCGACGCACCATCAGCGAGGCGTCGAACTGGCGCGCCCGGGCGGCGGCAGCACGGCCGAGGCGGGCGCGGAGCTCGGCGTCGGTCAGCACCCGCGTCCAGGCCTCGGCGAGCGCGCCGACGTCGCCGGGTGGGATGGAGATCCCCGCCTCCTCGCCGAGCGCGTCCCGCGTGTCGCCGACGTCGCTGGCGACGATCGGCACGCCGAGCGCCATCGCCTCGAGCACGGCCATCGGCAGCGCGTCGGAGATGGAGGGGAGCAGCATCACGTCGGCGAGGCCGAGCAGGCCGGGGACGTCCCTGCGCGGGCCGAGGAAGTGGATCCCGTCGGCTGCGTCGGCGCGGCTTTCCACGCCAGCGCGCGTCTCCCCCTCGCCGGCGAAGACCAGCTGGGCGCCCCTGACCCTCTCGCGCACGCGCTCGAACGCTTCCACCGCGCCGATCTGGTTTTTCTCGGGCCGGAAGACCGCGACCTGCAGCGCCACCGGCGCGTCCTCGGGGATCCCCAGCTCGCGGCGGGTGGGCCCGCCTTCGGCGGCGCGGACGAGCTCGTCGATCGGGATCCCGTTGGGGATGTAGACGATCTTCTCGGGATCCACTCCCTCGCCGAGGAGAATCGGGCGCTGCGACTCGGCGCAGGCGACGGTCGCGTAGGTGAAGCGGTCGAGCAGCCGGTTGTGACGCGCTATCCAGCGCGCCCGGGGGGCGCCCTTGGTTGAGACCTGGGCGGAGCGCTCGGCCGAGTGGTCGGCGACGACGACTGGGCGGCGCGCGGCGATCGCCGCGAGCCGGCCCCACAGGCTCGCGTCCCACATCGTGCACTGGACGACGTCGGCTTGGCGGGCGAGGCGAATCAGGCGGGGAAGCGCGGCGAGGCGGTCGTACCGGTTCTCCACGCGGAACGAGACAAGCTTGACACCTTCGCGCTCCAGGGCCTCCGGGTCGAACGGTGACGGTTCCAGCGAGCAGACGGTTACCTCGTGCCCCAGCTGCGCGAGGCCTCTGGCCAGATGCACGAGCTGTATCTCGGCGCCGCCGAAGAAGCTGAGACGATTGATGACGAGCAGGATCTTGCGTGCACGACTTGAAAACACGGCGGCAGAATAGACCGCGTGGATGAGCCTCGGCGGCGGGTGCTGCTCGCTTGCGACTTCTTCCTCCGCTACACCTCGATGCTCGCAGGTGGGCTGGGTCGTGCCGGCGCTTCGGTGGCGCTGCTCAGCCGCGATCACGACGGGGAGTTCGGCGGTCGTCCCGGCGCCGCGGCCGAGTTCGTCGCGGCGGCGACAGGCCCCGCGGTGGTCCGC
>JBKPOW010000049.1:0-6829 GCA_046733275.1 Actinomycetota bacterium
CCACTCGCCCGAGCGGACTCGCTCAGCGAAGGCGGCCATGCGGTCGAGCGTCTCGTGCACCTCCTTCACCACGTCGACCCCGTCTACAACGAGCGAGCGCTCGCGCGGCATGCGCAGCGCCACGTGCAGCACGGCGCGGTCCTCGCTGACGTTGATGTGCTCGCCGGCGAACATCGCGTCCCGCCGCTCCGCAACCCGGCGCTCGGCGGATAACTCGCCGAGCATGATCACCGTGTTGTCTGTCAGGCGATTCTTGGAGAAGTCGAGGTGGAGGCCGGCACCGTCGGCGACCAAGCGCTCGCCGCGACTCGGGTCGGCGTCGAAGAGGTCGCGCAGGTGGACGTCGCGGATGTCGCGGGCGTGGCTTTGCAGCGCCAGCCAGGCGGCGCTCCCCTCCAGATCACCCACCGCTGTTCCTATGCCATGCCATAACGGGATAAGGAACAGCGAAGCGGGTTTTTGGGCTCACGCGCGGGCCCCAACCTGCGACTCGATCGCCTTCAGCATCTCCTCCCAGGACTTGGCGAAGGCCTCTTTGCCCTCCTCCTGCAGCCGCACGGCGAGGGCGTCGACGTCGATCCCGGCCTGCGCGAACTCCGCCAGCACCTGCTCGCAGTCGCCGCCGTCGGCCGGCACCGGGTCGCCGACCTCGCCGTGGTCGGCGAAGGCGTGCAGGGTCGGCTCGGGCATCGTGTTGACGGTGAAGGGCGAGGCGAAACCCTCGATGTAGAGGACGTCGGAGGCGTCGGGGTCCTTGGTTCCGGTGCTGGCCCAGAGCAGGCGCTGCGGTCGCGCCCCCTCGTTCATCAACCGTTGCATGCGCGGCGAGTCGAGCAGCTCGCGGTAGGCGCGGTAGGCGCGGAAGCCGATCGCCATGCCGAGCCGGTTGCGCAGCTCATCGGGCACCTCGCCGCTGACGGCGACGTCCCAGCGGCTCATGAAGATCGAGGCGACCGAGGCGACCTCGGCGCTGAGCCCGGCCTCGATCCGCCGTTCGATCCCCCGCATGTAAGCGTCCGCGGCGGCGAGGTACTGCTTGTCGTCGAAGAGCAGGGTGACGTTGATCGGCACCCCGGCGAAGATCGACTCCTCGATCGCCTTGCGTCCGGCCTCGGTGCCGGGGATCTTGATGTAGAGGTTGTCGCGCTCGGCTTTGGTGTGAAGCGCTGCCGCCTCCTCGATCGTAGCCTCGGCGTCGTCGGCGATCAGCGGCGAGACCTCGAGCGAGCAGAAGCCGTCGACGCCGGCGGTGCGCTCGTGGACCGCGGCGAAGAGGTCGGTCGCGTCGCGCAGGTCGGCCAGGGCCAGCTCGAAGAAGATCCGCTCGGTGGGCGTGGCGCCGATCCCCTCCTCGGGGACCGAGCTGGCGCTGAGCTCGGCGATCTGCTGGTCGTAGGCATCGCCGCCGGAGATCGCCTTGTCGAAGATCGTCGGGTTGGAGGTCAGGCCGGTGACCGAGAGCTCCTCGATGTAGCCGGCGAGGGTGCCGTCCCCCAGCATCGTGCGGGTGATGTTGTCGAGCCAGAGGCTCTGGCCCAGCTCGTGCAGCTTCGCGGTCGGCTTCATGAGAGCAGCTCCTTTGCGGCTTCGGCCACCCGGTCAGGGGTGAAGCCGAACTTGTCTTGAACGTCCTTCAGCGGGGCCGAGGTCCCGAAAGTGTGCATCCCTATCTTGACGCCGCCGGGACCGACGTAGCGGTCCCAGCCGAGGGTGGAGGCCTCCTCGACCGAGACCCGCGCCGTCACCGCCGGCGGCAGCACCTCGTCGCGGTAGGCCTCGTCCTGGCGCTCGAACAACTCCCAGGAGGGCAGGCTGACGACGCGCGAGCGGATCCCCTCGCCGCTCAGCTCCTCGTGGGCGGCGAGAGCGAGCGCGACCTCGCTGCCGGTCGCGATCAGGACCACGTCGGGATCGCCGCCATCAACATCGGCGAGCACGTATCCCCCCTGGCGCAGGCCCTCCGCCGAGGCGTAGCGCTCGCGATCGATCACCGGCACGTCCTGGCGGGTGAGGACGAGGGCGACCGGCTGGTGGGTGCGGTCGAGCGCCACGCGCCAGGCCTCGACCACCTCGTTGGCGTCGGCGGGGCGGATCACGTCGAGGCCGGGGATCGCCCGCAGCGAGGCGAGCTGCTCGACCGGCTGGTGGGTGGGGCCGTCCTCGCCCAGCCCGATCGAGTCGTGGGTGAAGAGGTGGACCACCGGCAGCTCCATCAGCGCCGAGAGGCGGATCGCCGGCCGGGCGTAGTCGGAGAAGGTGAGGTAGGTCGACCAGAGCGGCCGCAGCTTGCAGAGCGAGAGGCCGTTGGAGACCGCCGCCGACTCGTGCTCGCGGATGCCGTAGTGGAGTTGGCGGCCGTCGTAGGCGCCGGGCTCGAAGTCGCCGGCGCCGTCGAGGTCGAGGCGGACCGAGGTCGAGTCGGTGAGGTCGGCCGAGCCGGCCAACAGCCAGGGCAGCCGCTGCGCGATCGCGTTCTCGACCTTGCTCGAGGCCTTGCGCGTGGCGATGCCCTCCGGGCCGGGGTCGAAGCTGGGGATGTCGGCGTCCCAGCCCTCGGGAAGGGCGCGCTTCTGCGTCGCCTCGATCTCGGCGGCGAGCCCGGCGTTCTCCTCGGCGAAGGCGGCGAGGCGCTCCTCCCAGGCGGCGCGCAGCTCGGCCCCGCGCCTGCCGATTCCAGCGGCGAAGTGCTCCACCACCCCGTCGGGGACGTAGAACTCGGCGTTCTCGGGCCAGCCGTAGACCTCCTTGGTCTCGCGCACCTCCTCGGCGCCGAGCGGCTCGCCGTGGGCAGCGGCGGTGTCCTGCTTGTGCGGCGAGCCCCAGCCGATGTGGGAGTCGACGACGATCAGCGTCGGCAGCCCCTGCTCGGCCTTGAACTCCTCGAAGGCCCGGTCGAGCAAGTCGAGGTCGTTGGCGTCGCCGACGCGGGTGACGTTCCAGCCGTAGCCGAGGAAGCGGGCCGCGGCGTCGTCGTCGTAGGCGATGTTGGTCGCCCCGTCGATCGTGATGTGGTTGTTGTCGTAGATCCAGCAGAGGTTGTGGAGCTTCAGGTGGCCGGCGAGCGAGGCGGCCTCGTTGGAGACGCCCTCCATCAGGCAGCCGTCGCCGGCGATCGCGTAGACGTCGAAGTCGAAGAGGTCGGTGCCGTAGCGGGCCCCCTGCCACTTCGAGGCGATCGCCATACCGACGCTGGTGGCGATCCCCTGGCCGAGCGGGCCGGTCGTCGTCTCGACGCCCGAGGTCCAGCGGTACTCCGGGTGGCCGGGGGCGCGCGACTCGAGCTGGCGGAAGCTCTTGATGTCGTCGAGCGATACGGCGGGGCGGCCGACGACCTCGTAGTCGGGTTCGACCGCCTGCACCTCGGCCAGGAAGAGGAGTGAGTAGAGCAGCATCGAGGCGTGCCCCGCGGAGAGGACGAAGCGGTCGCGGTTGGGCCAGACCGGGTCGGCGGGGTCGAAGCGCAGGTGCCGCTGCCAGAGCGCGTAGGCGACCGGGGCCAGCGCCATCGGCGTCCCCGGGTGGCCCGATTCAGCCTTCTGGATCGCGTCGATCGAGAGCGTGCGGATGGTGTTGATGCAGAGCTGGTCGATCTCGTGCGTCATCGCGGCTGAGTCGATCCTATTGGTCGCGTCTTGCGGCTCGGGCAGGGCGGTCAGGGCTCGATGCGGGTGACGGTGCCGTCGCCGTTATCGGCTACCCAGACGGCTTCGGCGCCAACCGCGACGGCGCCGGGATCGGGCCCGACCGCGACCGGATCGCCGACCGTCTCGCCGGCGGCGATGTCGATCCGGCTGACCGTGTTGTCGCCCGCGTTGGCGACCCAGACCGTGTCGGTGCCGGCGTCGATCCCACCTGGCCGGGTGCCAACCGGAATCGGCGCGCCGAGGATCGCACGCAACGAAGGGTCGACTCGCGTGACGGTTTCCGAGCGGCTGTTGGCAACCCAGACGAGGCCCCCCCCGACGGTGACGCCGGCGGGGCCTCGACCGACTCGGATCGGCGCGCCCGCGGCCGCCGTGCGCAGGTCGATGCCGCGCACCGTGCCGGTCTTGGCGCTGCTGACCCAGACCGCGCCGGCGCCTGCGGCGAGCCGCAACGGCGCCGTATGCGGGGGGGTGCGTCGCGCGAGGGGGCGGTCGGTGTCCGCGTCTATCGACGTCACTCCCGCCCCGTCGTCGTCGGCAACCCAGGCCCGCCCAGCGGCGAAGACGATCGCGCCAGGGCTGCCACCGACCTGGATCCGCGCGATCACTCCCGCGTCAGGATCGATGCGCAAGACGTCACCGGCGCGGGAGCTCGAGACCCAGACCGAGCCCGCGCCGATCGCCACGCCCGAGACGCCGCGGCCGAGCCGCATCCGCGAGCGCACCCGCCCGCTCTCCGGATCGACCGCGGACAGGGTGCCGTCGGAGGCGCTCGTCACCCAGACCGTTTCTGGACCGACCGCGAGGCGCAGCGGGGGGTTGCCCACCGCGATCGGATCCGAGACCGAGGGACCGTCGCTGCCGAAAAGCTTCTGGGATACGAAGCCGGCGAGGATCACTGCGAGGATCACCCCGACGGAGAGGAACAGGCGCTTCGCTTTCGCGGCGAGCCAAGCGCCAACGCTGCCCCGGCTAGGTTCGTCGCCGAGCGACGTGGTCGGCCCGCTGGGAGCATCGGAGAGGACGCGGGTCACGGCTGGGGTCGCCCCCTCATGGGCACGGGCTGCCTCGATCAGGTCCCCCGCGGTCGGGAAGCGCCGCGCCGGGTCCTTGTCGACGGCGCGTTCGATCACCGCGTCAAGGCCGCGCGGTAGCTCGGGCTCGTCGTCGCCCTCGCGGCGGGCGTAGGGGACGACGCCGGTTACCGCCTGGTAGAGGACGCAGCCGAGCGAGTAGACGTCGGCAGGCGGCCCGACCTGCTCGCCGCGCCACTGCTCGGGCGACATGTATTCGGCGGTGCCGACGACCGAAGCGCCGCTGAGGGCGCCGCTCTCGCCGAGCGCCTTGGCCAGGCCGAAGTCGGTGAGGAAGGCTCGGTCGCCTTCGAGCAGGATGTTGTGCGGCTTGACGTCGCGGTGGACGATGCCCGCGGCGTGCGCGGTGTCGAGGGCATCGGCGATCTGGCCGAGCAGGGCGACCGCCTCCGCCGGCGGCAGCGGCCCGCGCGCCTCGATCCGTTTCTTCAGGTCGCCGCCGGCGATCAGGCGCATCGCGACGATCAGCTCCCCGTCCTCCTCGCGCGCGTCGAAGACCGGCACGACGGCGGGGTGGTCGAGGCGGGCGGCGAGGCGCGACTCCCGCAGGAAGCGGTCGCGGAAGCCCTCGTCATCGGCGTACTGGCGAGCAATCACCTTCAGCGCCACCGGCCGGTCGAGGGCGAGATGGGTGGCGCGGTAGACGATCCCCATGCCGCCCCGTGCGATCAGCGCGTCGAGGCGGTAGCCGGCGAGGGTCGAGCCGATAGCGGGGTCAGCCACCCGGCGGTTATACCCCGCCGGGTGGCGTTCCCTACCGGCGCCGTCCTAACGGACCGGCTGCCATGCGATCACCGGACCGATGACAGTGCCGTCTTTCTCGGAAGCCTCGAAGCCTTCCGCGAGCTGGGTCTGGCGACGGCTGGCGACGTCGATTGCAACCAACGACTGCTTTTCTTCGACCGCGACGAAAGCCGCGACCTGGCGCCCGTTCGAGGAGAAGACGCCGTTGGTCTCCGAGTTGTCCGGCAGCTGGGCGAGCTTGCGCGCCCGACCCGGCCCGATCCGCTTAGACCAGAGGCCCTGGTCGCGGCGGAAGAGCAGGGTGCGCCCGTTCGGCGAGACGTCTTCGACGTAGGCAGAGCCGACGCCGGCTACCAGCGCTTTCGCCCGGCTGCCGTTGGCGCGAACCGTGTAGACGTCGGCGTAGGCCGCCGGCCCTTCGGTGCTCTCGCCGCGGCTGTAGACGATGCCGCCGGCGAACCAGCGCAGCTTGAACTCATCGACGCCGGTGCGGGTGAGGCGCCTCAGGCTGGAGCCGGAGGCCCGCATCGAGTAGAGATCCTCCTTGGTATTGACTCCGCCGCTGTTGCGGACGAAGACGAGCGTGCGGCCGTCGGGCGAGAAGTCGGCCCCATGGTCGTCCTCGCTCCCGCTGGTGAGGGCGCGGAGGCCGCCGCCCAGCACCCGCACGGTGTAGAGGTCGGCCGCGGCGCCGGCCGCGGCGCGGCGCTCGAAGACGACCCGCTTGCCGTCGGGCGAGACGATCGGGGCCGAGTCGAGCTCGGCGCCACTGCTCAGGTGCCGCAGGCCGGAGCCGTCGGGACGGACCGAGTAGACGTCGCCGCCGCGGACGAAGGCGATCGTGCGGCCGTCCGGCGAGAAGGCCGGTTCGGTGTCGGTCGGGTCTTCGGTCAGCTGGTTGAGCCGGCCGGCCTTGACGGCGAAGAGGCCGCCTTTGGTGACCCCTTCGACCGTCGTCGCTTTGGAGTAGACGACGGCGCGGGGCGATGCCGCCGAGGCCGCGGACGCCGAGAGGACGAGCGCGATCAGGGCGACGAGTGAGATGAGTAGCGAGCGGTGGCGCATGGCATTTCCTTTCGATCCGTGTGGTTCGGGACTGCGCCACCGATCCTGCGCCCCGCGGGCGTACCCGCCAACGACAACCGCGCCCCCCGCCGGGCCAGGTTTGGCCCGGTCCGAGACAGCGGTCGAGGCCGAGCTCTATGACCCGCGCGGCGATCAGGCGCGGGCGCTCGCGGCCGGCGTCGCCGGGCACGTCGAGCTTCGCCGCCAGCGCGTCGAGGCGACGTTGGGCCGTCCGCTCGCTGACGTGCAGCGCCTCCGCCAGCTCCGCCCGCGTCGCCGGCC
>JBKPOW010000050.1:0-1139 GCA_046733275.1 Actinomycetota bacterium
GTTCTACATGTAGCGCGAGGCGGCGGTGGTTCGCTACGCAAAAGTATCGGCCGAAGTCCAACCTTCCTCAAGGAACGCATGTCGCAGGTCACGGCGAGCCTCCGGAAGAGCCTTCTCCGGCTGGATTCCCGGCCTCCCCACATCGGCGTCCAGGTCATCTGGCCGCTTCTACAACGGGAACCACAGCCAATGATTGAATTACCGAAAACTGGGTAAGCTCTTCTCGTTGTTAGGTAGGGCCGAGTAGTCAAGAAATTTGCGGCCCGGGCAGAGCATCGGAGGCGGCAGTGGGAAGTTCAGCGCCAGCGAAAGGGGGGGCCACTTTCTCTCCTCGGTGCTTTGTTAGACAGATGGACTCTCACGGCTCGTCGGCGATTGCCTCAAACGGCAATGGAATCTCCCTTCAGGACCTAGTCCGAGGTGAGCGAGCGAGGGCGCTTCGAGCGCAGCTCGCTTCGTGGCACCCCGAGTGCTCGTCGGAGGCGGTCGAGGACGCGATCCAGACGGCGTGCAAGCGCTTCTTGGAGCACGCGGAGATGCGCGGGCCGGGCGAGGTCTACATTTGGATTCGCACGACCGCCCATCGCGCCCTGAGTCGCGAGACCGCCCACCACGCTCGCGAGCTCGTTGTAGATCCCGTCGAGGATCGAGTCGCGAGCGTCGCTGCCGACGAGCCCGGCCCGGCGGAGGAGTTGATCTCCAGCGAGGATGACGCCGACCTCGCCCGGCTGGTCGAGGAGGTCTCCACCTCGCTGCCAGAACGTGGTCGCGCCGTTCTGGCTCTTCACGGCGCCGGTTACAACCGTCCCGAAATCGCCGACCGCCTCGGTGTGAGCGAGCGGATCGTCAAGCGCCACCTTGAAGAGATCATGGACGAGGCACGAGCCGCCGTCGCACGCCTCTCCGGGGGTGGCTGCTCGATCGGCGAGTCGCTCGTCTTGCGCTTCACTTGCGGTCTCTCGACCTCGACGGAGACCGCGCAGGCCCGAGACCACTTGAGCCACTGCACGCGGTGCCAGGTCTTCTGCGAGCGTCTGATCGCCTGGCGCGAGAAAGCGGGCGCCACGCTCCCCGCGCCCGTCGCCGAAGGGGCAAGCCCTGGCGTGCTGGACCGAGCGGTCCAGAAGGCGACGGACGGC
>JBKPOW010000051.1:0-5852 GCA_046733275.1 Actinomycetota bacterium
GCCAGCGACGGCTCGCCGAGGAAGCCGATCCCGATCGAGGCCATCGTGATGCCGATCTGGCAGGCCGAGAGCGATTCGTCGATCTTGTCGAGCTGCTCGATCACCTCCTCGGCGCCGCGCTCGCCTTCCTCGACCAGCTGCTCGAGCTTGCCGCGGCGGCTGCGCACGAGGGCGAACTCTGCCGCGACGAAGAAGCCGTTGACGGCGACCAGCAGGAGCAGCAGGACGAGCAGCAGGGCGCTCATCGGCGTCTATGTGGCCCGGTACTTCGGGGAAGGTCGTCTTCGGCCATTCGGCAATTGGTGAATATAGCTTCCCTGCCCGCGGAACGCCGGGGTGAGATATTGGGCGCCGCATGCGCATCGCCAGCCTCGTTCCCTCCGCGACGGAGATGCTCTTCGCCCTCGGGCTCGGCGACCGGGTGGTCGCCGTTACGCACGAGTGCGATTTCCCCTCGGGGGCGCGATCGCTTCCCCACCTCACCCGCACGGTCCTCGACCACGGGCTTGACGAGGCGCAGATCGACAGGGCGGTGAAGACCACGGTGGGCGAAGGCCGGGCGCTCTACGAGCTCGACGAGGAGAGGCTGGCCGAGGTCGCCCCCGACCTGATCGTCACCCAGGCGGTCTGCGCCGTCTGCGCCGTCTCCTACGAGGACGTGCTCGAGGTCGCGGCGCGGCTGCCGAGCCGGCCGCGCGTTCTGCAGCAGGACCCGAGCACCCTCGGCGAGATGCTCGAGGACGTCGTCCGCCTCGGCGAGGCGACCGGGCTGGGAACCGAGGCGCACCAGATGCGGGGCGAGCTGGAGGGCCGCCTGGCCAGCGTCCGCGCCGCCGTCTCCGGCGCTCCGACGCCGCGCGTGATCGCCCTGGAGTGGCTCGACCCGCCCTACGTCGGCGGCCACTGGGTGCCGGAGATGATCTCGATCGCCGGCGGCGAAGACGTCGCCGGTCCCCCCGGCCTGAGCTCGCCCGAGGTCCAGTGGGGGGAGCTCTCGGGGCTCGGACCGGACGTGGTCGTGGCGATGCCCTGCGGCCTTTACGTGAGCGAAGCGCAGGCGCACGCGGTGGCGCACTGGGACCGGATCGCGGCGCTGGGCGCCGGCCGCGTGTATGCGGTGGATGCGGCCTCGACATTCTCGCGCCCGGGCCCGCGCCTGGTCGACGGCATCGAGCTGCTCGGCCACATCCTCCACCCCGATCTCGTCGACCCGCCGGGCAACATCGGCTTCGCCGAGGTACGGGCGCCGCTCTAAGCCGCCGCGACTGATTCAGGCGATGGCGATCGAGGTCGCGATCGCGAAGACGGCGATCGCCACCATCGCGGCCAACTCGATCGGCAGTCGCCGCCGACCGAGCATGCCGCGCTCGCCGGCGACTACGACCAGCGCGCAGAGGGCGCCGGCGACGAGGCCGCCGAGATGGCCGCCGATGCTGATTTCCCGGCTGCCGAAGGTGATCGCCAGGTTGAGCACGAGGATCAGCCCTACCGATGCGGCGAGGTTGTCGATGCCGCGGTGGCGGGCGATGACGAAGGTGGCGCCGAAGACGCCGAAGACCGCGCCCGAGGCGCCGATCGTGAGCGCGTCCGGATCGAGCAGCAGCGCACCGAGCGAGCCAGCGAAGAGCGAAGCGAGGTAGAGGGCTACGAAGCGCGGCGTGCCGATCCCCGGCTCGAGGATGCGGCCAAGGAAGTAGAGGGCGAACATGTTGAAGCCGATGTGGAAGACGCTGGCGTGGAGGAAGCCGGAGGTGAGCAGGCGGTACCACTCGCCTTCGGCGACGGAGGGGCCGAAGAGGCCGAAGTCGATTAGAACCGAGCTGGCCCCGGGGTCCAGGCCGCCGCCCCCGCCGGCGATCTCGGCCAGGTAGGCGGCGACGTTGAGCGCGATCAGGACGTAGGTGGCGGGAGAGTCGTAGCGGCCCGACGCCGCCGCACCGCGCGTCACCCGGGTGCGCTCCCTGGCGCACTCGGGACAACGCATCCCGACGGGGGTCGGGGTCATGCAATCGGGGCAAATCGGCCGCCCGCAGTTGGAGCAGGAGACGCCGGTCTCGCGGTTGGGATGCCTGTAGCAAGTCTCCATGCGGAGACGGGCAGCCTACAATCGCCGCCGATGGAGGAGGCCAGCCCCGTCCGGCTCTTCGCCGCCCTGGCCGGGGCGGCACTCGTCGCCTACGGCATCGTCGGCTTCTTCTTCGACGCCTCCTTCGACCGCCCCGACGACGCCGGCGAAGCGCTCGGCCTGCTCGCCGTCAACGGCTGGGCCAACGTCTTCCACGCCCTCACCGGCGCCGCCGGCCTGCTCCTCGCCGGCTTCGCCTCGCGGCGCTACGCGGTCGGGCTGGTTGCCGTCTAGGGCGCGGTCGCCGTCTTCGGCTCGCTGCTCTAGAGGCCGACGCGGCCGGTCACCGCACGCAGGCGGCTCTTCGTCTGCTGGCGACCGCGGCGACGCATCTCGAGCAGGACGAGGGCGCCGGTGGCGATCCCGCCGGCGCCGACCGCGACCACCGGCCGCACCCAGTTGCGCGGGTCGCGCAGCGCCCCCAGCTCGCTCTCGGAGAGCTCCTCAGCCCAGTCGGAGAGCTCCTCGGCGGCCGCTTGGGCGAACGCCGTGAGCGTGTCCTCGAAGCGGCCGGAGAGCCGCTCCGGCGGTTCCATCGGGCGCAGCGCGTCGCCGAGCAGGCGCTCTACGTCCCAGGTGGTGCCGCTCAGCCTCTCGCTCGCCTCACTCATCCCTCATCGCCTCCTCCAGCTGCTTGATCGCGCGGTGGATCAAGACCTTGGTCGCGCCGTCGCTGCGCCCCAGCGCGCGGGCGATCTCGCGGTTGTCCATGCCGAGCGCGAAGCGCATGATCAGCGCGTCCCGGCGGTCGTCCGGCAGGTCGTCGAGCTTGTCGATCACCTGGCGCAGCTCCTCGCGACCCTCGGCGATCGCCTCGGTCCCGTGCCGGGCAGGGATAGGGTCGGCGCTCTCCAGCGGAGTCTGCGGCCGCCGCGAGCGGTCGCGGTAGTAGTTGAGCGCCAGGTTGTGGGCGATGCGGATCAGCCAGGGCCGCAGCGGCCGCCCGTCGGACTCGCGCCGGGCGCGGTCGAAGTGGCGGTATGCCTGCAGGAAGGCCTGCTCGGTCAGGTCCTCGGCGTCGTACTGGTTGCCGACCCGGTAATAGGCGTAGGAGTAGACGTCCTTGAGGTGGTCGCGGTAGAGCTGGGAGAAGGCGCGGTCGAGCTCGGCCTTGGCGGCGGGGTCGAGGCTCGCCGGCTCGACGTTCTCCTCGGGACCGCTCATGAGCCAAGCCTAGCCCGGCGTTGCGGTGAGTCATGCCGCCTCCTTGCGCGAGCGCTCGCCGAGGCGCAGGCCGGCGACCCAGGTCTCGGGGTCGATCTCGCCGCGGATCAGGTCGGCGAGCCCGTTGAGCGCCTCGGCCTCGCTGCCAGCGGCGGCGAGCGTGCCGGCGAGCAGCGGCACGGCGTCGAGGCCCTCGGACGCCTGGCCGATGATCGCCGGGATCTCGGCGGCGGGGGTGCCCCGGCCGAGCAGCTCGCCGGCGCGGCGGTTACGGCCGGCGGGGGCGAGGACGGTCGCGGTCAGGTCGCCGACCCCAGCGAGCCCTGAGAACGTCTCGAGCTCCGCCCCGCGCGCGATCGCATAGCCGATGCACTCGCGCCAGACCTGGGCGGCGGCGATCCCGGCGGCGTTGAGGCCGAAGGGCTCAGACGCCGCCGCGGCAAGGGCGGCGGCGTTCTTCGCCGCCCCCGCCATCTCGACGCCGGTGACGTCGCGGGTGCGCTCGCAGACGAGCCCGGCGCGGTCGAAGACCTCTCCCAGCTGGTCGCGCAGGTCGGCGTCGCCCGAACCGAGGACGAGCGCGGCCGAGCCGGAGACCGCCTCGCGGGCGTGGGCGGGCCCACCGAGCGAAGCGACCGCGCGGGCGCGGATCCGTTCGCCGACGTACTCGGCGGGCAGCTGTCCCAGCGGCGCGATCATGCCCTTGGTGAGGAGGAGGACGGCGGAGCGGTCGCTGACGCGGTCGGCGATCGCGCCGACCGCCTGCGGCAGCGAGCCCGAGGGGATCGCCATGCAGACCAGGTCGAGGCCGGCCAGCTCGATCTCGGAGGCGGGGCAGACGAGCAGCGACTCGGGCAGCTCGACGCCCTCCAGGTAGCGCCGGTTTTCGCCCGTCTCCCGCAGCTCGCCGGCCTGCTCGGCGGTGCGGGCGCCGAGCTGCACCTCGAGGCCGCCGCGGGCGAGCAGGACCGCCACCGCGGTGCCCCAGCTGCCGGCGCCGATCACGGCGGCGCGGCGCATCGGCGGCAGACCGCCCATCTCTTCCCACTGCAGGAGGACGTTGGGCCAGATCCGCGCGGTCACCGACTCGGCCAGCGGCGGCGAGGGCTCCGCGACCGTGGGGAAGGTCATCGCCTTGCCCAGCCGCACCCGCACCTGACGCGGCCGGATGCGCCAACCGCGCCGCACGCGCTCGCTGCCGAAGACGGCGGTCGGCACGACCGGGGCGCCGGTCTGCAGCGCCAGCCTGCCGACGCCGCGCTTGGGGTCGGCCAGCGTGCCGCGGCGGATCCGCGTCCCCTCGGGGAAGATGCAGACGGTGCCGCCGCGTTCGATCGCCAGCCGGGCGGTCTCCATCGCCATCTCGTCGGAGTCGCCGCGGCGAATCGGGAAGGCGCCGAGGCGCGAGAGCAGCCAGCCCTGCCAGCGGCGCTCAAACAACTCGACCTTGGCGACGTAGTTCATCGGCCGCCGCCAGGGCAGCGCCGCGCCGATGACGAAGGGGTCTAGGAAGCTGCGGTGGTTGGCGGCGACGATCAGCCCGCCGCCGACGCGGCCGTACTCGCGGCCGGTGCGACCGAGCCGAAGGTAGAGCAGCAGGAACGGCGTCAACACCGCCCTGGCCAGGAGGTAGAGGGGCCAGTTGACGCTGTGGGCACACGTGTAGGCGTGGTAGCGCTGGAGACGCTCGGGGGTCACGCAAAGCGCTACACGAAGCCGCCGGAGCGGTTACCAGGCGCGCTCGATCAGCTCGCGCAGCTCGCCTCCGCTCGGGGGCTCCGGCGTGAACGCCAGCTCGGGGCGTTGGAGCATCGCTTCGATTGCCTGGTCGAGCTTGCCGCGGTCCGCATCGAGGTCGCCCAAGCCAGGCGGGTTGCCGCCCAGCTCCAGGACTCGGGCTTCGATCTCGGCGGGCTCGGAGGCGATCGCCTCCGCCAGCGCCGCGAGCTCGGTCGGGGCGCGGGGCACCATGAAGGCCATCGCCCGCGGCAGGATCGCGGCGTTGGTCTCGGCGTGGGGCGTGCCGCAGATGCGGACCAGGGTCTGGCAGATGACGTGGTGCAGGCCGAAGGCGGCGGAGTCGATCGCGTAGGCGCAGAGCAGCGAACCCTCGGCGAGAGCGGCGCGGTCTCGCTCCGCCGGCGCTTGGTCGAGCGCGGCCGCGATCAGGGCGGCGCCGCGCAGGGCGGTCATCGTCGAGACCGGGTTGGCGAAGGGCGTGTAGAGCGAGTCGGCGCCGTGGGCGAGGCTGTTCATCGCGCTGGCGCGCAGCGCCGCCTCGGGCTGGCTCGTCATCGCCCGCGGGTCGGCGATCGCCAACTGCGGCCGCGTCATCGCCCGCACGCGCGACTCGGCTCCGGCCGGCAGGCGGTGGAAGCCGGTGATCTCGGCGCCGGAGAGCGTCGTCGGGATCGCCGCGACGCGGGCGCCGCTGACCGCGGCCACCGCCTTGGCGGTGTCGATCACGCGACCGCCGCCGAGGGCGACCAACTGGGGTGCCCGCGCGCGCTCAAGCAGCGCGGCGGCGGCGTCGGGGACCTGCCCCGGCGGGACGGCGTGGACC
>JBKPOW010000052.1:0-65451 GCA_046733275.1 Actinomycetota bacterium
CGGCTCGACCGTCTCCGACCACGAGGACGACGAGCGCCGGCGCGGCCTCTCGATCAACGCCTGCGTCTCCTGCTTTGCGCACGCCGACCGCGAGATCAACCTGATCGACACCCCCGGCGACCCCAGCTTCGTCGCCGACGCGGCGGCGGCGCTACGGGCGGCCGACTCGGCGGTCGTCGTCGTCAACGGCGTCGCCGGGGTCGAGGTGCAGACCGAGCGGCTCAGGGCGCGGGCCGACGCTGAGGGCCTGGCGCGCCTGGTCTTCGTCAACATGCTCGACCGCGAGCGGGCCGACTTCTTCGCCGTGCTCGACTCGCTCAAGGCCGCCTTCGGCCCGCACGTCGTCGCCACCGAGATCCCGATCGGCGCCGAGCACGAGGTGCGCGGCGTGATCGACCTGATTGACCTCGAGGCCTTCGTCTACGAGGGCGAGGCAAGGGGCAGTGCGAGCAAGGTCGAGATCCCCGAGGAGCTGCGTGCACAGGCCGAGGAGTACCGCGAGAAGTTGATGGACGAGGTGGCGGAGAACTCCGACGAGCTGATGGAGCGCTATCTCGAGGGGGAGGAGATCGACCACGCCGAGATCGTCGGCGCGCTCAAGCAGGGAGTCACCGCGGGGCGTCTCTTCCCCGTCACCTGCGGGGTCGCCACCCGTAACCTCGGCGCCGACCGCCTGCTCGGCGCGCTGGTCGAGGACCTGCCCTCGCCGGCGATGCGCGGCCCGGTCGAGGCGATCGGCCAGGGGGGAGAGGCGATCGAGGTCGCCCCCGAGGACGACGGCCCGCTGGTCGCTTACGTCTTCAAGACGCTCGCCGATCCTTACGCCGGGCGGATCAACCTGCTGCGCGTCTACCGCGGCACGCTGCGCTCCGACTCGCAGGCGGTCAACGTGACCAGGCTGGAGAAGGAGCGGATCGGGCAGCTCGGCTGGCCGCTCGGCAGCGAGCTGCAGCCGGTCACCGAGCTCGGTGCGGGGGAGATCGGCGCGGTGGCGAAGCTGAAGCAGACGCAGGCGGGCGACGTGCTCTGCGAGCGCCAGGAGGAGATCGCCTTCGCCCCGCTCGACCTGCCGGCGCCGGTGATGGCCTTCGCCTACGAGCCGAAGACCAAGGGCGACGAGGAGAAGGCGGCGGCGGCCGTGCGGCGGCTGAGCGAGGAGGACCCGACCCTCGACGTCCACCGCGACGCCCAGACCGGCGAGCAGATCGTCGCCGGCCTGACCCAGGTCCACGTCGAGGTGATCGTCGAGCGGATGAAGCGGCGCTTCGGGGCCGAGATCGAGCTGCACCCGCCGCGCGTCCCCTACCTGGAGACGATCCGCCAACCGGCCGAGGCGCACGCCCGCTACAAGAAGCAGTCGGGCGGGCGTGGCCAGTTCGCCGACTGCAAGATCGAGATCGAGCCCGGTGAGGACGGCGCCGGCCTGGAGTTCGTCGACAAGATCAAGGGCGCGGCGATCCCCGGCAGCTTCATCCCCGCGGTCGAGAAGGGGGTGGAGGAGGCGATGCGGCACGGCACGGTCGCCGGCTACCCGGTCAAGGACGTGCGCGTGCGCCTGGTCGACGGCAAACACCACGACGTCGACTCCTCCGAGATGGCCTTCAAGGTGGCCGGCTCGATGGCCTTCCGCGAGGCGATGGCGGCCGCCGACCCGGTCCTGCTGGAGCCGATCGTGCGGTTAACGGTGAACTGTCCCGAGGAAGTGGTCGGCGACGTGATCGGCGACCTCAACTCTCGCCGCGGCCACCCGCTGGGGATGGAGCCGAAAGGGACGGCGACCGAGGTCCGGGCCGAGGTGCCGATGGCCGAAGTGCTCGACTACGCCCCCGACCTGCGCTCGATCAGCGGCGGCCGGGCGGAGTTCACGGTCGAGTTTGAGCGCTACGAGCCGGTGCCGGCGCACCTGGCTGAGAAGGTCGTTGCAAGCGCGCAGCAAGGCGCCGCAGCCGCGGCGTAGGTCGCCGGGCCGCTGCTAGCTTTGCTGCGTGAGGCTCAGCGGCGTAGATCCTGCGGCTCCGGGAGCGACTGTCGGCCGGGTGGCGATGGCGACGACCGGTCGTCGATTCGAGCGTGCGGTCGCCCGCTTCAACGCCAGCGAGGCGGCGCGGACGGTCGCCGGCCTGACACGCACCCTGGGCCCGCCGCGGGTCTCGATCGGCGCCGCCGCCGGCTCGCCGAGCCAGGTGCGGGTGACGGTCGCCTGGGAGCTGGGCTGGTATCAGTGGTGTGTCGACCTGGGCGACGAGCCGCGGCCCGTCTTCCAGCTCGGCAGGGGCGACGAGATCGACCAGCTCGACGGCTCGGCCCGGCAGTGGAATGCGAGCGCGGGTGCGGACGGCCGCCTGGCGCTGGGCGCGCCGCGATGAAGCTGGTCGTCAACGTCGACGGCGGCGCCCGGGGGAATCCGGGCCCGGCGGCGATCGGCGCGGTCGTCCAGGCCGCCGCGGGCGAGGTGCTCGAGGAGCGCGGCGAGCGGATCGGCACGGCGACCAACAACGTCGCCGAGTACCGGGCGCTGCTGCTGGGGATCGAGCGGGCGGCAGAGCTGGGGGCGAGCGAGCTGGAGCTGGTCGGCGACTCGGAGCTGATCGTGCGCCAAGTCAAGGGCGAGTACAAGGTCAAAGACGCGACCCTGCGCGAGCTGCACGCCGAGGTGCAGCAGGCGTTGCGGCCGTTCGACCGCTGGTCGATCCGCCACGTCCGCCGTGCCGAGAACGCCGAGGCCGACCGCCTCGTCAACCAGGTGCTCGACGGGGCGGAGGCCTGAGCCGGTGGCGGAGCCGATCGATCCGCGCGTCGACATCGGCCACATCCACCTCAAGGTGGCGGACCTCGACCGGGCGCTCGACTTCTACTGCGGCGCGCTCGGCTTCGAGCTGCAGCAGCGGCTCGGCGACGAGGCGGCGTTCGTCTCGGCCGGCGGCTACCACCACCACATCGGCCTCAACACCTGGCACTCGAAGGGCGGCGCGCCGCCGCCGCCGGGCAGCACCGGCCTCTTCCACCTCGCGATCCGCTACCCCGACCGGCGCACGCTGGCCGACGCGCTGCGCCGCCTCGAGCGGGCCGGCGTCCCGCTCGGCGGTGCCTCCGACCACGGCGTCAGCGAGGCGCTTTACGTCAACGACCCCGACGGCAACGGGATCGAGCTCTACCGCGACCGCCCGCGCGAGGAGTGGCCGCGCTCGCCCGGCGACGAGGAGATCGCGATGGTCACCGAACCGCTCGACCTGCGCGACCTCCTCGCCGAGCTGGAGGACTAGGGGCGGGCGTGTCCTCGCCGCCCGCCTATAATCCGCGGCCGGTGCGGCTGTAGCTCAGCTGGCTAGAGCGTCTGCTTGCCATGCAGAAGGTCGAGGGTTCGAATCCCTTCAGCCGCTTCACGCGAAAGCCCGCTCTACAGCGGGCTTTCGTCGTTCAGGGTCTCTGAACGGGAAATCAAACCATCCCCTCATATCACCTCCATTTCAGGCACTAGTGCCTCGAATGACGCCGATGCGCGGCGATTAGCGGCGATTTCGCCCGGTCCCGCCTCGCTTTAGCCCGGCAGCGGAGCTACGGTCGCCGCGCCGACATAAGCAAAAGTGCCCCGGCGGCGGTGGAACGCCCCGGGGCCGGCACCGAAGCTCACACTTCGATGCACGAAAGACGGTACTCGCCGTCGCCCCTATCGGGGCAGCATCGTGGCCGGCTTCGGTGCCCTAACAAAAAGGGGGGCGCGATGCCCAGCACCACCATCGAGATCAGCCGCGAGCAGCGTCAGCCACTTCACCGGCTGGTGACGCAGCACATCAGCGGGATCGGCGACGTCTATTTGATGATCGAGCGGGGTGACTTTGCCATCGCCGAGCGCTTCGGCCTGGAGTTCGGTGAAGACATCGGATGCTCAACGACCTTGGCTGGGACCCCGATAACGCTCGGGACTCCTACGCGCTGACGCAGCCGCGCCACGAGCTGATCGAAGCGCTGAAGCGGCTGCGCCTGGATGCCGAGGATGGCCTTGACGCGCCAGAGGACGAGAAACGCAAGCGGGAGGAGTACGACGAGCTGATCGCGTACTTCACGCGCGCCCGCGACCTCTGCGCCGAGCTGACCGACGCACTCGACACGAGGGTCGGCGAGGGCCCCGTGAGCCTGACGATTGACCGCGAGAGCGTGACTCGCTACAGGGCTTGATGGCCTATCGCTTCTTCACTGCTGGCGACTTGCGATTTCAGCGCTCCGTTGAGAGCGGCGTCACCCGCGAGGAACAGGTGCGCGAACTCGAACAGGACGCGCAGCTCATGCAGGACCTGCGCTGGTTCGACAGGGGGCTGGCGGAAGCCCTCCGCATGCCCGAGGTCGACCAGGACCAGTTCGAGCTGACCCTGCCAGCCGAAGCTCTCGCCAGCACGCTGACGCGCGCCCGCGAAGACGCTCGCGTCGCCTTCGCTGACGGCCTGAAGCAGACCCCAACCGAAACCGACGAGGAGCGCCGAGCGCGTTTCCGGCTCGCCGAGCAGACCTGCGACGAGCTTCTGGCCCGCCTCGGCAACCAAGAGGAGGCATCAGCATGAGCACCAAAACGAAAGAGGCCGCAAGCCCCAAAGCGGCGTCGAGCAAAGCCAAGGCGGCAGGCGCGTCCAATGGCGGCGCCAAGCACAAGAAGCGTCTTCGCCCCGGCGAGTTGGACGGGCTTGTCCTCTCCTACATGTGCAAGCACGAAGGAGAGCTGCCGCTGACGGCCAGCGCGATCGGCAAAGGGATCAGAAATCCTCCGCGCCGTTGCCAACTGCCTCGCCCGGCTGCGAAAGCCAAAAAGGTCCGGCTGGCGAAAAAGACTCCCCGCGCGTACGACCTGAAAGGGGTCACCGCGCGGTGAGGGGACGGGGAAGTAGGTCGAGGCATCCAGGCCCGGGAACGGGCCCAGGCCACCTTGGTTGCCTCGGCCGAAACCCCGCCATCCCCCGAGAAGCTGGGCACTTCCATCTGCGATTGTTCGAGGGTCGGGGCGCAGGCCACAGGGAGGTGAGGTGGTTCCCGTCCTTGCTTGCGGGACCTCCGCCCACCTGCCTCGGCCCTCGAACAACCGCAGATGGAGTTCCGGCCGGGGCACATCGGTGAACCGACGCGAACCGGCCGGGCGGGAGCCTTGCCAGGACCGCCGGGGCGCCCGCCAAGTGGGGTGAGCGCGTTTGTTGGCGGCGGACCTCAGTCCTGAACCGATCCACTGTGCCGAGTGCGGGCGGGAGCTGGTTGATCTCGAACCGGATGGGACTCCTCCGACGCGATGCGAGGATTGCCTTGTGCTGGGGACCGCAATCGCGGATCGGCTCTCGATCAATCTCAACGAGCTTCGGGCTCGCGCCGGTATCTCGCTGAACGAGTTGAGCAACCGGGCGGCGATGGGCTACAGCACGATCTCGGAGATCGAGGGTGACGGCGCCCACGAATTGCGCCTGACCACGGCATTGCGGCTCGTGCATTCGCTGGGCGCCTCGATCGACCAACTCACCGAGCGCAATTACTGGAACCCAGGCCAGATTGTCCACAATTCCCAGCACCCGCTAAAGGAACGGCTCCCCGGCTTCTTCTCGTCCTGCCCAGCAATATGCCGGTCTTCGAGCCTGCCCCGAAGTGTGATCCCGTCGCCACTCGGGAGGAGGCGGCTGCGATCTTCGGAGCGAATGCGCGTCGCGCTCGCGAGCGGCGGCACTTGACCCAGCAAGCGCTCGGCCGTGCCGCCGGCCTCAGCAAGGCCGGCCTCTCCTTGATTGAGCGGGGTATTCGCGAGACGTCGATCCGAACTCTCTTCGGCCTGGCCCGATCGCTGGAAGTCGCGCCCGAGTCCCTGCTCGACGGAATCGCTTGGAAGCCCGAGCGACCGCCCTGTGACGGAAGCCGCGCTCGGCATCCCGGCCGCAGCCTCGATGGGGCGATCCGTCTCCTCTGGAATGAAGAAAAGACCGCGCGAGAGATCGCCGAGGCCGTAGGTACCTCGCCGGGAACCGTTTCAGCCACCGTCCACCGGCTCAGGGAGCGTGGGGAGCCGCTTTGCTATCGGTGCCGGCCGACGCGAGCGGTTCACGAGCGCGCGCGCCGCCGCCGCCCTCTCTGTCACGCAACTTCCGGCGATGAGGACCCGCCTGTCGCTGGTGCTGTCGATCCATCAGACCGCGGCGGCGCCTCCAACGAGGAGATCGCACTGCGGCTCGGCGCCAACGTCGCCTGTCACCGTGAGGAAACCGGTTTGAGTCTGAGGCAGTTCGCCGAAGCAGCCGAGACGCACTTCACGCATTTGTCGAAGATCGAGAGGGGAAAGTCGGGGATTCCGCAGCTAGCCCTCATCCTGAGACTGGCCGGAAGCCTCAATGCGCGGTGTGGGCTCATCACCGCCGGAATCGCCTGGGATTCGGCCTCCGGTTCGTTCCAAGTGGAGGATGCCCCGCCTGGCGCTTGGCCGCTTGGGGCAGAACGTCCTGCGCGCACGCCACCGGGGCGGATCTCTCCCAGCACCAGCAGGCCCTAAGTGATCGGGCGTCGATGAGCCGCGGCGATCTTGTCGATTTCGAGCGTGGCGCCCGCAACTTCAGGATCTTCACGGTGGTTAGGCTCGCGGGCGCTCTGGAGATCGGCTTCGCCGAGCTGTTTGCCGGGGTGGCGGATTGCCATATCCGGCCACTCGCTCCCCCCGAATTCCTGCCGGGGGAAGCCCCGACCAAAACCGAACGCGACCAACTGCTGATCCGGCTCTGGCGGGAAGGGCGCGGGGAACGGGAGATCGCTGAAGCACTGGATCTGGCTAGAGCCTCGATCGGTCCATACATTCGCGACCTGCGCGACGCTGGGGTAGAGCTTCCCTATCGTCGCCCGCCTCGAAACCGAACTGAGCGTGCTGCTCGACGCCAACGCGATGACCACCACGTTGCCCCGTTGTCTCAAAGGCTCCCGGGGTCAGCCCAGAGTCAGGAGCATCTACTGTGTGGAAGGGGCCAGCGCCCGTAGTGCTTCTCGAGCAGGGACTCGGCTTCGGAGATCGAGAATCCCAGCTCTAGGTGTCGTCAGACCTCGGCCTCAGTCCTGACCGGCGTGCTTGAAGTACCCCCGCGTGAACAACTCCGCGTTCGCCCGGTTCCAGCGCTCAAGCTCCTCTGGACTGCGCCAGGGAGCCGGAAGATGCCGGTTGATCGCGCCCTCGAACAGGGTGGGGCCGAGAATCGAGACGATCGTCTGCAGTGCGGCCCACTCGATATCCGCATCGGCTCGTAGCGCTCCCGTCTCTGCCAGCAGCCTCCACTGCTCGCGCGAGATTGCCAGGAAGGCGTCGAAGATCTCCAGCGCCGCCGGGTCCCCATCGGCGCTGAGTCGCGCGACGTAGAGCAGGGCCTCGGGATGCTCGTGTGCCAAGGCCGTGACCCGGTTACCCAGTTCCCTGAGGATCTCTGCGGCCGACCCTGACGCCGGAAACTCCGCGAAGGCCTCGGCCGCCCGTTCAACGACGTACTCGTTGACTGCCTCTCGCAGCTTGTCCTTCGTCGCGAAGTGATGCTGGACCAGCCCCGCAGAGACACCTGCCGCCGCCGCCACATCCCTGATCGAGGTTGCCTCAACGCCGCTTTCGGCAAAACCCAGCAGTGCCGCTTCGCAGATCCGTTCCCGCGTGGACGGCGTCTCGACAACATTCCCCATACAGGTGTATTCTACAACCAATACGGCCGTATTGGACTGGGAGGGGCACTGGATGCATACCGCGACATCACCGGCAGCGCCGCGATCGAGAGGGGTGAGGAAGTGAGTGCTGCGCGCCTTCGCCATTGGACGCCCGCCCAGATCGTTGCCGCTCTCTTCGGCCTCGTCTGGGCGCTCGACGGCATTAGCTCGCTCGCCTCGGGCAGTGTCAGTTCACTCGGTGCCCATGAAGAGGTCAGGCTCATCGGCATCCCGATTGCGGTCAACGGTTGGCACGGTGTCTTCCACCTCATCACCGGTCTCACCGGTCTCACCGTCTGCCTTCGCCCGGCGGCGGCTCGCGTTTTCGCAATCACCGGTGGCCCAATCTATCTCGCGGCGGCGCTTTGGGGACTGATGCTGGGCAGCCGCGCCTTTGGCTTGATCGACGTTGATGTCTTCGGTTCTCTCGTCCATGCGGTGGAGGGGACGGTTGTGCTTTCCGCGGGTCTTTTTTCCCCGTCCGTGGAGACCGCGACCCCAGGGGCCGGAGCGCGGAGCGAGGCATGACCGCTTCTCCTGTTCGGAATGTCTGTGTGATCGGCGCGCACGGCGCCCTCGGCGGTACTGTCGTCGAGCAGTTCGACGGAGCCGGTTGGAAAGTGCATCCGGCCGGTCGCAGGCCGGATCAAGGAAACGGCTTTCGTCAGATCGACCTCGACCGTCCCGAGACAGTGGCGTCGGCCCTGCGGGATGTCGATCTGGTCATCAACACAGTGGCGCACCCGGGCTGGGCGGCCGAGCGAGCGGTGCTCGAACAGGGTGGGGTCCTCGTCAACTGCAGCCACGCCCCCGCGCGGACCGCGGCCGCAATTACTGCCGAGGTAAGAGGGCCGAAGGGGACTGCCCTGCTCAACGCAGGCCTGGTCCCCGGCGTCGCCAATCTGGTGGCCGCCGAGTTACTAGCGGAGCATGCGCGTGCCGACTGCCTGGAGGTCGCCTTCACCGTGCTTCGTGCGGGGACGGTGGGGAGGGCCGGTGGGGAATTTGCCCATCACGGCCTGACCTCGCAGAACCATCACCGGGTGGTCGAGTTGTCGATGCCCGAACCCTTCGGCGAGCTCTCGTTCATCGAGGTGGCCGAGGACGAGGACGGGGGGTTCGGGGGCGTGGCGGGACAGCGCACCCTGGAGACCTACCTCGGTTTCGGCGACCGGCCAGTGAACCTGGCGCTGCGCACGATGAACGCTCTGCGTCTGATCTCTGCCCTGCCCCGAGCCGCGTTCACGCTTGGCCTCAGCAAGGGGGCCGAGGCTTCCAGGGAGCCGACCGCGATCTGGGTTGGGGCGCAGCGTGGGAGCGAACGCCTGGGCGCCTCGGTGCTTGAGTGCGAGGGGGACTACCGCACTACCGCTGTGGCCTCGCGCCTGTTCGGAGAAGCACTACTTGACGGGCAAGGCCGCCCCGGGTGCTTCAACCCAGAGGATTTGTTCAGCCTCGGCGACCTGTTGCCGGCGCTCAACGATCTTGGTCTGCGGGTAACCAGAAATTGGCAGGCCTCAGGTGGCTAGAGGCCAGCATCCCACGAGCTGGCTAGGGAGGCGCTAGTCGTGGCGAGGATCTACGAGGCAACCGTCGCCCGCGCCTTCTCAGCTTGGTACGGGCGCATGATGCGGCGCATCGACGAGCGCGGGCTGCGCGATGTCCGCCGCGCACTCATCGCCGAGGCCCACGGACGGGTTCTGGACATAGGCACCGGGACTGGGTCGAACCTGCCCCTGTTTCCAGAGGCAGTCGACCTTGTCCTCTCCGAGCCCAGTCCCAACATGTTGAGGGCTTTGCGCCCCCGGTTGAGCGAGGAGGGTCGAACCGATGTCGATCTCGTTCAGGCGGGGGCCGAAGATCTGCCTTTTGACGACGCCAGCTTCGATTGCGTTACCGCCACATTGGTGATGTGCACGATGCCCGACCCTCGTGCGGGTCTCGAGGAGATCGCGCGCGTACTAAAGCCAGGAGGCGCTTTTCTTTTCTTGGAGCACGTCCGCTCGACAAATCATCGTGTCGCCCGAACTCAGGATCGCCTTGAGCGGCCCTGGCGCTTCCTCGCTGACGGTTGTCACTGCAACCGCGACAGCCTCGCGACGATCGAAGCGTCGCCCTTGACCCTGCAACGAGTCCAGCACGGCCGCATGCCCCTCGCACCCAAATTCATGGATCCCCTGATCTATGGAAGGGCCGACCTTGTCTGTTAGCGCCAGCCCCGCCAAGGTTCCCTCGGGGGCAGGTCCGATTGAGTCCAACCTTGCGGCCGCGCTCCCTGCCCCGCCGGTCGTGCCCCTGCCCGCCTGGGCGCAGATCCTGCGCTTCGACCAGCGCCAGATCGAGTTCGTCTTCCGGGCCAAGCGCGAGCTTGGCGATGTCTTCGCGATGCGACCCGGCCTTCCTGATGGTCAGGTGGTTACTGGCCTGCCGGATGACGCCCGGTCTCTGTTCACGGCCAAGCCCGAGGACGCGCCCTCAACTTCGGCTGAGTCGCCGCTGGTGCCGATCCTCGGCCCCGACTCGGTGCTCACTGCCCTCGGAGATCGCCACATGCGCCAGCGAAAGCTGCTCCTGCCGCCCTTTCACGGCGAAGCAATCGAGCGCTATACGGAGGCGATCGCCGCGGCAGCCGAGCGCGAGATCGACAGATGGCCGCTGAACCGCCCCTTCGCTCTGGCCCCGCGGATGCAGGCGATAACTCTCGACGTGATCATGGCGGGGATCTTTGGAATCCAGGGACGGCCTCCAGCGGGGAGTACGGAGGCGAGGCTCCGCGCGGCCACCAAGCGATTTTTGGCAATGAGCACCTGGCCTGCCTACCGGCCCTTCGAACTGCTGAACCTGGGACGCCAGGCCCCGGTCGGCTTCAACAAGCTCGCGGTCTGGGTCGGTGAGCGCACCATTTATCCCCTAATTGCCAAACGTCGCCGCGACGCCGATCTCACCGAGCGCCGCGACATCCTTTCGCTGCTCTTACTGGCGCGCAACGAGGGGGGCGAGCCGCTCAGCGATTCCGAAATCCACTCGCAGCTCGTAACTCTCATCCTCGCTGGCCACGAGACCACTGCCAACTCTCTTGCTTGGGCTTGGGAGCGACTTGTCCGCAATCCGGCCGCCCACGAGCGCCTGCTTGACGCCGTCCGGACTGAAACCGAAGCGGCTGAGGTGATCGAGCAGACGATCACCGAGGCGATGCGCTCGCGGCCGGTGGTACCGCTCACCGGCCGGCGGGTGGAAAAACCTTGGCGGCTCGGCTCCTACGCGATTCCCGCCAGCACCCCCGTATTCATCAGCATCCTCCTCATCCATCATCAGGAGAGCCTCTATCCCGACCCCTTCGAGTTTTGCCCCGAGCGCTGGATCGACCGCAAGCCGGGCACCTACGAGTGGCTTCCTTTCGGTGGCGCCATTCGCCGCTGCCTTGGGGCAGCACTCGCGATGGCCGAGCAGCGGGTGGTACTCGAGGCGATGGCTCGCCGACTCGATCTCGTCGCTGCCGATCCCACCCCCGAGCATGCCGTACACCGCAACGTAACGATGATCCCGGCGCGCGGCGCGCGGGTAATCCTCCGGTCGCGGCGCCCCGTCGCCACCGTCTTCTAGCTGGAGGTTCTCGATTGAACGGAGGCAAGCAAATAGCAGCCAAGACAATGTGGCGGAATGACACCAAAGTTGGCAGGGCGCGATTTCCGCAGCCAGCACCAGCCGATCTCACCGGAATCCCGCCGGGTCCGCGGCTGCCGCGGCACCTGCTCGGCGCCTACTGGCTGCTGCGCGAGCACCGACTGCTTGATCGGTGCCGGCGACGCTACGGCGATGTCTTTTCGTTGAAGATGTGGCCGCTCGGCCTGCTGGTCGTCATCGCCGAGCCGGCAGAGATCAAGCGGATCTTTACCGGCGACCCCGAAACCGTGCAGGCGGGCGAGGGCAATGCGGTCACCGAGCCCGTCGCCGGCCCAGAGTCTGTCCTGTTGCTTGACGGCAAGCGCCACCTGCACACCCGCAAGCTGATGCTGCCGTCCTTCCACGGCGAGCGCATCCGCGTCTACGGCGACCTGATCGGCGAGATCGCCGAAGCGGAGATCGACCGCTGGCCGCTGGGCACACCGTTCCCGATCCACCCCTCGATGCAGACGATCACTCTGCGGGTGATCCTGCGAGCCGTCTTCGGCATCGAGGACATCGAGCGCCGCGCCGAGCTGGAACGGCTGATCCCGAAGCTGATCTCATCGCCCGCCCTGCTTTGGCCTCCATTGGGATACGACCTCGGGCGCCACAGTCCCTGGGGGCGTTTCCTCGCCCTGCGCGAACAGGTGGACGCGATCCTTTTCGACGAGGTCGAGCGGCGCCGAGCCGATCCGGCCTTGGAGCATCGAGAGGACGTCCTCTCGATGCTCCTGCTCGCCCGCGACGAGGAGGGCGAGGGGATGAGCGACAGCGAGTTGCGCGACCAGCTCGTCACTCTGCTGCTGGCGGGCCACGAGACGACGGCGACGGCGCTCGCCTGGGCTTTCGAGCGTCTGCTGCGAAATCCCGCCGCGCTCGGTCGGCTACGTGCCACCCTCGCCGAAGGGGATGAGTCTTATCTGGACTGTGTGGTCAAGGAGACCCTGCGCTCCCGTCCGATCATCCCTTACGCGATGCGCCGCCTCACGGCGCCAATGGAGATCGCCGGCCACACGGTCCCTGTCGGTGCCTTCATTGGCTGTTCGACGATCCTCACCCACAGTGACCCTGCTCTCTACCCCGATCCTGATGCCTTCCGTCCCGACCGCTTCGAGGACGGTGGCGCCGACACCTACACCTGGATTCCTTTCGGCGGCGGCGTGCGTCGCTGCCTCGGCGCCTCGTTCGCCACCTTTGAGATGAAGGTGATCCTGCGGCGGGTCCTGAGTCGCTGCGACCTTAGCGTGCCCGACACGAGGCCCGAGAGCCCGGTGCGGCGCTTCGTCACCTATCCGCCGAGCCGTGGCGCGCGCGTCGTTCTTCACGAGCGTCGACCGCGATCTTCGAGTGACCCTGGGGACCTTGTTGTCGCAAGTGCGCAAATGCGAAGTGACGAAGGGGAGGAGAGTCGAAAGTGAGCGTTCAGCAGGCTTCATCGTCTCGATCGACCGGCACGGGCGGGCAGCGTCCCGGAGTAACGGCACTGCGCGCGATCATCGCCTTCAACGTGTTGTCGACCTCGGTGCATTACACCCACAACTTCGTGATGGCGGGCATGTACCCGCCGGTGCCTGTGGTCTTTCCCACCGCGCTCTCCTACCAGATTGGAATTGCGATCTTCTGGCCGCTGTTGACCGCCCTCGGCCTATGGGGATACAGGCTCTACAAGGAAGGGAATACACGGCGCTCGCGGCCCTTGCTTGTGGCCTACGCAATGCTCGGCTTCACGACGCTCGGGCATTTCCTGGGCGGCAATCCCGATATCCCGCCGTTCTTCTACGTCACGCTGTTCACCGACTTTCTCGCCGGCTCAGCGTTGCTCGCCTTCGTGGCCTGGACCCTCCGACCTCAGAAACGGCCGTGATGCGAATCGACCGCAATCTCAGGGTGAGGACGACATGGCAGGCCGGCCCCGCGGCCGCTTCGCCCGGCCCGTTCTTCATCAGCTACACCGAGTTCACCCCACACCACGCCGCCGATGTCGTCGGGATCTACCTCGCCGCTCGGCGCCTAATGGCGGAATGCGCTGCGCTCGAAGGCGCGGTCGGCCTGACGACCTACTGGCGGCTTCGCCAATGGAAAGGCGGGTCGCTCTCGGTTTGGGAAAGCCCAGAGGCACTCCGTAGCTTCGTCGGGCTCCCCTTTCACATCGAGATCATGCGCAAGTACCGTGAACGCGGACGCGTGCGCTCGACCGAGTGGTGGTCGCAGTCCTTGGACCTGGCTCAGGGGCTTGCCGACGGTCAACGTGCCGTTGCCGGGTCCTGAACCTCGGCGTCAGCTCGCGGCCGGACGCCGCTGTCTCGCCCGAGTCGCAATGGCTCCTATCAACGCGAAGGCCAAGCCAATGGCCATGAAGACCGATGATCGACGCCGGATGATTTACCGGCGCATTGGGCCAAACTCGACGACCGTCCATTTTCCTGTGCTGGCGTTCCTGGCAGGATCGGCTCGTGCACCCGCTGGAACCCGTCGAGTTGTACAGCACCCGACCGTATTGGCCGCGCCATGTGGCGCTGCGAGTACGCGACCTGGCAGCGCTACACCGATGTCGCCCTGCCGATGATGGTCGGCGGGTTGGAGGCGCTGCTCGGCCTCGGCCGCAGCGACACGTCGCGGCGCTTCAAGAACCGCCTCGCAGCGATGGCGAGCGAGCTTGGCATCGACGGGGTCGACGGCGACCTGCTCGACCGCATGTACGAGGGTCGGTCGGCGTGGGTCCACGGCTCCCCGGTGCGCCTCTTCGACCCGGCCGCCGATCCCGAGCGCGAACCCGACGCCCAGCCCGACGCGGCGATGGAGGCGGTCCTCGCCGAAATCGTGAGGCTGCAAGACACCCTCCGGGCAGCTCTGCGTATGGCGATCGAGGCCCCCGAGTTCCGGGCCGTCTTCGCGAGCGAGGCGTCGATCGCCGAGCGGTGGGGCGGGTAGGCGTGCGTGGCTGGTGTAATCACCGCCACCTCGGATTTCGGGCACTCGTCCGCGCGAGTGCCCGAATCGCTGCATATCCACGCACCGGGCCGAGCTTCGATGCCTCCTGATCTAGCTGCCGTTTGGCGGGGTTGCGGAGAATTGACCGTGGAAGCCAAAGGGGATGTGGTGGGGCGCGCGGGCGCGTGCCAACTCGGTGAGGTCGCTCACGTTCAGGACGAGGAGGAAAGAGTCGCCCGCCTCAGCGTCGAGGACGACCGAGAGTAGAACGCCATCGTCCTCGGCCTCCCCGTCGGGGTTGGCGACGAAAACCGGCTCGCCAGGGAAGCGGCCGGCTTCAGACCAGAACGTCGGTTCGCCGCTGGATATCTCAACCTTGACCATGTGATCGAAGTAGCCTGTCTCACCAATCCCGAGTCCCCATACATGCTCGTAGGGGCGGGTGTTCGAGCGCTCGTAGTTGATCCGCGTTAGTTCGATGTTCGTCTGGGAGAGAGGTTCGCTTGAAACCGAGCAATCGGTGAGGTTGAGCCGGTAGCGGCGAAGCTGAGCTTTCGAGACCGGCTTGCCGTTGCGCAGGCGGTCGAGATAGAAGTCCTCGATCAGCTGGGGATTGTCGAAGGCGCAAAGGTCGACCACCACCTCGTCGTCACGCTCGAACGCATTGACGTGATGGAAAGAAAAGCAGGCCTCGGTCTTGAAGCTGCGGCGCAACTCGCCGCTCTCGCGGTCCACTAGGAAGAAGCGTGTCCCGCGCTCGGGACGCCAGCGGAAGTTCTCTATGAAAGGGCGCCCGGCGAGGATCGCACAGTTGGGGTTGACCACGAACGGAAACGCAGCCAGGATCAACCAGCGCTCGGTCATCCCGAAGGAGTGGACGTAGGAGGGCTGAGCGACCGCCCAGGAGTTGATTACCTTCGTCTCCAGGGTTGCCGGGTCGACCGAGAAGAAGCGATAGCTGCTGAGCGGACCGAGGCGGACCGCGTAGTTCAGCATCTCGCCCTGTTCTCCTCCCTTGCTCTCGGAGGTGTCGAAGTGCGGGTGGGCGGTGCACAAGTGCCCCGGTGCGGTCAGTGGGGCCCTCGCCGCGGCGAGTGTCTCACGGTCGAATTCGATTGGGATCGGGGTCTCGGTCATCGCGATCATCCGCTCGCCGAGCTCGGCGACGTTGATGTTGGCGTTGTCCGGTATCGCCTCGGGCGAAAAGAGCGACTGGACGCGCGAGAAGAGGACCCGACATCGCGAACTCCGAATAAGCGATCTTGCCCTGGCGGCGGGCCTCGGCGTAGTTGCGGCTCTGGATGTAGCGGTTGGCGTAGGAGACGCGGCCCTCGGCAAAGGAGAAGCGGTGCAGCATCCCGTAGCCGTCGAACCAGTGACGCATCCTCTGCTCTCCGACCTCGAACTTGGCGGGACCGTTGCGAATCAGCGATCCGGATAGCCAGGCGGGCAGATTCCCCTCCAGCGGCAGCTCGCCGACCTGGACCTCGTCGTCCAACGTTTCGAAGCCCTTGGAGGGGCTGGTGATCTTCGTCTCAATCGGTGGCATCGTTTCAGTTCCTCTCGTGATCTCGGCAGGGCTCAGCTCGCGGATCGGCGGCGCAGGTATGCCGCCTGAAGGCGCTGCATTGGCAGCATCAGGCGTTCAGTGCGGCTGTCCTGAGCCGGCAAGGACCCGATCTGGCGACCCATTTCAAAAAGGTCGATGTGGGTGTGGATCGCACAGGCCAACTCACCCTGAAACGAATAGTCATCGACGGCATCAACGCTGATCGAGCGCCCGGTCGCGGCCAGGCTCATGTGGTCGAACGGGCCCAGCATCGTTCCTGAAAGCCGGTAGGCGACGAAGATCCGGGGTTCGCTCATCACGAAACCGGGCTGCTCTTGGATGTCGACCCGCAGGTCCGGAAAGGCGCGCAGCAAGTCCTCGGCGAAATCACGGAAGCTCTCGCGACCGTATTCGGGCGCTCGCAAAGCCGAGTCCTTGTGCAGGACGTTCTCCGTGCACATCGACGCGATCGCGTTTGCGTCATGTTCGTTCCATGCCTCCGTAAAAACCCGGATCCACTCCCGGGCAAATCCCTCCTCCAGGGCCCCGCTCGCCTGCGATGTCGTCGTCATTGGCCCTCCTCCGCTGGTCTGGTCGGCCTTGATCAACTTGGCCACCTGAAGCATGAGGACGGCAGGCCGTTCGCGCAATGAGGGATCACCCTTATGGCATGGCTACATGCCGTCACGGCGGAGTTGCGCCATCGCGGCGTGCGATTCATCCCTGAGCCTTCGCACGGTTCAGGACGCCATAGGGTGATCCCTCATTGCGCGAACGGCTCCGTCAGCAGACACTGTCCTCATGCTTGAGGTGGCCCGAGATGCGAGCCCAACGCCAGCGCGGAAAGCACTTCCGGCAGCGGCCTTCTTGTTCGCCGACATCGCCTGCTTCACCTCCTTTACGGAGGTGCACGGGGACGCCCGCGCAGCCGAGCTGGCCTGGCGTATGCGGCTAGGCGTCGAGGGGCAGTTGGGTCATGATGCTCACGTCGTCAAGACGCTTGGGGACGCTGTCATGGTCAGGGTCGCCGATCCGGCTGAGGCCACCGCGGCTGGCCTCCGGATAGTTTCGCGGGCGTTGCCCGCAGCGGGTGACCCGCCGATTCGGGTGGGCATCCACTGTGGTGCGGCGATCGAGACAGATGGCGACTTCATTGGAGCGGCTGTCAATCTAGCCGCTCGTGTTGCCGCGCAGGCGGCGCCAGGCGAGGTCCTGACCACGGCGGACGTGGCAATCGCGGCTCGCGAACGCGGCATGCGGCTGGACGAGTTGGGCGAGCACAGACTCCGAAACGTGGCCAGGCCGGTGCTCCTCTACGCGGCGCGAGGCGGGCTGGAAACCAGCGAGTGCCGTCGGGGGTCGGCGTCCGATTACACGTCGCGACGCATGCGTCTGGAGCCAATGGCCCTTGGGGAGGGAAAGGAGGCGGTGGATGTCGGGGCCTGAGGGCAAGCACGGCCGCTCTTCGCGTCGCCGCCTCGTCCGATCTCGCCGAGGGCGCCTTATCGGCGGCGTCTGCAGCGGCCTGGGAGATCACTTCGGTGTCGACCCGATCCTCCTTCGCATCGCGTTTGTGGCGCTTGCGATCTTCTCGGGGGCGGGACTCGCGCTCTACCTGGCGTTCCTCCTGCTGGTGCCCGAAGAGGGGGTCAGCCATCCGCCCATTCGCTTGCGCCGCTCGTCATGGGTGAGCATCCTCGGCGTAGCGGCGATTCTCGCGGCGGCGGGGGTGGCCCTGGACTCTGCGGCTCACGGGACGCTGGGAACAGCCTGGGGCGTTTGCGCCGGTCTGGGGTCGATCGCGCTGGTCGGGGTCGTTGCGGTTGTGGTTTGGCGGCGATCGCGCCCGCGGCGTGGGGAGCAGAGCCGGCCAAGCGCCGATCGCCGACTGGTGAGCTGTCTCGCTCTCATGACGGCCGTCGCAGCGGCGGTCGCCCTGGCGGTAGCGGCAGGGGTGTGGCTTGCCGGCACCGATGGGCTGCTCGCGGGCTGGGCCGTGGTCGCGATCGGTGCGGCGCTGGCCGTCACGGCGTTCGCCGGGGGGGCCCGGTGGCTGGCACTGCCGGCCGTCGCCTTTGTCATCGCGGTGGCTGTCACGGCAGCGGCCGGCGTCGACCTCCATGGTGGCGTCGGCGATCGCGCCTACCGTCCGACCACGCTGAGAGAGGTGCACGATGGGTACCAGCTCGGCGCCGGGAGGCTCGAGATCGACCTGCGTGAGGTCAAGTTTCCGGCCGGATACACGCATCTACGGGTCCGTTTGGGCGTGGGAGAAGTCGTCGTCCTCGTGCCAAAGGACGTCTGTGTGGCGACCCGAGCGCGAGTTGGCGGGGGTTACGCGGGAGCGCTCGACCGCCAGGCTTGGGGGCTCGATGTCGACTGGGTGAGTCGACCCCCCTCGCCGCAGTCGGTGCCTCACCTGGCGCTGGACGCCCATCTCGGGCTCGGGGCTCTATACGTGGTGGATCGCCCCCTCGGTCAGCGCTGGGGCTGGGGATCCGAAGGCGGCAGCGGCTTTGAGCCCGGCGCCTACGGCACCAACGAAGCCTGCTACACCGAACGGGTGAGCAGCCGATGAGCCGATCGCCGAATGTCACCTCGCTGGTGGCTGGTCTCCTCGTCATTGCACTGGGAGCGCTCGTCGTGATGAATGCTGACGGCAGCCTCGATCTCGGCTTTGCCTACATGGGGCCTGCCCTCGTTGCCGCGCTGGGGGTTGTCCTCCTCGCCAGCGGCCTTGCGGCGCGGGGGCGTCGCCCAAACTGAGATGGCCGAAGGGAACGGTTCATCGCCAGGCGGCCGGTCGCGCGGCGGCTACAGGATCGCGGGCGGCGTGGGCCTGCTGATGGGCGGCGGGCTCCTGCTGGTACGTGCGGCAGGGCCCTGGCCTGGGGACGGGGTGGTCTGGCCAGCCGCGGTTGCGGCCGCGGGCGGGTTCCTGATCTGGCGGGCGCCTGCCATCGCGCCGCACCGGCGTCGTGGCTGGGCAGCGCACAGCCCCGACTCGCCGCCGCTTCCGCGCTCCCTCCCCGCGAGAGCGCTCCGCCGGCCGGAAGTCAGCCTCGGTGGCCTCGGCGTCGCGCTCGTTCTCGCCGGGGGGCTCGCCTTCCTCTGGGCGAATGGCGCGATTCGGCCGGCGGGAGAAGCGGTGCTCGCCGGCCTCGCCGTACTTGTCGCGATCGCATTGATCTTCGCTCCGTCCTGGCGACGCCTCGTCGATAGTCTGGCGGCCGAGAAAGCCGAGCGCATTCGCTCTCAGGAGCGCGCGGACGTCGGTGCCCACCTGCACGACTCGGTGCTTCAGACGTTGACGCTGATCCAGCAGAACGCGGAGGACCCGAAGCAGGTCACCTCGCTGGCCCGCCGGCAAGAGCGCGATCTGCGCGCTTGGCTGGCCGATGGGGACCCCGCTGAAGCGGGCAATCGACTAGCCGCCGCGCTTGAGGTAGCGGCCGCCGAGGTCGAGGAGATCGCTGGTAGCTCGATCGAGGTTGTGGTTGTCGGCGATTGCTCGCTCGACGAGAGGGCGGTGGCCGTGCTCGCGGCCGCACGCGAGGCGATGCTCAACGCTGCGAAGTTCGGCGACGAAAAGCCGGTATCGGTCTTCGCCGAGGTCGAGCAGGACGGCATCCGGGTCTTCGTCCGCGACCGCGGCCCCGGCTTCGATCCGGCCAGCGCGCCGGCGGCGCGGCGTGGCGTGCGGGAGTCGATCATCGGGCGAATGAGCCGTGCCGGAGGCAGGGCGACGGTGCGCTCCTCGTCGGCCGGGGGAACGGAGGTCGAGATCACGGTGAGTCGCAAAGGAAGGTCGTGAGCGTCGTGGCATCCCCGCGAGTCCTGATCGTCGACGATCACGCCCTCTTCCGGGCGGGAGTTCGCCAGGCGCTCGACAAGGAGATTGAGGTCGTCGGGGAGTGCGGGACGGTGGATGAAGCCGTCAGGGCAATCGGGGGGCTCGAGCCGGACGTCGTTCTGCTCGATGTCCACATGCCAGCCGGTGGTGGAGTCGAGGTGATACGGCGGGTGGCGGAGAGCCGGCCGCAGGTTCGCTTTTTGGCGCTCTCGGTCAGCGATGCGGCCGAGGATGTGATCGCGGTCATTCGCGCGGGCGCCCGCGGCTACGTCACCAAGACGATCTCCACGGCCGAGCTGATCGACGCGGTGCGCCGTGTGAACGAGGGAGACGCCGTCTTCTCACCTCGACTGGCCGGCTTCGTGCTCGACGCGTTCGCCGACGAGTTCTCGCCTGCGCAGGTGGACCCCGAGCTTGACCTGCTGACGCCACGTGAGCGAGAGGTGCTGCAGCACATCGCACGCGGGTACATGTACAAGGAGATCGCTGCCCAATTGGGAATCTCAGTGAAGACCGTCGAGGCGCACGTATCCGCCGTGCTTCGCAAGCTCCAGCTATCCAGTCGCCATGAGCTGAGCCGCTGGGCGACTCAGCGGCGGCTGGTCGAGGAGTAAGCAGGCCTCACCGGTCGCCGGATGCGGTTGTCGGTAGACGTGATCCTTGTTCACCGTGCTTCCCGGCGGTGTCTTTACGGAATCAAACCGTCATCTCGGATCTCGGGCACTCCAATGCCGGAGTGCCCGAATCGCTGCATATCGGCTCACATCCGCCACATATTGTTTTTTTGATCGAGGCAGTCTATCCGCTTGGCACGAAATCCCTGCAAATAAACACTATTCGCTGTCTGCCGACTTGGGAGACCGGCCTAATTGCCATGCAGAAGGTCGAGGGTTCGAATCCCTTCAGCCGCTTTTTCGCAAATGCCCTGCACGTGGGGGGGGTCGGGCTCGGCGCGGGTCGCCGAAACAAGATCAAACCATCCCCGCATATCGCCTCCATTTTGGGCACTAGTTGGCCCGCCCACACACGTTGTGAACGCCTGAGAGGCATCCGGGCCCTCCAAGAGTCTTGTGGTTCTGACGCCCAAGCAAGAGGAGGACCCGGATGAAGGTTCACGGTAACGCTGCTCTCGGACCAGCGGGAAGTCTCGCGCTGGTGCAGGCGACAGCTCATCGCTGGTGGCACCGTTGGCGAATGGCGAACGATGAGGAGCGTCGCGCCGGTCGCCGGGTGGCGGATCGGCCAAGCACACCGCACCGCCATCCTCGACGCCTCACCCCGGCTGAGGAGGAGTCGATCCTGCGTGCCCGCCGTGAGACCCGGCCTCGGCCCGGGCCGAGGCCGGGGACCTCTGGCCGAGGTCTGCCGTCGGCCGCGCTCGACCTGTTGGAGCGGGCGAAGGACTACGCCAAGGCCGAGCAGCTCGGGCTAGAGCTGACTTAGCAAGCGAGTTCCTTCAGCCACTCGGCCACCTCTCCGAGCCCGAAACCATAGCGTCGCCCATGGGGGTGCGGCTCGCTGGTCAGGAATGCCGTGAGCGAATGACCACGCGGGCCCCGCGCGAGGGGCTCATCGTCACGTTGCGATGCAGGGCGCGCTCGGGAGCCGGATCCTCGGCTTCGAGGTCGAGACGGCGTGCCATCGCCTCCAAGACGACGCGCTGCTCGGCCATCGCCAGCGCCGCGCCGAGGCAGCGGCGGATGCCACCACCGAAGGGGATCCACTCATAGGTCCCGGGCTTGCGCCCGAGCCAGCGCTCGGGGCGGAACTCGAACGGCTCGCGATAGAGGTCCTCGCGGTGATGGACGAGCAGAACGCTGATCAGCAGCTGGGTCTCGGGGGGCACCGCGTAGGGCCCGAGGCGCCAGGGGACCTTCACCTGCCGGCCGATCATCGGGATCACCGGTCGCGAGCGCATCGCCTCGACGATCGTCGCCTCTAGCTGCTCGGCCGAGTCGCCTTCGCTGCGGACCGTCTCGCGCAGGGCCTCGTGCGCGGCCGGGTTGCGGACCAGCCGCTCCCAGGTCCAGGCCAGCTGATTGGCGGTGGTCTCATGCCCGGCGAGGACCAAGGTGAGAAGCTCGTCGCGCAGTTCTTTATCGCTCAGCGCCTCGCCCTCCTCGGTGCGCGCCTGCAACAGCAGCGAGAGGATGTCGCGTCGCTCGTCCAGATCATCGGCGCGGCGGCGTTGCTCGATGACGGCGTAGAACAGGCGGTCGACCAGCTCGATGCCGGCACGGACCGGGCCGACTGTCCCCTTGCGGCTGAGATCGATCAATTCGCCGATCTGCACCAAGGGCCAGGTGGAGGCCGCGGTGATCCGCTGGGTTGCGATGCGCAGCCAGTGCTCTGGTGTGCCACGTTCGGGCCTGCCATCGATACCGAAGACCCCGGCCATGATTACGTCGAGCGTTATCGCCTGCATGCTCGGCGCCAGGGCAAAGGGCTTGCCGAGTGGCCAGCCGTCGATCTCGCGTTCGACGGCGTCGGCGATCATCTGTGTGTACTGCTCGATTGCCTCGCCATGGAAGGGCGGCAGCAGCAGTTTGCGTTGACGCATGTGGCGAGGACCGACCGCGGTGAGGACCGAGTTGGGACCGATGACGACCCGCACCGGCGAGTCACCGGTAAGCGAAGGTGCCTGCTCGGGCTTCGCGGTGAAGAGTGAGCGCACGTGGTCGGGGTGGCTGGTGATCACCGCCCCTGGGCCGGGCAACACAGCACGCATGCGGAAAACTTCGCCCAGCTCGCGCCGCGCGCGGAAGACAAACTCGATCTGGCGCTGGGTGAAGCGCAGGGTCTGGAGCGGCCGCGCCTGCATGATCGCGGGCGGCTCCGGCAGGCCCACTGCTTCGCCAGGCTCGAGTGGGCCGGCGGGGGAGGGGGGCGCCTCGCCGACGAGGCCGTTCGGGGGCTGGGTCTCGGGCGATGCTATGGGATCGGCCAGCTGGGTCATTAGCTCAAAGGCGGCGGCTACGCCGGATCATCCACCAGCCGACCAGCGGCACGGCGGGAAAGCCCGAGCGCGGTATGAAGGCGGTGCTGACGGCGCCGAGCCCGATCACGGCCCGGCCGCTTCGTCGCAGCGCTCTGGCATCCCCGCGCCCCTCCGCGGCCTCGATCAGATGGCCGAGCAAGCCCATCATCGGCGCCGCGAAGAGAAACCAGAACGCCGCCGCGCGGCCGTCTTGGGAATGGGCTCGCTGAAAGACGCCGTCTCCTACCGAGTCGGCGATCCCCTCCCTGGCCAGCTCCGCAAGCGGCTTTCGATAGGCGAAGAGCCCCCAGGCCACGTGCCCGCAGCCCATTGCCTGGATCGCCCGCCCGGGAGAGTCGATTCCGCCTGCCATGGCGGCTAGGCTAACATACATACGTGCATGTAAGTCAAGATGAGCGCCGCGCTCGCAGCAGTGCCGCTTTGCTCGAATCCGCCGCTCGCGGGATCTCTCGCTATGGCTACGGCAACCTCGTGCTCGAGCGCGTTGCCGCCGAGGCCGGCTACACCCGTGGCGCCATCTACCACCAGTTCGCCGGCAAGGAGGAACTTGCCCTGGCCGTGGTCGAGTGGGTCTCGGAGGGTTGGCTGGCGGAGGTGGCCGGCCCCGCCGAGGCGCTGGCGGACCCGCTGCAGGCGCTGCTCGCTCTCGCCCGCGGCCACGCCGTCTACTGCCGTCGCGACATCGCCCGGGTGCTCGTCTCCCTACGCGTCGAGTTCGGCGGTCGCGATCATCCCGTCGGCGCCGCCGTCGAGGCCGCTTATGAGACGCTCCTCGTCCTCTGCGGCGACCTGATCGCCGCGGCTCGCCATGACGGCACGATCCCCGGTGGACCGCCGCCGCGCACGATGGCGCTGGCCTTCGTCGGGGCGGTCGAAGGGCTGGTCATGCAGCTCTATGGCCACGAGCCCGATGACGAGCTGCTGGCCGAGCGAGCCGTGCTGGGCCTTCTCGCTGCAGATCCGCCGCCCTCTGTCTGAGGGCCGACGGGGGCACTATGACCCTGGCGACGACGAGAAGCTTGTCCAGCCCCTGCGTCACGCCAGGCGTGACGGCCGGGAGCCGCGGCGTCACGCGGCGACGGTGACTCGCTCGATCTCTACCGGCCCCGGGATTGGGTCGCCGTGCGCGACGAGCGACTCGATGTAGACCTCGATCGCCTCGCGGATCATTGATAGGGCCTCTTCGCGGGTCTCGCCTGGCTCGTGCAGCCTGGGAGAGCGGGGACGGCCACGCTGAATCCACCCTCGGTCTCAGGCGTCAGCACGACCTCGTACTCGCGAGAAGTGGACATCGGGTTTTCAGCTTACCCGCCTGAGGCTGCCGATTGCGGTTGCCGGACCAGGGAAATGAAACCGCCACCTCGAGTTTCGGGCACTCGAGCGCACGAGTGCCCGAATGGCTGCATATCGGCGCACATCCGCACACATTCCCGAACCGCAGCCATCTGGGGCGCCGCTGTGAAATCCCTGCAATTGCGCATATTCGCTGTTGGCCGGGGTCAGAGACAGGCCTAAATTGCCATGCAGAAGGTCGTGGGTTCGAATCCCATCAGCCGCTTTTTCGCGAATCCCCTGCACGTGGGTGGGTCGGGCTCGGCGGGGGTCGCCGAAACAAGATCGAACCATCCCCGCATATCGCCGTTATTCCAGGCACTAATGCGCATTAGTGCCTGGAACCGCCCGAATGCGCGGCGATTGGCGCCGATTCCGTCTTGCATTGATCTCGTGGTAGCGGTAACGGGCGGCCGGCGAGGTACCCTGGCCCTATGGCCCAGGAGCGAATCACTGTCGACCCGAACCGGATGCGTGGCCTGCCCTGCATCCGCGACACCCGCGTCACCGTCAGCGCGGTGCTCGGCCAGCTTGCCGCTGGCGCCGGTATGGACAAGCTGCTGTCCGACTACTCTTACCTGGAACGCGAGGACGTCCTTGCCGCGCTCGAATACGCAGCAGCCGCTGCACAGGAGCGCGAGCTGGCAGTTGTAGCTCCGGCAGCGTGAAGCTGCTCCTTGACCCACGTTGACATGCCTTCAGAAGCAGAACGCGTAATTGTCTGCCCTCACTGTGACCGACCAGCGACGGCCAGGGTCAAGGGTGAGGCCATATGGGATGGCTTCAACCGTGACGGAGAACGCGTCGATCCGGCCGCTGAGTGGACGCTAGTTCAATGCACGAATTGCTTGATGCCGAGTCTGCAAGTGCGGGAGGACTATGGCGGAGGATTCGAGGGCGACGAGCCAGTCTTCATCTACCCGGCACCACGCCGGCTCAGCCCCCAGATCCCCTCCCCGTTGCGCCGTGAGTGGGAAGAAGCCAAGTCATGTTTCGATGCCAAGGCGTATTCCGCTTGCACCGTAATGGTTCGCAGAACCGTCGAGGGGGCCTGCATGGAACTCGGCGTAAAGAAAAGAACGCTTGCCATGAGTTTGAAAGAGCTGCAGAACAAGGGGCTGATCGACGGCACCCTCGCCGAATGGGCCACTGCGCTTCGAGTCGCCGGAAATCAGGGGGCGCATTACACGGGCGAGCCTGTTGCCCGTGACGACGCCGAGGACTCCCTCGCCTTCGCCGAGGCGCTCCTGGATCACGTGTACGTACTCCGCAAGCGCTTCGAGGCATTCAAAGAACGACTCGATAAATAGTTGTCTACTTGCCTTCGCGGGATCCGGGTAGTTCGTTGGCGTGAAGAAGGTACCGTCGAGGGCTGTCATCTGGAGCGGTGCGAACAGGAGGATGTCCGGCTGACGATGGATGAGTCAAATGGGAAACGCGCTCCACAATGTCGGGAGCTTCTGGCGAGAAGTTCTCGAATGCACGCGGCTCTCCCCATGTGACCGACCCGCCGCCTAAGGGGCCAGAATTCTAGTCGTGCTCTATCCCAATCTCGCCGCCGTCCTGCCGGTCGCCGATGGCGGCGGATTCACGCTAGTCCTAGGCGCCTACGGGGCGATTGTCTCGACGCTGCTCGCCGTCTGGCAGTTGCTCCGTGATCGCCCCGGGGTGAAGTTGCGCCTGACCCCGACCATGTCGAATATGCGCCGGAAACCGAGGCCGGCGCTGCGCTCACGCGCGACTTCTGGGAGGTCCGGGTCGTCAATCACCGGAAGCGGCCAATCACGATCCGGCGAGGCGGCCTACTCGGCGACCATGGCCAGCACATCAACGCTCGGATCGTTGATCCCTATGCGATTGACGAGGGTCGCCCGAGGTGGATCGAACCCTTCCCCAAGACGCTCACCGACGGGACCAGCTTTTCGTTCTTCCTCGAAGCTGACTTCCGGCGTGACCGCGACCAGATGGGCGCCTACGTCCTGGACGACCTCGACCGGGACTTCCGGGCCTACTCGCCGTCGTTCTCACCCCGCCGGCTACGCTGAATGGAGGGCGCGGCGCAGGTTCGAAAAGGCGGTTGGGGGCAAGGCGACGCTCCTGCGGGAGTGGCGCCCCTGGCGGTGGCGGCGCCCCCGGTGGTAACGAGTTCGTCGAGGGCAGAGCCGTGGCTGATCCTCGTCGCGATCAACTTCGGAGGGCGGGACAACCTCTGCGCGTCGGCTGCATGAAGTCGATGCCCTACGTCATACCCTATACTTCCTTGTCATGCGCAAGACCAGCATCTACCTAGATGACGAGCAGGCGGACCGGCTCGCCCGTCTGGCCCGGGCAGAGGGCCGGCCCCAGGCAGAGATCGTCCGCGACGCGATCTCCTGCTATCGGCCCAGGCCCGAGCGGGACCGGAACTTTGCTCTCGCCGGTAACTTCGAGCGCATTGATACCGCTTCTAGGCCGATCTCGGAGATTCCGGAGGCCGAGTTGATGCACGGCTTTGGCGAGTGACGCTCGTCCTCGACGCGGCGCCGCTGGTGGCATTGGCAGACGCCAAGGAGCCTCAGCTCGAGGCGCTGCTGAGAATCCGTAAGGAGGAGGAAGGTCAACTAATCTTGCCGGCACCGGTCGCGGCCGAGGTCGACTACCTGCTCGGTGTCCGCTTTGGCGAAGCGGCTCGACGCGCCTTCCTCAGCGATCTCGCTGCGCAGCGCTATGACGTTGCCTGCCTTGAAGCCGGCGACTACCGGGCGGTTGCCGAGCTCGACGCCCGCTACTCCGATCTCGGCCTCGGACTGGCTGACTGCTCGATCATGGTTCTCGCGGAGCGCTACGAGACGCAACGTCTGCTCACCTTCGATGAACGGCATTTCCGAGCGGTCAGGCCACTTCAAGGTGGGGCGTTCGAGTTGCTGCCGGTGGATTTCTAGCCAGGCGCGCTGTCGGGCTCATTCGCCAACCCGCCGAAATCGCTATTCGAACCGGTCCTGGCGGGACCGAAAGTGCCCAAAAATGCCGCTCCGCGAAGGCTTCGGTATAGCAGTGCACCCGGCCGAGACCTGATCGCACCCGGTCACGGAGCGACTCCTCAAAGAGGCAGGGCACGACGCTGTCCATGTCGGGGACGTTGGCTGCTAAGCGCGCCCCGATCCGGAGGACCCTGTGTCAGGTCGTGCAATTGTCAGCCAGCGGCGATAATGTCGATTAATGGGACGAGAAACGAGAATTTGTGCGGTGATCGCGGCGGCCGTTGCGCTGCTGTGCATTGGTTCCTCGGCGCAGGCGTCGGACCGTAACGATCGGTGATCCGTCGCTCGTCACCGGCAACAAAGCCATGGGATGCGGATCGAAAAGCGCTTGCACCTTTGTCGGCATCGGACTCCCCTCGCAGCTTGGCATTACCAGATCGCCTATCGAGGGCAGGATCATCAGTTGGCGGATGGTGACCTTCGGCAATCCGCCACCTGGCTACGCGATCCGCGTGATGAAGGCGTTTGAAGGCCAGAACGATGAATTCACCGGTGGCGCGACGTCGGCACCCGTCAATCCGCCAAGCGTGGTCGGCGGACTGCAGGAATTCGCAGCCGACGTCCCGATCGAAGTAAGGGACTACGTCGGCCTTGATGTTCCGGTCAACGGCACGGTCTCGTTGGGGGCCGGGCCGTCGGGCTCTTACAGGTACTTCAACCCAACGCTCCCGGTGGGCGAAACCCGCTCGACCGGCGTCTTCTCGCCCCAGCTCGCCTTCAATGCCGAGATCAAGCCCCGACCAGAAGTCAAAGCGATCGGTCCCACTATCGGGCCCGTCGCGGGTGGCACGCTTGTAACCATCGCCGGGACAGAGCTAGGGGACGTGGTTGGTGTGAACGCAGTCGCGGGAACGTCACCGAAGCGAAGCGCCGGCGTACGGACCGGCAGGGTTGTCAAGCAGCGGCCCGAAGGTGGCGCCTCGGTTCCAATAGGAACCAAGATCGTCGTCACTCTGCGCAAACCCGGCAAGTGATCGCCGCTGCGCGGCGCTCGGGGTGTCTTCTTTAGAAGAGCGTCGCGCCGAGCATGATCGCCTTACGGCCGAGAGGTCTCGCGAACTCGATGCTATTGGGCACTCCGCAGGAGTCAGGCAAGGAACGGCTCGTGGAGGTAGCTCCCCGCTGGCGTTTGCGGAGCTGGGGTGGATCGATGAGTGGGAGTTCCTGGTGCAGCCCAGGCTGGTGGGCCAATGGGCCGACGTTGCTCGCGGGCCAGCGTGTCGACTCGGCGGCGAGGCCCCGGATCCCGCGGTCGGCCGACGAGCAGCTTGACCGGCCTTCGCTTGTGAGCCCTGCCGATGCCGATGTGGTGCAGCCTGCTGTCGTGGCGCAGGGTCACGGTGCCGCTGGCGTCGACCTTGTCCTCGCGGACACGGAAGTGGGTCTCTGCTGAGGGAGAGCCAGGTGCCCGCGCCTTGGCCCGGGCGCCGAAGGCCTGCACGGGCATGCGCCCGCCGAGTGCCCTGTGTGGCCTTCTCGCGTTGTAGTAGCTGGTGAAACCGTCGAGTTGCCGTTGCAGGTGGGCAGCGGTGATGTCAGACAACGCCCTCGCCTACCGCAGGTCGAACGTCTTCAAGCGATTAGCGGCGATATCGGCCGGTTCCGCGTCGCTTCCGCCAGCGGCGGGGGAGCTAAGTTTGCCGGCGCCAAGACATAAGTGCCCCTGGCGGCGCGCTAACGCCCCGGGGCCTGGCCACGAAGCACCTTCTGTCGGTAAGCGATCCCTTCGACGCCCTGGACTCGGAGCGCGCGACCTGAGTGTCTCCAATCAGGCCCTACGTCTTCCCGCCCCGCAAGCCGAAAGCCAAAGGCCCGCCACCGGAGCCGATCCTCCGGGGCACTCCGGCGGGACGGGCCCTCACCGACTCATTCGACCCGACCGCGGATCTCTGCGTCGACGTTGTGATCGGCGAGCCGGTCGACGGCCTCAACAACAGCGGCTGACGGGCACGCGCCTGTAGAGCGGGCCACGTCCCTGCGTCGGTCGATTGCCCTGGCCAGCGCCGTCAGCGCGATCGCGGGCTCCTGAGAGCTCTCTTGACATTCAGACACACGTGTGTCTTAATCCCCCGCAGCACGAGAAACACGGATGTCCGCGTTTCTCGTGACCACAGGGAACAGGATCAAAAGAGCCATGGGGCCGCCCAGGGAAGCGGCAGGCAGGGGCTCTAGCGGACAAGGAGAGAGATACGTGAGACGCCACGCACCGCTTGCGGGAACGACCGGCGAGAAGTCGGCTCGCTTCCCCTGTGTCACCGTTGCCTTTCGCTTCTTCGCCGCCACCGTCTTCGCGCTCCTGCTCCTCAGCCCCGCCGCAAGCGCTCAGCGCGGCACTGTTCAGATCATCGATACGGGTGGAAGCGTCGCCAGCGTCGCCGTCGACGACGCGAGCGGCGACCTCTACGTTGCCTCGGGCGCAAACATCAAGGTCTATGACGCGTCCGGCGCATTTCAGTTCGAGTTCGGCGAACCGGCGAGCGACCTCGCCATCGACCAGGTCAGTCACAACGTCTACGCCCTTGAATCAGGCAAGCAACGCGTCGCCAAGTACGACGCAGCGGGCAATTTCCTCTTCTACTTCGGTTGGAACGTCAACCTTACCGAGGTCGGCAGCGCTCCCGAGATCTGCCCGAGGGACGGTTTCCCGGGAGATGTTTGCCAGGAGGGGGAGCCACGCAGGGACCCCGGCGCCATTGGATATCCGCGTGACCCTAAAATAGGAAATGATTTCTCAATCGCAGCTGCCGGAATTGCTGTGGGTCCTGGCGGGGCGGTATTCATTTCCGAACCGGGTGCAATCGAAATCGATATCTCCGAAAACGTCACGCGCGGCAATAATCGCGTCCAAATCTTTAGTAAATCGGGCGAATTTTCATCGACTTTCTCTCTCCCCTTCGATCCGAATTGCGATCCTCAAGTATTCGAATGTATTCAAACGTCCAACCACGAGCCCGATCAAATCGCTGTCGACAGCCAGGGAGTGATCTACACCACTCCAGTTTCGTCCGGTGAAACCGCCGACCCCCGCTTCCCCGGTTGCAGCCTTGTGGCCAATTTCCAAGTATGCGTCGTCAAGCGCTTCACCTCTTCGGGGACCCAGCTGGCCGACTTCGCCCCCTCGCGGGTCTTTCCTAAACTCTTCGACATAGCCGCCGACTTGAGCAACGGCGACATCTACGTCTATCAGGCCAGTAGTAAAGAGGCGAGGCAGTACGAGATCGCTGTCTACAGCAATCAAGGTAGCTTCCTGGAAGACGTAGCACTCGGCCTTCCGCCAGACGGTTCTGGCTTGGCCGTGCGCGCCGGTACCAGCCGGGCCTATACGTCAGACGGCACCAACCGCGTTTTCGTGCTCGACACGATCGCCCTCCTCCCCGAAGCGACGATGGACTCGGTCGCCGACATAACTTCCGGTGGCGCAACGTTCCACGGCACGGCAAACCCCCGGACGAGCGAAATCGAAACGGGCTATGTCTTCGAATACCGTCCTGACGGTGAGGACGACTGGACTCGAGTCTCGAGTTCGGACGTCCCGATCGGAACCGGCACCGACCCGGTTCCGGTTACGCAGGAAGTCAGCGGCCTTGCGCCCAACACCACCTACCATGCGAGGCTCACGGTAGCCCGCGAACTGGGGGCGGGAGCGGCTCGTTCCAATGAGATTTCGTTCACCACCGACGCTGAGATCCCCACGGTCTCGCGCCTCGGCGCGTCCCGAATCACCGATACCGGCGCCCTGCTCGGTGCGCGGATAGACCCCAGGCACGCCGCCACCTCCTATTACTTCCAGTACGGGACCGATACGAGCTACGGAAGAACGGCTCCCGTGGCAGGGAACGGCGACGCCGGCGCCGGCCTCGGCGAAGTCGCCGTCTTCGAGCGCATCGAGGGCCTGACTGCGGACACCACCTATCACTACTGCCTCGTGGCGGAGAATTTCGTCGGCCAAGCTCCCTGCGAGGACCACACCTTCGGGACCACGACTACGGCGGCCCAGGATTGGTCGGCGCGGGGCCTCGAGCTCGTCAACGAGCCCGACAAGGGAAATCAGAGCGCTCTGTACCCCGCCGGCACCTTCGACAACCAACGCATCATCTCTCCCGACGGCAGCCGTGTGCTGTGGGGGACCACCTCCGGCACGCCCGACAGCACTGGCGGTAACGCCCCCTCTTTCGTCTCGAGGCGAACGCCGAGCGGTTGGCAAACCACCCCCTTTGCCCCGACCGTCGATCAGCAGCCCGATGGCTTTGCTGGAAGGCTCACCTACCGGCTCGTGGCGGCCAGCACCGAGCTCGACCAATTCATCGCCGTGGCAAGCGAAGGCCCCGGCTCGATCGCCGAATCGCTGCCGAACTACCTGGCACGCGTAAAAAGCCCATCTGAGCAGGAAGAGTTGGCACCGGTGACCTACGGAAGCTCGTTCGAATATTCAGAAGAGTTAGTCGCCTCGGCAGACCTTTCTCGGGCGGTCCATTCGCGGTTCCTGATCGGCTTCGAGGTCGGCCCCGATATAACGATCGCGACGCCGGACTGCGGGGGAGGGACCCGCGCCGGTCCGCCGATGTTGTCGGCTGGCGGTGCTCCTTCCCCGATGGGCAGCGCTGCCAATCCGGTCACCCACGACTATGCCTTTCTTTACAGCGCATCCGACAGCGGCTGCGGCGAATTGCCGGAGCTGTACGCGACCGACTTCGCGACGAACACTCCAACCCTGATCTCCGGTCCGGCGCTCGGCGCCCAGCGGGGCGCGTCGTTGATCGGAACCAAGCCCAGCGGCGAGGAAGCCCTGTTCGTCAGCAGGTCCCAGCTGGTCGCCGAGGACGCCGACAGCGGAAACGACGTCTACCTCTGGAAGGCGAGCGGAGGCCCGCCGAGCTGCCTTTCCTGTGACGTGGCCGGGTTCAACCCTTCGGAAAACCGCCACATCGCCAAGGCCTCGCGCGACTTCAGCCACGTCTACTACCTCGGCGCCGACGGGGCGACCTACGTCCTGCGAACCGAAACTCATGAGCTCCATCTCGTCAGCCTTGGCAAAACGCTCGTCACCGACGAGCGCACCAGGATCACCCCGGATGGCGATGTGGCGCTCTTCCGCTCGGTGGACGCGGGCACGGCCGACGAGAACCCCCGAAAACGCGGGCTGCTCTTCCGCTATGACGACCGGACCGAGAGCTTGGAGTGCGTGTCGTGTCAGGAGTTCAGCCACGGGCTCGGCGGAGATTCTGGCGGCGGGGTGTTCGAGGACATCGTGGTCTCAGACGACGGCGATACGGTCGCCTTCTCCACGGGGGCGGCGCTCTCTCCGCGCGACATCAACCAGGAGATCGATGCCTATGAGTGGCACAACGGCGTCGTGCGCCTGGTCACCGACGGAGTGCACGAGTGGCCGCACAATATTTACGGCGGCACGCCGCTGGTGTGGGGGATCTCGTCCAGCGGCAGAGATCTCTTCTTCTCGGCGGGCGGCGCCCGGCTCACCGGAGAAGAGCATGACTATTACGCGAATGTCTACGACGCGAGAATCGGCGGCGGCTTCTCTCAACCGGCCCCGCCGGCCCACTGCGCGGAGGACGCCTGCCAGGGCCCCCTGAGGCCGAGCCCTGCGCTCGACATCCAGGGCAGCTCCAATTTCCATGGTGCCGACACGCGGAAGGCCGCGCGGGCGCACCGGAAGAAGCGCCGGCACAAACGCCGACACAACCACCGGCGAGCACATAGCAAGCGGTCGGAGGGTCGTCGCCGTGGTTGAGCCGAGAAAGAACGAGGGGAACGAGGCAATAATGACCTGCAAGGATCAAAGCCAGCGCCTACGTAAGGCGGTCGGCATAGCCCTTCTCTCTTTGGCCGCCCTGCTGATGATGGCCGGCTCGGCGTCCGCGGCAGTCGAATGGGAAGTGAACGCTCAGTGGGGTGACACCGTGCTGCGCCCCGGCGGCACCGGCGAGTTCATGCTCCGCGTCAAGAACGTCGGCACCACCGATGCCAGCGGGGCGGTGACCTTGAAGGAGCATCTGCCGCCAGGAGTGACGATGACGGGCTTCGCCACCCGAGGCCTGGCGTGGCAGTGCTTTGGGACGCAGACCGTCACCTGCGCCACGAACCTGCTGGATTCCCTCGGCAATCCGACCGGAACGGCGATGAGCACCACCATGGAGACTTCGCATTACCTACCTCAGCTCTTCATCGAAGTCGCAGCAAGCCCGGATGCCTCCGGCACCAAGCTCAACACGGTGACGGTATCCGGAGGGGGAGGGGCGGTCGCCTCGACCAGCATGCCGGTCAGCTTCGGCGACCAGCCGACCGACTACGGCATCCTCCCGCACAGCTTCTCGCCCGCCGACGTCTATGACACACGTTCACCGGGCCTCGGCCGCGAGCGGCAGGCCGCCACCCATCCCGAGGAGCTGAGGGTGAGGTTCGACATGAATCTGGTGCACGATTTCAATATCAAAGGGGAATCGTTCACCGAACCGGCCGGACGTCTCCGAACCGCGGAGGTGTCGTTGCCGCGAGGCCTGGTCGGCAACCCCGAGGCGCTGCCCAAGTGCGCGACCAGCGACTTTCTGCAGGAAGGACTGAGTCCGTTCACCGCGACGGGCTGTCCCTCCAATACCCAGGTCGGCTATATCGACCTGGAGCTCAACCTCAGCGCGACGGAACATGGCTACGGAATCTTCAGTGGCGCCGGAAACGCCTTTTCCCGCATAGCCATATACAACCTCGTCGCGCCGAAGGGCACGCCGGTGGACCTCGGCTTCCGCGCCGGTGGCTTCGTCTACGGGCATATCTACGCGCAACTGGACCCGACGAGGGACTATGCGATCAAGTCGATTTCCCCCGATATCAGCACGGGCGCGCCGGTGCGCGGGGCGCGGGTTACGATCTGGGGTGTTCCGGGGGACCCGGCGCATGACCTCTACAGGGCGGTCCCACCGGTCAACTTCACCCCAGGCGGAGCGGCTATCCATGACCGCGATCCCTACGGCGCCGCCTTCACCAACGCGCCGGTCAGGCCGTTTCTGACGATGCCCTCCGATTGCGGCACGGACAACGGCCCCTTCCTGATGCGGGCAGACTCCTGGGCGGCAAAAGGGGAGTTCACGCCGCTGCTCGAGGGCGAAGAGCGCGTCAACGTGGAAGGTTGCGATGACCCACGCATCCGCTTCGAACCGGAAGTCTCGATCCAGCCGACGACTAGGGACGCGAGCCAGCCGACCGGCCTCGACATCCATTTGGAGACCCCGCAGCGAGACCAGACGATCGGAGGTCCAGAGCAGGCCGGCAAGCTCTATGACCAAAGCGGCAACCTGCACGCGATCGACACCCCGCCGATCAAGAAAGTGGTCGTGCGCATGCCCGAGGGGATGACGCTCTCCGCCTCAGCGGCCCAGGGCCTCACCGCCTGCAGCGCGGCCCAGATGGGCATCGGCAACAACGACCCGGTCACCTGCCCGGATGCCTCCCAGTACGGGACCTTGACCCTGCACACCCCCGTGCTGCCACCCGATGAACCGATGAAGGGCTTCATCTACATCGCCAAGCAGAAGGAAAACCCCTTCAACGACTTCTTGGCGATGTACTTCGTGATCGAGGACTCCGAGCGCGGCCTGCGTATCAAGATTCCCGGCCGCGTCCAGCTCGATCCGGTAACGGGGCAGATCACGACCACCTTCGACGACCTGCCCCAGTTCCCGCTCTCCGACGTGCAGCTGACCTTCAAGTCGGGAGTCAGAGCGGCGCTCGTCAACCCGGCCACCTGCGGCAAAAAGACGATCTCGGCCACCTTCTACTCCTGGGCCGAACCAGACAACCCGATCCCCAGCGACACCGACTACTCGGTGACCCAGAAGGCAGACGGCTCGCCCTGCTTCAACAACCTCGCCGAGCGCCCCTTCAAGGCGCAGATGTCGGCGGGGATGGTCAACCCCAACGCCGCCTCTTATAGCCCCTTCGTCTTCCGCATGACGCGCTCGGACGACGATCAGGAGCTGTCGCAGATCGGCGTCTCGATGCCGGCCGGGCTGACCTCGAAGCTGGCCGGGATAACCCGCTGCTCCGAGGAGGCGATAGCGGCGGCCTCGAACCCGCTTCGCACGGGCACCGAAGAGGCAAGCTTCCCATCCTGTCCCGCCTCGAGCCAGGTGGGCACTACCGAGGTCGGCTCAGGTGTCGGGGTTCCCCTCACCTTCGTCCCCGGCAAGGTCTACCTGGGCGGACCCTACAAAGGCGCGCCCCTGTCATTGGTCGTCATAACCCCGATCCTCGCCGGCCCCTATGACCTCGGCGTGATCGCGGTCAGAAGCGCGATCTCCCTCGATCCCAAGACCACTGCGGTAAGCGTTCTCACCGATCCCTTCCCGCAGATCTTTCAGGGCATCCCGGTACGTCTCAGAGACATTCGCGTGCGGATCGATCGCAAGGACATGATGCGGAACCCGACCAACTGCGATGTCAAGCAAATCCACGCGCATCTAACCGGGGCCGGAGGAGAGGTCAATACCACCGCCGATGACACAGCGGCAGATCTCTATGAACGCTTCCAGGTCGCCAACTGCGCGGCGCTTCGCTTCAAGCCGAAGCTCAGCTTCCGCCTCAAGGGGGGTACGAAGCGAAACGACCATCCCGCCTTCACCGCGACCCTTACCGCAAAGGACGGCGAAGCCAACATCGCCAGAGCCGCGGTCACCCTGCCCCACTCGGTCTTCTTGGATCAGTCCCACATAAGGACGGTCTGCACCAGGGTGCAGTACGCAGCAGACCAGTGCCCGCAAGGAGCGGTCTACGGCCGCGTCAGGGCCTGGACCCCGCTGCTTGACGAAACCCTGGAAGGACCCGTTTACATGCGTTCATCAAGCCATCAGCTGCCCGACGTGGTCGCGACTCTGAACGGCATCCTCGACGTTGAACTCGTCGGCCGCATCGATTCGGTCAAGGGCTCCCTGCGCACCACCTTCGACTTCGTCCCAGACCAGCCGGTGAGCAGGTTCGTACTTTCAATGCCGGGAGGAGGGAAGGGCCTCCTGGTCAACTCGACCAATACGTGCAAGTCAACCAACCGGGTCAAAGTCCTGCTCGACGGGCAAAACGGCAAGACCGCCGATCAGTTCCCCAAGCTGCGGAACGGCTGTGCCAAGGAGACACGGCGGGCAAAGGCGCGAGGGGCCAGGCGAGCAGAGCGCAAGAGCGGGAGGACGGGCCGATGAAGACCGTCAAGGCAGGGTTCGCCACCGCGATAGCCGCCGCGGCGCTGCTCTCGGCGATCGCCGTCCCCGGTGCGGACGCAGAAGTGCTCTACCAGAAGACCGACCTGCTGGTGCCGACGAATGCTTATTTCCCGAGCGGCATGGACATCGACCACTCGACTGGTGATCTTTATGTGGCGGGGGTTCACCAAGGCCTTCACCGCTTCAGTCCCGATCGGGTCGAAACCACCTACGGGCCCGCAATCGACTTCAAGTCGGTAGCGGCGGCGCCGGAGCATAAGTCCTTCGGGCTGACCGCGAAAACGACCAGGATGATTGCGTTGGACGCCTCAGGCAACCAGACTGCCTCCTTCGGCGTAGGTGGCTCGCCCGGCGATATCGGCACCGATGCCGCCGGCAACGTCTTCGTGCCCGCCCCGGCCGCCATAACCAACGAGCAGCAGACGCTGACGATCAGCGCGACCGGCGGCACCTACACGCTCAGCTTCGAAGGGCAGAGCACGGGCACGATGTCATTCGATGCCAGCGCGGAAGAAATTCAAACTGCCCTGGAAGGGCTCTCGCCGATCGGCGCCGGCAACGTCGAAGTCAGCGGCAGGACCATCACCTTCCAAGGCGTGCTCGCTGGCATCGACGTACCCGAGCTCACCGCCGACACTTTGCTCTTGACCGGCGGCTCGCTGAAAGTCGAAACGACCGTGATCGGCTCGACCTATCCCCTCGCGGGCGTGCGCGAGTTCAGCCCCACCGGCACCCTGAAGCAGGTGATTGACTGCAGCGCCTGCCCCGCGCCGGCTGAATTCAGCAAACCCGCGGCGGTCGACTTCGACGCAGACGGCAACATGTATGTGGCAGATTCCGGTGGAGCGCGCGTGATCAAGTTCGTCGCATCGGCCGGCGATCCGACCGATTACACCTCTGTGCCGCCGGAGGTCTTCAGCACGGGCGCCTCGGTAGCTGTAGCGGTGGACCGCTCCAACGGCGATGTCTTCATCGGTGGAGACGACGGCAGTGGCTATCACGTCACCGGATACCACTCCGATGGAGTCAAGTTCACCGATTTCGGTCTTGGTGAGCTCGACAACCTGGGCGAACTGGCCGGCGAATTCTTTGGCATGTTGCCCGACCAGCTCGCGGTCGATCCGCAGACCGGCCACGTCCATGTCGATGACATCAACTTCAGTGGGGAAAGCCGTATCTGGGAGTATGCCCCCGTTCTCGCTCCAACCGAGAGCCCTCTACCGGCAAGTGGCATCACCCAGGACACTGCCACCCTCAACGCCACGGTCAACCCAATGGGCGACACGGTCATCGCCTGCCACTTTGAATATGGCCTCGACACGAGCTACGGCCAAAGCACCGAGTGCGCCGACTACCCGGGCTTTGGCACCGACCCGGTCGGGGTAAGCGCCGACATTGGTGGCCTGGCCCCAAACACCACCTACCACTACCGAGTGGTGGCCACCAACGCGGCGGGCACGAGCGAAAGCACAGATGAAGAATTCACGACCCTGGTAGAGAAGCCGATCGTCTCGACTGGATCCGCCTCCGCGATCAGCGCAACCGCAGCGACGATCTCAGGCTCGGTAGATCCCAAAGGCAGCGCGACCAGCACCTGCCATTTCGAATACGGCACCACCACCGCCTATGGCAGTCAGGCCCCCTGTCCCACCGACCCCGGAGAAGGCCAGGGAGCCGTAGGGGAGTCCCTCCCCGTCAGTGGCCTGGCCCCCAACACCACCTATCACTACCGCCTGGTGGCTGAGAACCCAGGCGGGACTTCCCGGGGGGCCGACGGCTCCTTCAAGACCCTGCCCAGGGCACCGGGCACGAGCACCGGATCGGCCTCTGACCTGACCCCGACCACCGCAAAGGTCGCAGGCTCGATCGATCCTCAGGGGGTGCAGGCCTCCTACCGCTTCGAATACGGCACGACTCCGTCCTATGGTCAAAGCAGCCCCGCGGGCGGTGCCGGCGGCCAAGGAGCGCAAGCGGTGGCGGTTTCCCTGGCATCGCTCAAACCCTCGACCACGTACCACTATCGCCTCATTTCAAGCAACGCGGGCGGCGCTACCCAAGGTGCCGATCGGACATTCACCACTCAAGCACGCCCCAAGGGCAGGTTGATATTGCCCGCCACTGCGGTGCTCAGAGGCAAAAAGGCGGCGGTCCCGCTCGAGTGCAGAGGCGCCAAGATTGCTATCTGCGAAGGCACCCTGACCCTGCGCGCCAGGGTGAAACAGGGAATTCGCTTGACCTTGGTCCAGATCGGTCAGGCGGCTTTCCAGGTCGACGGCGATGAGACCAAAGCGGTCTCGGTCACCCTCAACGGCAACGGCAGGAAAGCCCTTGCCGGCACAGACGGAAAAGCGCTTAGAGCAATCGCTTCTGCCGACGGCCACAACCGCGAAGTGCGCATTTCCCCGCGCGCAAAACGCAGCAAGCATGCGAAGAAGCGCTAGGGCTCTTTCCCTGGCCGCTGCGCTGGCGATCGCCGTGGTGGCGATTGCCGGCGCCGAGGTGGGCCAGCAAGGCAACCTGCGGGTCGCCTTCGAAGGCAAGATCACCCCCCACGCCCTGCCGAGGAACAAAGAGGTGCCGGTCGCGGTCTCCTTCAGTGGCCGCATCACCACCACCGACAACAGCGAACCTCCGCCGCTTCGAACAATCCGCCTGGCGATCAACAGAAACGGCCACATCGACTACAAGGGCCTGCCCAAATGCCGCTACAACCGCATTCAGCCCTCGAACAACCACGAGGCGCTCGAGGCCTGTCGTTCCTCCTTCGTCGGCATGGGGCACTTCTCGGCCAAGGTGCTGTTGCCAGAACAATCCCCCTTCCCCTCGGAGGGCAAGGTCTTGGCCTTCAACGGCGAAATGCTCCAGCACCCGGTCATCTTCGCCCACATCTATGGCACCAGGCCGGTGGCCACGTCCTTTGTGCTCCCCTTCGTCGTCCGTCATTCAAATGGGCGCTACGCCACCACCCTCGTTGCCTACCTGCCCAAAGTGGGCGTTAAATGGGGCTTCGTCACCGCTGTCAGCTTGAAGCTGCAGCGCACCTTCGAGCTGAACGGCCGCACCCATAGCTACCTCTCCGCTGCTTGCAGCGCTCCCGATGGCTTTCCCGGCGCCATCTTCTCCTTCGCCAAAGCCGAATTCGCCTTCGCCGAAAACCGGACCGTATCGACGCCTTTGACCCGCAGCTGCAAGGTGCGGGACTGAGACTGGCGGCTTAGGACGGCGCTAAGACCAGCTCGGGCGGATTCCGCCTGAGTGAATCGCTGGGCATACGCCGTCGGACGATTCCCCGGGGGTCTCGCCGCTCGTGTCTGGGTAGGTTGTCTCCATGTCCGGCGAAGCGCGTTGCGAGTCGAGACTGAAGCGTCCCTCACCGCCATCGTTGCCGAGCGTGTCTACGCGGGCGTTGAGCTCGCCGACGTGTTGGCGGCCGCGGGCACAGCGGAGGCAGGCTTCTCACCACGTCGGCCGCCTTGACGGTGGGGAATGCCCGTGAGGCCAAAAACAGGCGAGTGATCGTCGAGCATGTTGAGGATCTCCGCGCGTCCTCCTGTGGCGGGGGCCAGTGGGTGACGTCGGCCTGCCACATCTCGTTGGGCAGCTCGGCTTCAAAGCGAAGGAGCGAGGAGCGCGGGCGCTGCGCTCGGCCAGGTGGTAGGCGATCGTCGCCGCTCCGCAGTCGTGGCCTTCCTTGCTCAGCTGTCTGCGCAGGGCGACGATCGCATCGGCGAGCTCGGCAGAGGTCCCGTTCGACGAGCTGCGCGGCGCCCTGGAGCGGCGCTCCAGGGCGCCATACCCGCCCGCCCTGTAGCGGGCCAGGAGCTTGTAGATCCAGCTGCGATGGACTCCGTGCGCCGCCGCCAGCTCGCTGACTGGGCGGCCCTCAACAGATGCGCCTCCACCAGATACCGCGCCTTGTCCCACAGGAGAGCTCCCCTCATTGGAGATCCTCCCCCCGTAATTCCTGAGATTCAGATGGAGAGGCCGAGCGCAGCGAGGCCGCCGCAGAATCCCTGGAAGCACAGAGAGCCGGCGCCGAGCGCGATGCTCGCCGGGCCGTGGCGCGCGGGCTGGTGGCCGCGCTCGACGCAAAGATCAGAACCGCCCTGATGGCCCACCCGGACGCCGAAGTCTTCGCTCCCCTGTTCCGCAGCGCCAAGACGACGATCTGCCCGGCGACTCTGATCGCTGAGATCGGTGACCGCAGGGGCCGCTACCCCACCGAGGCCGCGCTGGCGGCCGACGCAGGAATGAGCCCGGTCGCGCTGGAGTCGGGGAAGATGCGCGTCGCGACCTTCAGGCGCGCCTGCGACAAGCGGCTGCGAAAAGCCGTCACAGTCCTCGCCGACTCCACCCGCCACTGGCATCCGTGGGCCAAGGACGTCTACGAGCGAGCCCGGGCCAGAGGCTAGGACCATCCGCACGCGACCCGCACCCTGGGGCGCGCCTGGATCAGGGTTCTGTGGCGCTGCTGGCAGGACGGAGTGCCCTACCTCCCGTCCTTGCACGGGAACCTGGGATTCGGTGTCTCCTATGTCCTGACACAGGTGTCGCTTATGTGGTGGAAACCGGACACCATCAGCCGCTTCGCTTCGAATCCCCTGCACTTCGGCGGGTTGGCCCTCCGGGAGGAAATCAACCATCCTGTCGCCTCCATTTTGGGCATTAGTGCCCGAAATGACGCGGATGCCACCTAGATTGGGCGCGCCGCAGATCCTCCCTCAGGTTCCTGAGCGTGAAGGCACGGTGCAATCCTATGGCACCCTTTCAGCCGCTTTACTTCGCGCCGCGAGGGCTAGCTCGCCTCTATCACCACGACGGTGCCCTGCATTTCTGGGTGGATCGAGCAGATGTAGGTGTATTCGCCCGGGGTCTTGAAGCTCTCCGAGCCCAGCTTCCCTTCGTCGAGGATGCCGGTGTCGAAGCTGCCGTCATCTGCGGTCGCGGTGTGAGGGGCCGAGTCGCGGTTGATCCACGTCACCTTGCCGCCTTCCTCGACGGTGACCGGGTCGGGGTCGTAGGCAAAGTCGGCGATCTCGACTTTCGCCGAGCGCTGCGCGTTGCCGCTCGGCGCCTTTTCGGCTTCTTCACCCGATGCCGGTTCTTCGCTTCCCGTCGCTTCTTCGGTTTCGGCGGCCGGAGGCGTTCCGGTATCCGCGCCGCCGGCATCGTCATCGTCGTCGCCGCAACCGGCGACCCCAAGCGCGCCGATGGCAGCACAGGTCAGAAACAGGAGAACCAGCCGTTTTGTCTGCATTGGCCCGTCCTACCCCTTTGGGCGGTAGCGAATCACGATCGGGGCGGGCAGGTTCGCTGCACCCGCGTACGATCGAGGGGAAACCTATCGAGGAGGAAGGAAATGGCCACTGCGACTTCCGTTGTCCACGGCGTCGACTTCGTTTCTATCCCGGTGACCGACCTGGAGGCATCGGAGCGGTTCTACCGCGAGGTGCTCGGCATGCGGCCCTCGAAGCGCTGGCAGCGCCCCGGGCAGGAGGCGATGGGCGCCGAGTTCGAGCCCGGAACGGTGACCCTGGGACTGATCGATTGCGCGAAGATCGGTATCGAGTTCCAGCCGATGAAGGTGCCGATCGCGCTCCATGTCGACGACTTCGAGGCCGCCAAAGCCGCGCTCGAGGAACGCGGCGTCGAGTTCCGGGGCGAGACGATCGACAGTGGCGTCTGCAACATGCTCGCCTTCGCCGACCCCGACGGCAACGCCTTGATGATCCACCACCGCTACGCCCCCAAGGACGCCAGACCGACCTGAGCGGCAGGCCACTTCCCAGCGGCTACCCTTTGCTCGGCACGGCGCCTTGGCGGAGTGGCTACGCAGCGGCCTGCAAAGCCGTTTACACCGGTTCGATTCCGGTAGGCGCCTTTGGACGGCGGGGGCTGATGGAACTTTTTGAACTCAGGAAGAGAATCCACTTAGTTTTTAATTAACTCTCTAGCCTTTCCGAAATGGTAGGGTGCCCGCCCGTGGAGGCGGCGATAGACGAAGGCGGCGTGGTCGGCTGCGGCGCGTTCTTCGATGCCGATGCGGAGTCGGCCAGCCTGCGTCGCTTCCTCGTTGGGCTGGATACGGCACCGCAGCTTATGGAGCGGGCGGAGATCGAAAGTGAGCTGAACGACCCTCTCGCCGCTCTCCTCTTTCGCCAGGGCGTTTTCCCGAGCACCGCCGAGGGCGTGCTGGCCGAGCTCGATCTCAAGATCGGCACCGATCACCCGCTCTCTTTGAGCACGCAGCGATCGTTTGTCGTCGGCGAGGGGACGCAAATCGCCAAGGATCGCTCCGCAACCTTCAATCGCAATATCCGGTTCCTCGTCACTCGCGGCCGAGGTGGGCCCGACGGGCCCGATCTGATGATCAGCACCTTCCGGCCCAACAGCACCAGCATCGAGGTGATGGCCTGGGACCCCCAGAACGGGGGCTTCAACTTCTACCGGACCATTCCCGGCGCGGTGGGCAGCTGGGCCTGGGCGGGCAACTCGCGACATGCCTGGGAGGAGGGGACCCGTTCGAGCGGGCCGTTCGAGAGTCACCCGACCGGAAACCTGCTCTTCAAGGAGTTCAAGCTCCCCTGGGTGCACTGGCACTCGTCCAAGGCGATCATCGACAAGCTCGATTTCCCGGCCGCCGACGACATTGCGGAACACAGTTGGTTCACCGCGAAGGAAAACGCCTACGTGCTCGAGGACTCGGTGGCAAAGCTGGCCATAACGCGGTGGAATCGCACCCGCCTCGGCCAGGTGCTTGACGCTGGGGCGATCGAGGAACCGACGCAGGTGATGGAGCGCATCGTCGGCTCGCCTGCACCGCGCCGCCACACCGTGAACCTGGTCTCCAGCGAGGACACCCAGCCGGCCCTGGCGGGCATCGAGGCGGTGAGGCTGCCGAAGTCGTTCTTCGTCGACGTCGACGGCCTGTCAGGCGTGCTCGACCTTCCATTCCCGAAAGAGCCCTTCGAGGTCTCGGCCGACGTATATCGGTCGATCTTGAGCGAGTTCGACGTCACCGTCAGCAGCGACGATGGGGGTTTCTCGCGGCCCGGGGACACGCATTTTCTCTTCGTCGTCCCCGAGCGGGCGTTCGAGGACACCGAGTTCGTCCGGCAGCTCGTCAAACCTGACGGGGGTGCCGGCGAGCGCGATCTCGGCCTGGTCTCGGAACGGTTGGTCGGCTGCCTGCTGATGGTCGACTTCCCCAACCCGGTCTTCTCCGAGCGGCGGGCGTCGCTGCGCAGGCACCTGCCGGCCGGCCCGCTGCCTGCCTCCGAGTGGGGAGGATTCGCCGAGACGTTCGGCAATGCGATCGCTGCCGCCGCGACCGGTACCAACCCAGAACCGGCCGAGCTTGAGTTTGCCGAGCTCTGGAACCTCAAAGACGACGGCTGGCGTGACGCGGCGAGCCAGCGCCTCGAAAGCTACTACGCCGCGCTTGCCGCTCGACTGGGATCGGCGGACGACTTCAAGCAGATCTTCATGCTGGCCGAGGCGCGGCGCAATCGTGTTCGCGAGATGCCGATCAACGAGACGTCGCTGCTCTTTGCGGAAACCTCAATACCGCCTGAGGACATCGTTGGCCTGGCGATGAACCCCGACGGCACGGTCGAGCAGAGGGACTCGGCGTGATCGAGCCGCCCGGAAACGTCGCGCCGCCCTCGGCGGAGTGGTCCGCGACAGTCGAGCGGTTGATCGAGGACGCGAGCAATGAATCGCTCGATGGATTGAGCCTGGACGGACGGGAACCGCCCTTCTTCAACCCGCTCAAGGGGCCCCTCGGCGTGACGGAGTCCACCGTCAAGTGGTCGGTGCTCTCGGGCACGCTGCGCTCGAGCGGCCTCTCGCAGGAGGCGCGCTGGCGAGTCGCCGACCAGGCAAGGATCGAGCCAAGCGAAGTCGCACCCGGCAAGCGGGTTTTCGGGCAGGACGAGTACTGCGAGTGGAGCGTCGCACGCAGTGGGGACGAGGTCAGGAGCGTCACCTTCACCTCGGAGGTCGGCGAGTGGTACCAGCACCTCGCCGCCGATCCGGGTGCCATCCGCGCTGAGTACGAGCGCCTCCTCGGCGAGCAGGTGAGCGAGGGCGAGCTCTTCATCGACGGCAAGTACAACTGGCGGAATGAGTGGAACAACGGCGCCAAAGGCACGATCGTCCATCTGGCACAGCAAAACAACAACCTCACAGCCGCGGTCCAGCTCGCCGCCGAAGCGTCGGTTGTCCGGACCGGCCCGGCGGGGATCATCACGGACCCTCAGGCGTTGATGCAGTGCAATGGCCTTGGCAACGCCGACCGCTTCAGCGATCCCTCGATCGCGGCGACGATCAACGGCCTTGCGGCCGGCGGCGCGCGGATAGCGCTTGCCAACCCGCCTGGTCTTTATCTGGCCGGCATCCGGACCGACGGGATGCGTTTGCCGCCCGGACACGAGGACCTCGATCCGGCCGACTTCTGGCATCCCGAAAAAGGCGAGAACGGGAGGGTGGTCCGTGCCCGTTTCGAACCCCCGCCCGGGACCCTCGCGCTCAGCGACGTCCTCCTTGACGGCAGGCCGATCGTCACCGGCGCACAGCTCGCCGAGCGTGTCGACGTGACGATCTCGGTACTCGTGCACCAGGCTGAACAGAAACCAGTCACGAAGCCGTGCGGCTGACTGCCACGCCTGCCGTGGCGATAACCCGGCCCTAGGGGCATGGCCGCGCCCGGTGGACTCACCGAGCTGGGGGAGGACGCCGGCGCGTGGGACGCCCGCGTTGCCGACAAGGTCGCGCGGGCCGGGGCTCCCCTGGCGCTGACAGCGGCCGGCAGGGGCAACGCCACTGAGCTGCGGGTCCCGGACTGGCCGGCCGTGCCCGCCCGGATCCGCGCCTGTCTCGGCAGGCAACGGGCGGATCGCCTCATGGACACGACGACCGAATCGGGGGGCGACCTGGGGCGAACGATGCTGCAGGAGGAGTACGCCGAGTGGCGGGTCGTGCGCGACGATCGCGGCCCGGTCCGCTTCGAGCTCACCACTGAGCTCTCCGACTACTGGGAGCTGCTGGCGCGGCACGCGCCCCGAACTGCGCTCGACCTGGTGTCCGGCTTTGCCGGGCACCAGGTCCCGGCCGAGGCGCTCTTCGGCGACCACGACCCGTTCGGCGCGGCCAGCACAGGGGACGAGCGAGCGGCGGCATTCAACGCGACGATGCTGGGCATCGACCGGCGGGGGGAGCGTGTCGCCCGGCGGGGCCCCTACAACGACGGCACCGCTGCCATCACCTGCCTCGCACGCGGCGACAATACCCTCGCCGCGCTCGTTCGACTCGTCGCGGGGGCCGCGGTACCGCGACTTGTGCTCGATTCCACGGGAGAAGGCGTGCGCTTCCCCTCCGGCTCGGAGGCGATCGCCTGGATGCCCACCGGCAGCGCGCAGGACTGCCGCAACTCGGATCCGGTCGTGGTCGAGCGGCTGACCAGGCTCGCCACCGAAGGGCGCCCGATCCGCTTCGACGACCCCGTTGGCGTCTACATCCTCGACGTCCAGGGGTTTGACCTGCTCTGCCCGGGCGACGAGCCGCTGCCGCGCGAGTGGCTCGAGCTGAGCCGGCAGGGAGAGCTCGCCGACGGGCTCGCCCGGCACCAGCGGCTCACGCTGGATATCCCAGCCGACGCCGGCTTCTCCCTCGCCCAGCTGCGCTCGGCGCGCACCGGGAGGACGATCGAACACGGAGCGCAGATCGCCGAGCTCGTCCAGCTTGGCGTCTACCTGCGGGTCGGCGATCGGGAGTCGGTGCCGGTCGATGTATCGCCACGCCCGGCCCCCGAGACTCCCGCCTGCGGCGGTGACGCGGCCTGCGAGGGCGTGCGCCGGGACGCGTCTCGGCTGGAAGAGAAGGCTCGGGGCGTACCTGAGGGCGCGTGAGGGTGACCGCCTCAGAGCCACAGCTACAGGCAGGCATCTACCTCGAGACGGGCAGCCTGCCCAACGCCTTCCTTCTCCTCACCCTCGAGTTCGCGGACGAGTGTCCCCCGGCCGAGGCGGCGGCGGCGCTAGGGCGGTTGTGGGCGATGCTCGCCGACCTGAGGGCGGGTGTCGTGCGCGAGCTCGAGGCAGCCAAGCCCGGCGACGACAGTTCCCGGATCGAGCCGGAAACCTTCGACGTGTTGCTCGGCTACGGAGCGAGCTTCTTCGAGCGCGAGCCGCGGTTGAGCGGGGCTGAGAAGCCCGACAACCTGGTCGCGCTGGAGCATCCGCAGGGACCGTTCGCGGCCATGCGCTGGGCTGCCGGGGTCGCCGCCGGGCGGGGCGAGGGTGACCTCTGCTTGCAACTGACCGGACGCGATGCTCATGCCGTCAACCGCGCCGCGGTCGAGGCCTGGAAGCTGATCGTCGACGAGCGCCTGCCGCTGAGGATCGTCGAGACCTTCCCCGGCTTCGCCCGCGACGACGGCCGCAGCTGGATCGGCTTCCACGACGGCGTCAGCAACATCAGGCCGGACCTGCGCGAGCGCGCCGTCCGTTGCACCGGCGACCCCGACTGGAACCGGGGTGGGACCTATCTTGCTTTCCTGCGCTGCCGGGTGGACCTGGCTGCGTGGCAGTCTCTCTCGCGCGCCGAGCAGGAGATGCTGGTCGGCCGCGACAAGCTCAGCGGCTTTGCCCTGCGCCGTATCGATCAGGAGCGAGCGAGGCTCGTGCCGCGGGCCTTCCCGCGCGGTTCGGGGGACCCCGGACCTGGGGCGGCGGAGGAGGAAGCCTTCCGCGACCCGCCCGAGACCGGCGATCCGATCGTCGAGGCCTCGCACGTCCATCGGGCCAACCAGAACCGTGCCGCGCCGACGACCCCGGCGGGCCATCGCATCTTCCGCCAGGGCTACGAGTACCTCAGCGGTGTCGGGCCCAGAGGCCCGGAGCTCGGCCTCAACTTCGTCAGCTTCCAGCGCGATCTCTATGACCTCAGGCAGATCCTCGGGCTGGCCGACTGGCTGGGCGGGGTCAACTTCGGCGGCCGCGTCGAGCGGGCGCGCGGCGAGCCGGAGCCGATCGAGCTGATCGCGCTCGAGGCGGGGAGCTTTTACGCGGTACCGCCGCACGCGAGCCCATTTCCCGGCGCGAGTCTGTTCGGATCGGGATAAAGGGGAAAGAGCGCGCCGGACAACGGAAAAGGGCCCCGAATGGGGCCCCTTGTTTCCGAAGGACGTGCCGCCAGATCAACAGACGCTGGCTCGTCGGTCCTCAAACTTTGAAGTTGTGCCGCCGCCCCTGCCGGCGGCTTGTATTGATAAACACGCCGTACGTGGAAAAGTTGCACTCCTTGCATCGGCGCTTGCAAGCGGCGACTTTAGGCCTTAGACCCACCGCTGCTAAATTCCGATTCCCTCGGGCGCATAGCTCAGTTGGGAGAGCGCCGCCTCGACAAGGCGGAGGTCGCTGGTTCGAGCCCAGCTGTGCCCATTCCACCCATTCTCCGAGGAGCCGACGATGGCCTACCGCCTGCTGCGCGCCGACGACGCCTTCTGGCGCGAGTCGAACCAGATGCGGGTGCTCAACACCGACCTCGCCAAGCAGCTCGAGGCCGAGAACCTTGGGGCCCGTTTATGGCGGCTGCGGCCGGGCCAGGCGTCGACCAAGCACCATCACCCCCGTGAGGAGGAGCTCTACGTGCTTATTCGCGGTCGCGGCCGGATCCGCGTCGACGAGGAGTCGCTGGAGCTGAAGCCGCTCGACGCGCTCCTGGTCGAGCCAGACTCCGTGCGCCAGGTCTTCAACGACACCGACGAGGAGGCTCTGTGGCTGGTCGTCGGTTCCCCGCCGGAAGCCGCCAACACCCTCGAGATGAGCGAGGCGCGGCTGCGCGAGCTCTACCCCGAGGGGCCGCGTGCGCTGCCGCCGGAGCTGGGCGGCGGTCAGTTCTCGCCGCCGGACTGAGCGCCGTCTGGTCAGACGTCTGCGTCTCAGTCGGCGCCCCTTCATCTAGGCTCGCCGTCCTGTGATCGCGACCTATGCCGCAGCGCTGGCCGTTGGCGTCGCCTCGCTCGTTCTCGGACAGGCCTCGCTCACGCTCTGCGAGGTGCGCCGCTGGTCATGGCTCGCGCCCCCCGTCGGGCTGGCGTTGGTCTGTGCGATCTGCTGGGCCACCGTGCGGATCGGCGAGAACGGCGTGGTTCCGGCGGTGCTGCTCCCCCTGCTGGCGATCGCGGCGGCGATCTACCTGCGCCGGCGGGTCGAGGGCGGGGGAGAGGCGCTGCGAGTGGGCGGCCCCGTTGCGCTCGTCGCCCTGCTTGCGGCCTCACTGCCCTTCGCGGTCGAAGGCCACTTCGGCATCCTCGGCACCGGCTTCAACCCCGACATGTCGCAGCACCTCCTGGCGTCCGATCGGCTGGCGGACGGCCACGGCTCGCAGTTGCTGAGCCAGGGCTACCCACTCGGCCCGCACGCGGTAGTCGTCGCCCTGAACGAGGGGCTGGGCATCGGCATCGTTCAGGGCTTCAGCGGACTGACGGTCGCCGTGGCGATCCTGGCGCCACTGACCGCGTTGGCGGCGTTCCGGGAGCAACCGTTTTGGCCTCGGACCGCCGCCGCCCTCGTCGTCGGTCTCGCCTACCTGGTTGCTTCCTACTACGCGCAGGGCGCCTTCAAGGAGACGATGCAAGCCCTCTTCGTCCTCGCCTTCGCCCTGGCCCTGCGCGAGAGCAGCCGCTCGTGGCGCGATCTGCCGCTGCGCTTCGTTCCGGCGGCCATCGTCGCCCTCGGCGGGGTCTACGTCTACAGCTTCCCTGGGCTGATCTGGCTCGCCGCGATCCTGCTCATATGGCTCGCGTTCGAGCGCTCGCTGCCGGTCAGGCCACTGCTCCTCGCTCTGGTCGTCTTCCTCGTCGGCGCCCTGCCGGAGCTGGGTCGGATGATCGACTTCAAGCAGTTCGAGACGTTCGACCCCGACGGCCCCGGCCTGGGCAACCTCTTCGGCCAGATCTCGCCCTTCACCGCGCTCGGCATCTGGCCCTCGGGCGACTTCCGTCTAGCACCGGGCGACGGCGCGATCCCCGCGTTCATCTACTACCTGGGAGCGGCGTTTGCAAGCGTCCTGCTGCTCCTCGGCATCAGACGCGCATGGCGCAGTGGTGAACGAGCGATCTTCGCGGGCCTGGTAGGTGCCGCTGGCCTTTATGCCGCCTCGCGCCTTGGCGGCACGGCCTATACGTCCGCCAAGGCGCTCGAGATCGCGGCACCGCTGGTTGCCCTGATCGTCCTCCTGCCGCTGATCCGGTCCTCTTCCGTGGTCTACCTGGGCGCGGCCGGCGCCTGTTCGCTCCTCGCCTTTGCCAACGCGCCGGTTGGGCCGAGCTCCTACTCGCCCGCGCTCACCGGCCTGCGCCCGTTGCTCGCCGGCGGCTCGACCCTGGTCCTCGCCCCCGACCAGCTGCTCGAAGAGGAACAAGGCGCCCGCTACATCGCCTGGGAGCTGCGCGGCGGCCGCGTCTGCATCGAAGCGGAGAGCTCGGCGGGGGGGAAACCGCCGGCCGGCGTCCGCTTCTTCGTCACCACTGGCTCACCGCGGCGCGCGCCCTTCAGCCGGCTCGAGCGGCTGCGCCTCGCCGGCCCCTACGTCGTCTGGGAGCGGCGCGGCGTGGTCGGCGGGCCCAGCCCCTGCCCGCTGATCGCCGTGCGTCAGGCCAGGCAAGGGCCGTAGCATTGCCCGGGATGGAGGCGACGACCAAGATCACCGCCACGCTGCCCGACGGCAAGCCGCTCGAGCTGCCCGACGGCGCCAGCGGCGCCGACGCCGCCGCGGCGATCGGACCCGGCCTGGCCAAGGCCGCGCTGGCGATCCGCGTCGACGGCGAGCTGCGCGACCTTGCCGCGCCGCTCCCCGACGGCGCCGAGATCGCGATCCTCACCGACCGCGACCCCGAGGCGCTCGAGCTGATCCGCCACGACGCCGCCCACGTCATGGCCGAGGCCGTGATGGAGCTCTACCCGGGGACCAAGGTGACGATCGGCCCGCCGATCGAGCAGGGCTTCTACTACGACTTCGAGTTCCCCGCGGACGTCAGGGTGACGGAGGAGGACCTCGACAGGATCGAGGCCGCCATGCGCGAGCACATCAAGGCCGACGAGCCCTTCGAGCGGCGCGACGTGCCGCCCGCCGAGGCGATCGAGATCTTCCGTGCCCAGAACCAGGACTACAAGGTCGAGCTGATCGAGGACCTCGTCCGTGACGAAGGGGTCGAGACCGTCTCGCTCTACCGCAACGGCCCCTTCGAGGACCTCTGCCGCGGCCCCCACGGCCCCTCCACCGGCCGCATCGCCGCGATCAAGCTCAACTCGCTCGCCGGTGCCTACTGGCGCGGCGACGAGAGCCGCGCGATGCTGACCCGGATCTACGGCACGGCCTTCTTCTCGACGAAGGACCTCGAGCAGCACCTGGAGCGGATCGAGGAGGCAAAGGCGCGCGACCACCGCCGCCTCGGGCCCCAGCTCGGCATCTTCATGCTGCGCAAGGAGGCCCCGGGGATGCCCTTCTGGCTCGCCCACGGCACCACCCTGCTGCGCCTGATCGAGGCCGAGGTGCACAAGCAGTTGCGCAAACGCGAGTACGTCGAGCTGAAGACGCCCCACCTGATGGACGTCGACCTCTGGCACCGCTCGGGCCACTGGGACAACTACCAGGAGAACATGTACTTCACCGAGTCGAAGGAGCGCCAGTACGCGATCCGGCCGATGAACTGCCCCGGGGCCTGCCTCGTCTTCGCCTCCGAGCGCCACTCCTACCGCGAGCTGCCGCTGCGCATGGCCGAGTTCGGCCAGGTCTCCCGCGCCGAGCGCGAGGGCGTCCTGCACGGCCTCCTGCGCGTCCGCGCCTTCACCCAGGACGACGCCCACATCTACTGCACCCCCGAGCAGATCGTCGACGAGGTGACCGGCGTCTGCGAGGCGATCGACGAGCTCTACGCCCGCTTCGGCTTCGACGACGTGCACATCGAGCTCTCCACCCGGCCGGAGAAGTCGATCGGCACCGAGGAGCAGTGGGGGCAGGCCGAAGACGCGCTGCGCGCCGCGCTCGAGAGCCAGGGGCGCGAGTACACGCTCAACCCAGGCGACGGCGCCTTCTACGGGCCGAAGATCGACTTCCACGTCACCGACGCGCTCGGCCGCTCCTGGCAGTGCGGCACCTGCCAGGTCGATTTCTTCATGCCGGAGCGCTTCGACCTCACCTACACCGACCAGAACGACGACCCGCAGCGACCGGTGATGATCCACCGCGCCCTGCTCGGCTCGATGGAGCGCTTCGCCGGCATCCTGATCGAGCACCACGCCGGCCGCTTCCCGGTCTGGCTGGCGCCGGTGCAGGCGACAGTGCTGCCGATCTCCGACCGCCATGTCGATCACGGCAACGTGGTCGCCGCCAAGCTGCGCGAGCTCGACGTCAGGGTCGAGGTCGACCGCCGCTCGGAGTCGATCGGCAAGAAGGTGCGCGACGCAGAACTGGCGCGCAACCCGTACATGCTGGTCGTCGGCGATCGCGAGGAAGAGAGCGGCGAGGTCGCGGTTCGCTCCCACGCCGAGGGCGAGCTGGGCTCAATGGGCCTGCCCGAGTTCGCCGAGCTGGTCCACCGTGCCGAGCGCGACGGCTGAGCGGGCGGCGACCGGAATGCAAGTCTGTCTCTATACTTGCGGGCACTTGATCGCAGCCAGTCCAAACGCACCGCGCCGCTGAGCGTCCCGTGGCTGCCCCCGCATCCCTCGTCCTCTTGAAGCTTCCCGTCTCCTCTCGCTAGTGCCTGTCCCGCGCAGGTTCGATCGCCGTCCGCCGGAGCGCGACACGACGCGCATCAACGAGCGCATCCGCGTCTCGAAGGTGCGCCTGATCGGCGCCGAGGGCGAGCAGCTCGGCATCGTCGACACGGCGGAGGCGATGAAACGGGCCCAGGAAGCCGACCTCGACCTGGTCGAGGTGGCGCCCAACTCGAGCCCCCCGGTCACCCGCCTGCTCGACTACTCGAAGTACAAGTACGAGCAGGAGCAGAAGCAGAAGGCAGCGCGCAAGCACCAGCAGCAGGTCAACGTACGCGAGATCAAGCTGCGGCCGAAGATCGCCGACCACGACTACGAGACGAAGAAGGGGCACGTCGAGCGCTTCCTGCGCCAGCGCAACAAAGTCAAGATCACGATCATGTTCCGCGGTCGCGAGCAGGCGCATCCAGAGCGCGGTCGCGACCTGCTGAAACGGCTCTTCGAGGACCTCGACGGCCTCGCCACGATCGAGTCCGAGCCGCTGCAGGAAGGGCGCAACATGAGCATGATGCTGGCGCCCTCCAAAGATGCGACGAAGGAGAGCCCGGAGGGGGACTCCCCCGGTAAGGCCTCCACTTAACTTTTTTTGAAGACAGTCGGCGGTCGTCCGCGGGCGCCGCCGCAAAAAAAGTACAAGACGTTCCGCCCTTACCGGGGGAGTCCCTCACAGAGGATGTCGGCGATTCGATTGGAGGCCTTTCCATCCCAGAGGGGGGGAGGCTCCGGCGCCGGAGGACGATTCGCGAGCGCCGCGGGGATCTCGGCTATCGCCGCCGGGTCGAGGCCTAGCAGGGTGTTGGTGCCGGCGCGGATCGTCACCGGGCGCTCGGTGTTGTCGCGCAGGGTGAAGCAGGGGATGCCGAGGTAGGTCGTCTCCTCCTGGATCCCGCCCGAGTCGGTCAGCACCGCGCCCGCGTCGGCGAGCAGCGAGAGGAACGCGACGTAACCGAGCGGCTCGCAGAGCAGCAGGCCAGGATGGTCGGACTCGACCGTCTCCATCATCTTGCGCGTGCGCGGGTGGACGGGGAAGACGACCGGCATCTCGCGCGCCAGCTCGGCCAGGCGGTGGACCGTCTCCGGCAGCAGCTCGCCGTCGACCAGGGCGGGACGGTGCAGGGTGACCAGCAGGTAGCCGCCGGGCTCGACGCCCAGCTTCGCCGCCGCCGCGGCGTCCCGGAAGCGGTTTTCGAGCGCGACCAGGGTGTCGATCATCGTGTTGCCGACGAAGTGCATGCGCTCCTCGGCGATGCCCTCGGCGCGCAGGTTCTCGATCGCCTCGTCGCTGTGTAGGAAGAGGTGTCGGGCGAACTCGTCGGCGACGATCCGGTTGACCTCCTCCGGCATCGTGCGGTCGAAGCTGCGCAGGCCCGACTCGATGTGGGCGACCGGGATCTGCATCTTGACCGCGGTCAGCGCCGCCGCCAGGGTCGAGTTGACGTCGCCGGGCACCATCACCAGGTCGGGCCTCTCTTCCGCCAGCACCGGCTCGAGCCGCTCCATCGTCCGCGCCGTCTGCAGCGCGTGGCTGCCCGAGCCGACCTCGAGCATGTGGTCGGGGGCGGGAACGTTCAGCTCCTCGAGGAAGATCGCCGACATCGCCCGGTCGTAGTGCTGGCCGGTGTGGACGATCGCGTGGCGGCCCTCGGGCAGGCGCTCGCGCATCGCCGCGATCACCGGCGCGGTCTTGACGAAGTTGGGACGCGTCCCGATCACGTAGACGATCCGCACGGGGCGGCAGCGTACCTGCGGCGCCCGCCGCGACCCGCCGAGCGCAGCCGCCGGTCTGCTTCAATACCCCTCCCGATGCCGAAGATGAAGACCCATTCCGGCGCCAAGAAGCGCTTCCGCAAGACCGCCAAGGGCAAGCTGCGTGGGCGGCGCGCCTACTCGAGCCACATCCTCGAGAAAAAGTCGCCGAAGCGCAAGCGGCAGATGGCGCGGCCGGTGGAGATCGCCAAGCCCGACCAGAAGCGCGTGCGGACCCTGCTCGGAGGCGGAAAGTGAGCCGGGTCAAGCGCTCAGTCCACGCCCGCAAGAAGCGGCGCAAGGTGCTGAAGGAAGCGAAGGGCTACTTCGGCCGCAAGCATTCCTCCTACCGCTTCGCCAAAGAGCAGGTGCAGCGCTCGGGGATGTACGCGTACAGGGACCGGCGCAATCGTAAGCGCGAGTTCCGCCGCCTCTGGATCACCAGGATCAACGCCGCCGCACGGCTCGAGGGCATGAGCTACTCGCAGCTGATGCACGGCCTCAACGAGGCCGGCGTCGAGGTTAACCGCAAGATGCTGGCCGAGATCGCGGTCTCCGACCGCGAGGCCTTCCGCCGATTCGTGGAGCTAGCCCGGGAGGGTGCGGCCGCCTAGCCGCAACCGACACTCCACTCTCCCGGGCGGGCCGTGAAGACGGCCCGCTTTTTGTTGTCGAGGAGTTCCAGGAGAAGGTACGACCGAACCGAACGAACACGAATGATTTCCAGCCCCCACAACGAGAAGCTGAAGCTGGTGCGCAAGCTGCGCGAGCGCAGGCAGCGCGAGCGCGAGGGCCTGTTCGCCACCGAGGGCGAGGATCTGGTCGAGGCCGGCCTGGCGGCCGGCGCCGAGCCGCGCTTCGTCCTCGTCGCCGCGGGCAGCGGCCTCGCCGGCGAGGAGGTCGAGCCGGAGCTGCTAGACGGCGTTTCGGCGCTCGGCTCGGGGACGCGAGCGATCGCCGTCTGGCCGCAGGCCTGGGTCGCCGAGGCGAGGCCGCCCTGCGTCTACCTGCACAGCGTCACCGATCCCGGCAACGTCGGCGCGATCGTCCGCACCGCGCACGGGCTGCTCGGCGGCACCGTCGTGCTCGGCCCGGGTTGCGCCGACCCCTTCGGGCCGAAGGCGGTGCGGGCGAGCATGGGCTCGATCTTCGGTCAACCGCTGCTGCGCGCCGGCGTCGAGGCGACGCCGGCGCCGCGGGCCGCGCTGGTCGCCCACGGCGGGGCGGCGCCCGAGGCGCTGAACGGTGCGGCGACCCTCTGCCTCGGCGCCGAGCGCGAGGGTCTCCCGGCCGAGGTGCTGGCGGAATGCGAGATCGAGGCGACGATCCCCTTGCGCCCCGGTGGGGCCGAGTCGCTCAACGTCGCCGCTGCGGCGGCAATCGCCTGCGAGCGGCTATCGTCGCCCGCCATGCGGGAGGCGGCCAAATGACGCTCGAGCGGATCGAGGCGATCGAGGCGGAGGCGAGCGCCGCGATCGAGGCCGCCGCCGGCACCGCCGAGCTGGAGGAGCTGCGGGTGCGCTACCTCGGCCGCAAAGCCGAGCTGACCTCGATCCTGCGCGGCATCGCCGATCTGCCACAAGAGGAACGGGGCAAGGTCGGCGGCGGCGCCAACCGCGCCCAGAAGAGCCTGGAGGAGTTGCTCGAGCGGCGCTCCGCCGAGCTCGACTCGGCTGAGCTGGAAGAGCGGCTGGCGAGCGACCGGGTCGACGTCACCCTGCCGGGCGCCCCCGTCCGCCCGCCCGGGCACCTGCACCTGATCACCCGCACGACGCGGCAGATCGAAGACACGATGATCGGCCTCGGCTACCGCGTGGTCGACGGGCCGGAGATCGAGCACGACTACTACAACTTCACCGCGCTCAACCACCCGCCGGGCCATCCCGCGCGGATGCTGCAGGACACCTTCTACATCCAGTCCCACCCGGACGTGCTGCTGCGCACCCACACCTCGCCGGTGCAGATCCGCGCGATGGAGGCGCAGCCGCCGCCGATCTTCGTGATCGTCCCCGGCAAGGTCTACCGGCGCGACTCGGACGCCACCCACAGCCCAATGTTCCACCAGGTGGAGGGGCTGGCGATCGGCGAGGGGATCACCCTGGCCGACCTGCAGGGCACCCTGGAAGAGATGCTGAAGGCGATCTTCGGCGCCGGCCGCGAGGCGCGCATGCGGCCCCACTTCTTCCCCTTCACCGAGCCCAGCGTCGAGTTCGACGTCTCCTGCTTCCAGTGCGAGGGCAGCGGCGAGCTCGCCGAAGGGGAGCGCTGCAATCTCTGCAAGGGCCAGGGCTGGATCGAGATCGGCGGCGCCGGCATGGTCGATCCCAACGTGCTCGGCTTCGTCGCCGAGGACGGCTACGACCCCGAGCGGGTGCAGGGCTTCGCCTTCGGCATGGGGGTCGAGCGGATCGCGATGCTGCGCCACGGCGTGCCCGACCTGCGGCGCTTCTTCGACAACGACGTGCGCATGCTGGAGCAGTTCTCATGAGGGTGCCGTACTCATGGCTGCGCGAGTACTGCGATCCCGGGATGGGCGCGCGCGAGCTGGCGGAGCGGCTGGCGATGACCGGCACCGAGGTCGAGCGGGTCGGGACCGCCGGGCCGCCGGCCGCCGAGGGCTTCGTCGTCGGCCGCGTGGTCGAGCGCGAGAAGCACCCCAATGCCGACCGGCTCAGCGTCTGCGCGGTCGACGTCGGCGAGGGCGAGCCGCGCACGATCGTCTGCGGCGCGCCCAACGTCGACGCCGGCCAGACGGTGCCGGTGGCGCTGCCCGGCGCGACGATGCCGGACGGCGAGAAGCTGGGCGAAGCGAAGCTGCGCGGGGTCAGGTCCTCAGGGATGATCCTCTCCGCCGCCGAGCTCGAGATCGCCGAGGAGTCGGACGGGATCATGGTCTTGGAGGACGGCGTGGCGCCGGGAACGGCGCTGGCCGAAGTACTGCCGATCGCCGAGCCGGTGCTCGAGCTTGAGGTGACCCCCAACCGGGTCGATTGCTTCGGCGTCTACGGCGTCGCCCGCGAGGTGCACGCGATCAGCGCCGCGCCGCTGGCGACCGAGCCATGGGCGGAGGACGCGCCTGCGGAAGGGCTTGGTCAGGTCAGCCAGTTCGCCTCGGTCACTGTGGAGGCGCCCGAGCTCTGCCCCCGCTTCACCGCACGCGTCTTCACCGACGTCGAGGTCGGCCCGTCGCCGGCCTGGCTGCAGGCACGCCTCAGCGCCGCCGGCCAGCGCCCGATCAACAACGTCGTCGACATCACCAACTACGTGATGCTTTTGACCGCGCAGCCGCTGCACGCCTTCGACCTCGACAAGGTGCCGGGCGGGGCGCTGACCGTGCGCACCGCGGCCGAGGGGGAGAAGATGACCACGCTTGACGAGGTCGAGCGGACCTTCGACGCCGAGACGGTCCTCGTCTGCGACAGCAACGGCCCCTCCGGCATCGCCGGGATCATGGGCGGCCAGACGTCGGAGGTCTCAGCCGCGACGACCCGCGTCCTGCTCGAGGTGGCGAACTGGAACGGGACCAACATCCTGCGCACCTCGCGCCTGCTCGGCCTGCGCTCCGAGGCTTCGTCGCGCTTCGAGAAGCAGCTCCACCCGGAGCTCTGCATGCGGGCGCAGCGGATCGCCTCGCGGCTGATGGTCGAGCTTTGCGGGGCAAAGCTCATGCCGGGGACGATCGACGTTGCCGCCGAGCCGCCAACGCTCTCGCGGCTCCGCCTGCGGGGTAAGCGGGTCGAGGACCTGCTCGGCATGCGGATGGCGCAGACCGACGAGGTCGTCTATTTGGAGCGGCTCGGCTTCAGCGCCTTCCCTGAGGACGGCGACGTCGTCGTCGAGGTGCCGCCCGATCGCCACTACGACGTGACTCGTGAGATCGACCTGATCGAGGAGGTGGCGCGGGTCCACGGCCTCGACGAGCATCTGCCCTCGACCCTGCCCGCCGAGGCTGCCCAGGCTGGCGGTTTGCGGCGCGACCAGCGGCTGCGGCGGCGGGCCGAGGACGCTCTGCGAGACCTCGGCTTCGACGAGATCGTCGGCTGGAGCTTCACCGACCCAGGCGAGGCGGAACGGTTGCGGATTCACGACGACGACCCCCGGGCGAGCGGGGTGGCGATATCCAACGCACTCTCCGAGGACCAGTCGGTAATGCGCACGACCCTGCTCGGCTCGCTCTTGGGCGCCGCGCGGGGGAACCTGGCGCGCGACGCCGAGCGCGTCGCCCTCTTCGAGTCGGGGCGCGTGTATCTACCCGCCCCCGAGGTGGGGGAATTCGTCGGCGAGCGGCCGGCGCCATTCGCCGAGCCGCACCGGCTCGGCTGCATTGCCACCGGCCCGGCGCCGAAGAGCTGGCGGGGGGGCGGCGAGGCGGGGGACTTCTTCGCGCTCAAAGGCGTGCTGGAAGGCCTCGCGGCACGGCTCGGCGCGAGTCTCTCGTTCGTTCCGGCGCGCGAGCCCTTCCTCCATCCCGGCCGCGCTGCGAGGGTGCTCGCCGGCGAGGCCGAGGCCGGCTGGATCGGCGAGGTCCACCCGCTCGTCTGCCGCGTCTGGGACCTGGCGGAGGCGAGCGCCTTCGAAATCGACCTCGCGGCCCTGGTCGGCGCCTCCGACGCCGGCGAGGAGCTCTTCGAGGACGTGACCACCTTCCCGTCCGTGCGCCAGGACATCGCCGCGGTCGTCCCCGACGACGTCTCAGCGGCCCAGGTGCGCGCCGCGGTCCTCGCCGGCGGCGGCGAGCTGCTGCGGGCGGCCGAGGTGTTCGACCTCTACGAGGGAGAGCAACTGGGGGAGGGGCGCAAGAGCCTCGCCCTGCGGCTCGAGTTCCGCGCCGCCGACCGCACCCTCACCGACGAGGAGGTCGCCGAGCTGCGCGTCGCGATCGAGGCCGAGCTGAAGCAGATCGGAGGGGAGCTGCGTGGCTGATCGGAGCTCGCAACCGCTGGCGACCGGTTCCGCCGCGCGGGTCGTGGTCGCCGGGGCCTCGGGCTTCACCGGCGCCCTTGCCGCGCAGATCGTCTGGCGCCACCCGCGCATGGAGCTGGTCGCGGTTACCTCGCGCAGCGACGCCGGCACGCGGCTCGACCGGCTCTACCCGCGCTACCGGGTCCCGCTCGAGCTGACTGAGCTCGACCTTGATGCGTTGGAGGACGTCGACGCGGCGATCGTCGCCTACCCGCACGGCGCCTCGGCGCCGACCGTCGCCGCGCTGCGCGAGCGCGGCATCGTCGTCGCCGACCTCTCGGCCGACTTCCGCCTGCGCAACCGGGACACCTACGAGCGCTGGTACGGCGAGCACGGCGCTTCCGACCTCTTCGGCGGCGCCGTCTACGGCCTCACCGAGATGTACCGGGACGAGCTGCGCGAGGCGAAGCTGGTCGCCGTGCCCGGCTGCTACCCGACCGCGAGCGTGCTGGCGCTGGCGCCACTGGCCGAGCGTGGCCTGCTGGCCGACGTCGTGATCGACGCCAAGCAGGGCGTCTCCGGCGCCGGGCGCGGCGGCGGCGACGCGATGCACTACGCCAACATGGACGAGAACGCCTTCCCCTACAAGACCGAGGGCCACCGCCACCGGCCCGAGATCGAACAGGAGCTGGCGGCACTCGGCGGCGAGACGCCGGTCACCTTCGTCCCGCACCTGCTGCCGCTCGACCAGGGCGAGCTGACCAGCTGCTACGCCCAGCTGAGCGAGCCGATCTCCAAACAGGAGGTGCAGGCGCTCTACGCCGAGCGCTACGCCGGCGAGCCCTTCGTCCACGCGGTCGAGCGGCCGCCCGGCCTACGTGACGTGCGCGATACGAACGATTGCCACGTCTACGTCACGGTCGAGGAGCGCGGCCGGGTCCTGGCCTTCTCCGCCCTCGACAACCTCTGGAAGGGGGCGTCGGGGCAGGCCGTGCAGTGCCTCAACCTGATGCTGAGCTTCGACGAGACGGAGGGACTGCTGTGACGTCCCCCGCGGACACCAGGGCCTTCTTCGGATCGCGCTGGGTCGAGCCGCCCGCCGGGGTCGAGGAACTCGATCCCGCGGCGCTCGCGCCCGGCTTCGAGGCCGGCGCGGTCGCCTGCGGGCTCAAGCCGAGTGGAAACACGGACGCCGCCGTGATCGTCGCACGGTCGGCGCGCTGCGACTCCGCCCTGCTGATGACCCGGAATGCCGCCGCGGCGGCGCCCGTTCGGCTTTGTCGAGAGGTCTGCGACTTCAAGCGGATTCGCGCAGCCGCCGTGAAGGCGGGCAACGCCAACGCGGCGACCGGCGAGCAAGGAATGCGGGACGCTGTCGATATCCAGCAGGCGACTGCCGAGGAGCTGGGCCTTGACCCATCCGCCGTTGCGATCGCCGCCACCGGCAAGATCGGCGAGGCGTTGCCGATGGACAAGGTCCTAGACGGAATACGACGGGCATCGAACGTCGTGCGTGCCGACGGTGGGGAAGAGTTCGGGCGGGCAATCATGACCACGGATGCGTTCCCGAAGCAGTGCACCGTGCGCTGCGATGGAGTGACTCTCTCCGCGCAGGCAAAGGGCGCCGGGATGATCCAACCGGGCTTCGCGACCATGCTCTGCTTCGTCCAGACGGATGCGCTGATCGACGACGACCCCGAAACATTGTTACGCCCAGCGGCGGGCTCGTCCTTCGAGCGGATAACCGTCGATGGACAGATGAGCACCAACGACCTCGTGCTGTTGCAGGCAAGCGGCGAGTCAGGCCGGTCACTGCCGACTGGGCTCTTGGACGCGGTCCTGCTGCAGTTGGCACTGCTGATCGTCGCTGACGGCGAGGGGGCGACGCGGGTTGGGCGCATCCAGGTGATGAACGCCACGACCGACGCAGAGGCTGAGGTGATCGCCAGGGCTATCGCCAACTCGCCTTTGGTCAAGACGGCCCTATTCGGCCGCGACCCCAACGGCTGGGGGCGCGTCGCGCAGGCCGCAGGGATGGCATTGGCCGGCGAGGAGTTGCCCGAGCTGGGACTTGATCACATAGATGTGAGCGAGTTCGCGAGCGACTCAGCGGAGGTGGAGCTCTCGCTTCGCCTGGACAGAGGTGAAGGAAGCGCCCACGTCTACTTCTCCGACCTGGGCTACGAGTACGTGCGGATCAACGCCGAGTACACCACCTGAGTCGAGCGGATGAGCAACGTCGAGACCCTGCTGGAGGCGCTGCCGTACATCACCGAGTTCCACGGCCGCCGGGTGGTGATCAAGTACGGCGGCGCGGCGATGCGCGAGGCGCCGCTGCGCGAGGACTTCGCCACCGACGTCGTCCTGCTCAAGTACGTCGGGCTCGATCCGGTGATCGTCCACGGCGGCGGGCCCGAGATCTCGCAGTACATGGAGCGGCTCGGGATCGAGGTCAAGTTCCACGAGGGCCTGCGTGTCTCCGACGCGGAGACGGTCGAGGTGGCGAAAATGGTCCTGCGCGGCAAGCTCAACTCGGAGATCGTCCGCCTGCTCAACCGGCACGGGCAGCCCGCGGTCGGCATCTCCGGCGAGGACGGCTCCCTCTTCGAGGTCGCGCCGGTCGCCAACACAGACCAGGTCGGCTTCGTCGGCACGGTCGAGCACGTCGACGTCGAGCTGATCAATCACATCGCCGACGACTACATCCCGGTGATCGCATCCTCCGCCACCGACCACGACGGGCAGCCCTACAACGTCAACGCCGACGAGGCCGCGGGCAAGGTGGCGGCGGGAATCGACGCCTACAAGGCGATCTTCCTCACCGACGTCGAGGGCTGGCTCGCCGACCCCGCCGACGAGGGCTCGCTGATCGGCAAAGCCACGTTGGCCGAGGTGGAGGCGGCGCTGCCCGAGATCGGGGGCGGGATGCGGCCGAAGCTGCAGGCCTGCGTCGACGCTCTCCGCGGCGGCGCCGAGGCTGCTCACATCATCGACGGGCGTGTGCCCCATAGCCTCCTGCTCGAGCTTTTCACCGACGCCGGCATCGGCACGATGGTGACTCCGTGAGGGCAGGGCGAAATTCATGAATTTCTCAGAGCTCAAAGAACTAGAGAACCGGTACCTGATGCAGACCTACCGCCGCGCGCCGGTCGAGTTCGTCCGCGGCGAGGGAACGCTGCTCTGGGACGCCGAGGGCAAGGAGTACCTCGACTTCCTCGCCGGCATCTCGGTCTGCTCGGTCGGCCACTGCCACCCGGCCATGGTCGAGGCGGTGCGCGAGCAGGCCGGCCGCCTGATGCACGTCTCCAACCTCTTCTACACCGAGCCGATGGTGCGGCTCGCCGAGCGGCTCTCCCGGTCGAGCCTGGGAGGGAGGGTCTTCCTCGCCAACTCCGGGACGGAGGCCAACGAGTGCGCGATCAAGGTCGCCCGCAAGCACGCCCACCGGCGCGGGGTGAGCAGCCCCGAGATCGTCAGCTTCGAGCGCGACTTCCACGGCCGCACCTACGGCGCCCTCTCGGCGACGCCGAAGCTGGCCGAGAACGAGGCACTGGGCCCGATGCTGCCCGGCTTCCGCGCGGTCCCCTTCGACGACGCCGGCGCCCTGCGCGAGGCTGTCCACGAGGAGACCGCGGCGCTGCTGATCGAGCCGATCCAGGGCGAGTCGGGCGTCTACCCGCTGAGCGAGGAGACGCTGCTCGCCGCGCGCGAGGCGTGCGACGAAGTCGGCGCGCTGCTGATCTTCGACGAGATCCAGACGGGCATGGGACGCACCGGCTCGCTCTGGGCCTACCAGCAGACGCCGGTCCGGCCCGACCTCTTGACTAGCGCCAAGGCGCTCGGCGGCGGCCTCCCGGTCGGCGCCTGCGTCGCCTCGGAGGGGCTGGGAGAGGTGCTCGAGCCCGGCGACCACGCCTCGACCTTCGCCGGCGGGGCCGTCGTCTCCGCCGCCGCCCTCGCCGTGCTCGACCTGGTCGACGACGCCGCCCTCCTGCGGCGGGTGCGCGAGCTCGGGGCGGCCTTGCGCGAGCAGCTCCTCGCCGGCGAGGGGGTGGTCGAGGTGCGCGGCCGTGGCCTGATGCTGGGGGTGGGACTGGCCCAGGGCATCGACGCCGACGCGGTCGGCGCCGACCTGCTGAGGCGCGGCCTGATCGTCAACGTCCCAGAGCCGGGCACCCTCCGCCTGCTGCCGCCGTTGACGGTCGATTCGGCCCAGATCGAGCGCGCCATTGCGCTGATCGGGGAATCGCTCCTAAGCTACGCACCTGCATGAGCGCAGAGAAGTCCCAGTCGGGAGGGCGACCGCCCTCGTCGGCCGCCGATGCGGCACAGCGCCTGGCGACGATCGTCGACGCGGCGGAGCGCGCCGCGGCGAGCGTGATCGACGACGCCGAGCGGCAGGCCCAGCAGCACCTGGAGGAAGCGCGCGAGCGCGCCGACCGGATGGTCGCCGAGCGCCTGCGCGAGCTGGCCGACGAGCTCGACCCGCCGGCCGCGGAGGAGCGCCGCGGCAACCACCTGAAGCCGGTCGCGGCGATCTCCGACGACGGCGAGGACGGCGAGGACGGCGAGCCGTTCGCCCCGCGTCGCTCCGGCTCGGCCGGCGCGCGCCTGCTGGCCACCCAGATGGCCGTCTCTGGCGCCGACCGCAGCGAGATCGAAGCGCGCCTGCGGCAAGGCTTCGACCTCGAGGACACCGGCGAGATCCTCGACGCGATCCTGGGTCCTGAGGACTGAAGCGAGTGCACGACGACCCGACCCGGATCATGGGGCAGCCGGGCGATCCCGGCCAGCGCCCGCACGGCAACATGCGACTGCTGGTCGCCGGCCTGATCGCGGTGATCGTCGGCCTTGTCGTGGCGATCGCCGTGATCGCCTCCGACGACGACGGCGACACCACCACGGCACCGGCGACGGTCACGACCGAACCGACCACCGGCGAGACGACGACGGAGCCGACGACGACCGAGACGACCACCACCGAGCCCACGACGACCGAGGAAGAAACCACCGTCGAAACGACGACCGCGCCGCCGACCACCACTCCGGAAGCAGAAGAAAACACCAGCGGCGGCGTCCAGGCCGAATGAGCGAGCCGGCGCCCGAGCAGGTCCGCACGGCGGGCCACGAGGCCGATCCCGCGGAGGTGCGGCGCGTGCTGCTGCTCTACTCGGGCGGCCTCGACACCAGCGTGATGCTGAAGTGGATCCAGGAACGCTACGAGGCCGAAGTCGTCTGCCTCACGGTCAACCTCGGTCAGCCGGGTGAGGATTACGCCGCGATCGAAGACAAGGCGAAGCGGATCGGCGCGATCGAGTGCCACGTGGTCGATGCCCGCGAGCGCTTCGCCCGCGACTTCGTCGTCCCGGCGATCAAGGCCAACGCCCTCTACGGCGGCGGCTACCCGCTCTTCACCGCGCTCGGGCGGCCATTGATCGCCGAGCTCGCGGTCGAGTACGCGCGGCGCAGCGGCTGCGACACGATTGCCCACGGCTGTACCGGCAAGGGCAACGACCAGGTGCGGATCGAGGCGACGGTGGCGACGCTGGCCCCGGAGCTGAAGACGATCGCGCCTGTGCGCACCTGGCAGATGGGGCGCGAGGAGGAGATCGCTTACGCGCGCGAGAAGGAGATCCCGATCAAAGGGGGCACCGAGGAGGCGCCGTACTCGATCGACGACAACCTCTGGGGTCGCTCCTCCGAGGGGCTCTGGATCGAGGACCTGGGCCACGCCCCCGAGGACGACGTCTTCCAGCTGGTCACGCGACCGGAGGAGGCCCCGGACGAGGCGGAGACGGTCACGGTCGAGTTCGAGGCGGGGGTACCGGTGGCGCTGAACGGCGAGCCGCTCGAGATCGTCGAGCTGCTCGAAAGGGCGGCGGAGATCGGCTGCCGCCACGGCGTCGGCATCGTCGACCACATCGAGGACCGCATCGTCGGGCTCAAGGTGCGCGACATCTACGAGGTGCCGGCGGCGGCGATCGTCCTCACCGCCCACCAGGAGCTGGAGAAGCTGGTCGGCACGATCCACCAGAACCAGTTCAAGCCGGGGTTGGATCAGAAGTGGGGCTACCTCGTCTACGCAGGCCTGTGGTGGGAGCCGCTGCGCGCCGACCTCGATGCATACATGGATGCAGTCAACGCCCAGGTGAGCGGGACGATCGGTTTGCGCCTGTACAAAGGGAGCGTGCGAGTCGTCACCCGCTCCTCGCCCAACGCCGTCTACGACGCCGAGCTGGCCTCTTTCGCCGAGTCGGGCGGCCTCTTCTCGCAGGCAGCCTCGCCCGGCTTCATTGAGCTCTGGTCGCTGCAGTCGCGGATGGCGCATAGGATCCGCCGCCGCGGGGAAGAGGAGGGACGATGATCTACCGCGCGATCGGCAAGGCCGTCGTCAAGTACAGCGTCCTCTTCGTGCGCCAGCGCTACAAGCGCCAGCTTCGCGTCGGTGCGGGGCTGGCGGCGGTCGCCGTCGGCATCGCCGTCTACTGGGCCAACCGGAACGTCCCCGAAGGCTGAGCGGAGCGAGGTGCTCGCATGCGCTGGAAGCCGGCGGTTTCGTTCCTTGCCGTAATCCTGCTTGCCGTCTCCACGGCCCACGCGGCGAGCGTCGGCGAGCTGCGCGACAGGGTCGGCGGCGCCCGCAACGAAGCCGCCGCCCTGGGGGCGGAGATCCGCGCGACCCAAGAACGCCTGGCGACGACCGAAGCCGAAGCGGCCGAGGCGGCGGCGCGCGAGCAGCGCCTCGGCGGCCTGCTGGCG
>JBKPOW010000053.1:0-3895 GCA_046733275.1 Actinomycetota bacterium
TCATCTCGCCGAACTCGGCCCGGTTGATGTAGTCGACGGCGCCGAGCTGCTTGACCAGCTCGCCCTTCTCGTCGGAGGAGACGACGCCGACAGCATTGGCGCCGGCGGCCTTGCAGAGCTGCACGGCGAAGACGCCGAGCCCGCCGGCGGCGCCCCAGATGAGCACGTTGTGGCCGGGCTGCAGCTTGCACTGGTCGATCAGCATCCGGTAGGCGGTGAAGTAGGTGAGCCCGTAGGAGGAGGAATCGACCCAGGAGAGGTTCTGGGGGCGGGGGAGGAGCTGCTGCGCTTGCACCTTGGTGAACTGGGCGAAGGAGCCCCAGGTCGTCTCGTAGCCCCAGATCCGCTGGCTCGGCGCGGCGAGCGGGTCGAGCCCGTGCACCTCGACGTCCTCATAGGAGGCCTGGTTGCAGTGGATCACGACCTCGTCGCCGGGCTTCCAGCGGGTGACGCCCTCGCCCACCTTCCAGACGATGCCGGAGGCGTCGGAGCCGCCGATGTGGTGGCCGTACTCGGGGTGATCGCCGTAGCCGAAGACCGAGACCGGCTTGCCCAGCGCCGCCCAGACGTTGTTGAAGTTGACCCCGGCGGCCATCACGCGGACGACGACCTCGAAGGCGCCCGGCTCGGGCACCTCGATCTGCTCCAGCTGGAAGGCCTCGGTCGGTTCTCCCTCGCGCTCCTGGCGGATCACCCAGGCCGCCATCGTCTCCGGCAGCGTGCCGGGCTCCACGTCCAACTTCGCGACTGCACTGGTGTCGACGGCCAAAACCGGTCCTCCGTAAGGTCGTTTAGGGGCGGGCGGCGAATCCTAGACGGACTCGCCCACCCCTAGTCGAGTGCGGCCGTCTCGCTCTCGTCCAGCTCCGGCGCCGTGATCGCCCGGACCGTGATCTCGGTCGGTTCGGGGGGCTGGATCTCCTTGCCCGGCGCGATGCCGAGGCCCTCGACCTTGCGCAGTTGAGGGAGCAACCTGCGCTCCATCGAGCCGACGGCGGAGTCGTATGCGCCCGCGGCAGAGGTGAGGCCCCTGCCGACCTTGTCGAAGTCGGTGAGGAACTTGGAGAAGCGGCTGTGCAGCGTCGTCGCCGCCTCGGCGATCTCAGCCGCCTCGGCGACCATCCGCTCCTGGCGCCAGCCGAGCTCCATCGTGCGCAGCAGGCCGATCAGCGAAGTCGGGCTGACGACGAGCACGTTGCGCTCCAGGGCGTAGTCGAAGAGCGTCGGGTCGGCGGCGAAGGCGGCGTGCATGGCGGGCTCGTTGGGGATGAAGCAGATCACCAGGTCGGGCATCTCGCCGGCCTTGAACTGGCCCTGGTAGTCCTTGGAGCTGAGCGCGCGGATGTGCTCGCGGGCCTGGCGCGCGTGGCGATCGAGCTGGACGAGGCGCTCGGCTTCGACCTCAGCCTCCTGGGCGTCGAGGAAGGCGTCGAGTGGGACCTTCGAGTCGGCGACGAAGGCGCGTCCCTCGGGCAGCAGGAAGCGGGCGTCTGGCCGCAGCCTCCCCGCGTCGGTGTTGATCGTCTCCTGCAGCTCGAAGTCGACGTGCTCGGTCATGCCGGCGATCTCGACGCAGCGCCGCAGCTGTAGCTCGCCCCACTGCCCGCGGGTCTGCGGCTGGCGCAACGCCTTCTTCAGACCGGCGGTCTCAGAGTTGAGGCTCCCCACTGTCTGGCCCATCTGCTCGAGCAGGGTGCGGGTCTGGAGGTCGGTCTCGCCGCGTCGCTGCACCTCTTTCTCGATCTTCTCCTGACCCCTCGCGATCCGCTCGGCGAGCGCCTTGATCTCCGCCTGGCGCTTGTCGAGCGCCGCCTCCGCGGCCTTGGCGTCGACCTTGCGCGCCTCGTCGTTGGCCTGCAGGAAGCCCGGGATCGCCTCGGCGATCGCCCGGGTGGTCGCCTCTTTGATCGTCAGATCGAGGTCCGGCCGATCGGACTCCGTCTCCCGCGCTCGAATGAGCACGGCATACACGAGCCCTGCGGCGAGCAGGACGACGGCTATTGCCAGCGCGACGGTCACCCACCGATCTTGACGAGCCGACCAGACGCCGCACCACCTCTTCGGCTTCGGAAAATGCTGGGCTTAAGAAGCAGACGACCCGCCGGAGCGGGTCGGTGCTGCAAAGGCGGGAACCACCCCGCGTGCGGCTGACAACCATCGCGAGGTTAGCACGACGGACCGCACCAGCATTCGACCGCGCACCGGCTTCGAGCATCTGTGGAGGGCACCGGACTCGAACCGGATCCCACCGGTCAAGTGGGACGCTGCGGTTGTCAACCGCACGCAGCACGCCTGTCTGCTTCGATCCTCCACGGGAGGTATTCTAGCTGACAGACAGGTCGCTGCGTCGTCAGGGCAGGAGGACGTCGTTCTCCGAGGAGCTGCGGTAGGGGCCGACGACGAGCTTCGCGGTGCCCGCGCCAGGGATGTCGGCGGCGCGGACTCGGTAGACGCCCGTCGGAAGGATCGCCTGCATGCTGCCGTTCGAGTTGGCGTAGAGCGGTTGGGAACTGAGGTCCCTGCCGGCACCGCGTAGCTCGAGGCGGGAGTCGACGTCGGTCAGGTTGGCGGCGACGAGGACGACGTTTAGCGGCTCCTTCGAGGACACCTCGGGCTGCTCGGCGTGCGCGTTCTGCGGGATCTGCTGGGTTTGTTCAGGGCCAATGGCGATGCGCCGCGGTTGCACCGTGATCGCCTCCTCGCTGATCGCGACGCTTACCCGCGTCGATGGCTGCAGGCGCGGCTCGTTGGCGTGCTCCTCGGCCCCGCAACCGGCGAGCACCACCGCCAGCACGAGCGGGATCGACCATTTCCTCCCCATGCGGCGGAATCTAGCCGAAGGGCAGGTCGGTCACGCGAGCCGTAACGCCATCTTCACCTACGGTCAGCTCGGCTCCCGGCTCGGCCTCACGGCGGACGATCGCCAGGCCGATCGGGCCGCGGGCGGGGGAGACGGCGGCGCTGCCAATCCGGCCGACCTCCTTCTCGCCCAGGCGCAGCGCCTCCCCCGCCGGGGCGGGGGCGCTCAGCTCCAGCCCCCGCAGGTGCCGGTTGGGCCGGCCCTTGTAGTGGAGCCGGGCGACCGGCTCCTGGCCGATGTAGCAGCCCTTGGTGAAGCTGACCGCGCGCTCGACGATGCCCGCCTCGGCCGGCATCGTCTCGGCGCTCATCTCGGCGCCAAAGCGGGGAATGCCCGCCTCGATCCGCGCGACCTCGGCCGCCTCCGTGTCCACCTCGGCGGCGCCGGCGGCGAGCAGCGCCTCGCGCAGGCGCCGGACCTGCTCGGCGAGGTCGCCGGACTGAGAATCCGGCGACCCGGCGATCAGGTCGATGCCGGCGGCGGTCCCCACCGCCAGGCAATCCACGCCGCCAACCGCGGTCGCTTCGCAGGCGTGCTCCGGCAGCGCCGCGGTGCCGGCGATCTCGACGCTGCGGGGACCGATCAGCGAGAGGATCGCCCGCTCCTCGGTGACGTCGGCGATCGTCACTTCGCGGCCGATCTTGTAGGTCTCCAGGTGGCGCCGCGCCGCGGCCAGCGCCTCGGGCTCCGTGTCGATCCAGATCTCCTCGGATGACGTGCGCAGGACCCGCATGTCGGCCTGCATGTGGCCCTTGCGGTCGAGCAGCGCCGCGTACTGGCCCTCGCCGGGCTCGAGCGCCTCGACGTCGTTGGTCAGCTGGCCCTGTAAATACTCCGCTGCCTCGCCGCCGCTGAGGACCAGCTTGCCGCGCGCGCTGCGATCGAGCAATCCGCACTCCTCGCGCAGCTGGCGGTACTGGACGTCGAGCTCGACGACGGGCTGGATCACACTCGGATCTTAGGAGGCTGCCGTGATGGGGAGGCCGGGATGGCCCCGACCGAGCCTCCGCGGCTGTTGCTCGGGCGGGGCCATCC
>JBKPOW010000054.1:0-6174 GCA_046733275.1 Actinomycetota bacterium
CGGCGGTGCCGAGGACGCCGAGGCCCGTCCGCGCGGTTCGGCGCTGGACGCCGCCGCCCCGGCCCCGCCGCTGGTCGGCTGCGCCGCCACCACGCGGCTCCGCACCGTCGCCGGGTCGAGGTCGAGCCGCTCGACCACGCGCCGTTCGAGCTCTTCGCGGCTCGCCACCTGGCCCTCCCCCATGCCCGAGAGGATCGGCGCCACCTCCGCCAGCGCGCGGTCGCGCTCGGCCGGGGAGCCCACGTCGGTGCGGTCCAGCACCAGCCCCACCTGGAAGGCGGGCAGGTCGACCGCGCCGTCGACCAGCGCCCGGAAACGCTCCGCTCCCCCCTCGGCCGCGATCATCTCGGCCGGGTCCTCGCCCGCCGGCATCGCCGCCACCAGCAGCCTCATCTTGCGACCGGCTGCCACTCGCTGGGCGCGCAGCATCGCCTCCTGCCCGGCGGAGTCGGCGTCGAGCGCCAGCACCACCTCGTCGACCATCCCCGAGAGCGCCGCCACCTGCTCCTCGGTGATCGCCGTGCCCATCACCCCGACCGCCTCGGCGATCCCCGCCTGGTGCAGTGCCAGCACGTCGGTGTAGCCCTCGACTACCACCGCCCGGCCGCTCTTCGCGATCGCCTCCTTCCCCAGGTCGATGCCGTAGAGCATCTGGCTCTTGTGGAAGAAGTCGGTCTCCGCCGTGTTGACGTACTTCGCCCCCTGGTCGGAGCGCATCGCCCGCCCACCAAAGCCGAGCGTGCGGCCGCGCCGGTCGCGGATCGGGAACATGATCCGCTCGCGGAAGCGGTCGTACTCGCCGCCGCTCCGCCCCCGCTGTGCAAGCCCCACCGCGCGCAGCTCCTCGACCTTGAACCCCGCCCGCTGACCGCGCAGCAGCACCGTGTCCCAGGCGCTTGGCGCGTAGCCGACGCCGAAGGCCCGCAGCGTCTCCTCCCCCAGCCCCCGCTCGCCCAGGTAGGCGCGCGCCTTGGCCGCCTCCTCGGAGTCCCAGAGATAGCTGGCGTAGAAGCTCCCGGTGCGGTCGAGCAGCTCGCCCAGGCGGCGGCGCTGCTGACGCCGGGCCTCCGCCCGCGGGTCCTCCTTCTCCCGCTGTAGCTCCACCCCGTAGCGCTCGGCGAGCAACTCGACCGCCTCGGCGAAGCCGAGCCCCTCCTTCTCCTCGACGAACTTGATCGTGTCGCCGCCCACCCCGCAGCCGAAGCAGTGGTAGAGCTTCTCCTGGGCGTCGACCGAGAACGATGGCGTGCGCTCCTCGTGGAAGGGACAGAGGCCGACCCAGCGCGCGCCCTGGCGGCGCAGGTCGGTGTGGGCGGAGACGACCTCGACGATGTCGGCCGCCTGCTTGACCCGCTCGAGGCTCTCCTCCGAGATCAGGGCCATCAGAACCGCGCCGCCTCGGGGATCGTCAGCTCGCTGTAGCGGGCGATGCAGAAGCGGTCGGTCATCCCGGCGAGATAGTCGGCGACCCGCTGGCACTCGCTCTCCCCCGCCTCTGCCAAAGGCACCTCCTCGGGGTGGGCCATGTAGTGGTCGAAGAGGCCGCGGATCGCCCGCGTCGCCCGTTCGTGCTCGCGCCGCGCGGCCTCGCCCAGATAGACGCGCTCGAACATGAACTTGCGCAGGCGCAGCATCGCCACGCCGACCTCCTCGCCCTGGACGATGTCGCCCGCGGCGGCCGAGTGCTCGACGATGTCGCGCACCAGCGCGTCGATCCGCGTCGATCCGGTCGGCCCGAGCAGCTCGATCTCGGCGGTAGGCAGGTCGTCCGGGCGCAGGATCCCCGCCCGCAGGGCATCGTCGATGTCGTGGTTGATGTAGGCGACGCGGTCGACCAGCTTGACGATCCGCCCCTCCAGCGTCGCCGGCCGATCCGAGCCGGTGTGGTTGAGGATGCCGTCGCGCACCTGTTCGGTGAGGTTGAGGCCGCGGCCGTCGCGCTCGAGCACCTCGACTACCCGCAGCGAGTGCACGTTGTGCCTGAAGCCGCTGCCGCAGCGCTCGCGCAGCGCCGCGTCGAGGGCGTCCTCGCCGGTGTGGCCGAAGGGCGGGTGGCCGAGGTCGTGGCCGAGCCCGATCGCCTCGGTTAGGTCCTCGTTGAGGCCGAGCGCCCGGGCCACCGTGCGGGCGATCCCGCAGGCCTCGAGCGTGTGGGTGAGGCGGGTGCGGTAGTGATCCCCTTCGGGCGCGATGAAGACCTGCGTCTTGTGCTTGAGGCGGCGGAAGGCCTTCGAGTGGACGATCCGGTCGCGGTCGCGCTGAAACGGCGTGCGCAGCGGGCTGTCGGCCTCTTCGATCTGGCGCCTGGCTGGGTAGGACTTGGTGGCCTGTGGCGCAAGGAACTCCTCCTCCCAGGCGACGACGCGGTCCTCAAAGGTGGCCGTGAGAGACACCCGTCGATCATAAGGAGACGGGGAGGGACTTGGCGGAGCCTCCAAGCTGTTGCTCCGCCAAGTCCCTCCCCGTCTCCTCCTAAGCTGCGGCCCTCAGCTGTACATGCGCGTGGTGCTCGAGCGTCTCGCCGATCGCCCGCTCCGCCTGGCGCAGGGCGCGCTCGTCCGCCGCGGGTGCCTCGGCCAGCGGCGCCGCGATCGCGGCGACCATGAAGCGGTGCGCCTCCTCCGAGAGCGGAAAGGACCCCGCTTCGCAGCCGGCGCAGACGACTCCCCCGGCCGCGCCCGAGAAGCCGGCCAGGTGCTCGGCCTCGCCGCAGCGGGTGCAGGAGGCGAGCTCGGGCGAGAAGCCGGCGGCGAGCGCCAGCTTGAGGCGGAAGGAGAGCGCCGTCGGCAGCGAGGCCGCCTCGGCCGCGCCGGCGTCGTCGAGCAGCGAGAGGTAGCGGCAGAGCAGGTTGTAGCCGGGAGGGTTGGGCTCGGCCGAGTCGAGCAGGCGCAGGACCGCGTCGCAAGCGCGGGCGGCGGCGGTGAGCGCCGCGCCCGAGACGCGCAGGCGCGGATAGCCCGACACCGTCGCCGCCTGGGTGACCGTGAGCAGCTCGCCTCGTCCTTCGTGCAGCAGCAGGTCGAGTCGGAAGAAGGGCTCGAGGCGCCCGCCGAAGCGCGACTTGGGCCGGCGGGCGCCCTTGGCGATCGCCCCCACCCTGCCCCGCTGTGCCGTGTAGAGGTGGAGGATGCGGTCGGCCTCGCCGTAGCGGATGCTGCGCAGGACGATCGCCTCGGTCTTCAGCGTCTTGCCAGCCATAGCCGTCCTACGATGAACGAGGTACCGGACGGCGACGCCGTCGGGGCCGCCGCCTCAACCTCACCTGGCAGGCCGGGCAGAAGTAGGTCGACCGCCCGGAGACGACGATCCGCTCGACCGTGCCGTCGCCGCGCGGACAGGGCCGCCCCTCGCGGGTGTGGACGAGGAACTCGTCCTGCATGCGGCCCTTCTCGCCGCGCCCGTCGCGGTAGTCGTCGATCGAGGCGCCACCGCCGTGGATCCCCGCCTCCAATGCGGCGACGACCCCGTCGCGCAGCGCCTCGAGATGCTCGGGCTTCATCGAGCCGGCGGGCGAGAGCGGGTGCAGGCGGGCGCGGAAGAGCGCCTCGTCGGCGTAGATGTTGCCGACGCCGGCGATCCCCTTCTGGTCGAGCAGGAAGGACTTGAGAGGGGCCGTGCGGCCGGTGGCGATCTCGCCCAGCAGCTCGGGCGTGAACTCCTCCGAGAGCGGCTCGACGCCGAGCTTGGCGAAGCGCTCAGCCAGCCCCGCGTCGTCGATCAGGAAGGCCTCGCCGAAGCGGCGCGGGTCAGTGAACCAGACCTCGCGCCCGTCGTCGAGGACGAAGCGGGCGCGCAGGTGGCGCTCCGACGTCGAGCGCTCGCCCTCGTAGAGCCGCATCCCCTCGGAGGGGTCGAGCTTGTCTTCGCCCTCGACCAGCACCAGGTTGCCGGTCATGCGCAGGTGCATGACCAGCGTCTGCGCACCGTCGAGCCCGAGCAGCAGGTACTTGCCCCGCCGCCCGAGTCGCTCGATCGTCCTGCCGGCGAGCGCTCCCTCCAGCTCGGCCGGCGGGGCCGGCCGGCACCAGCGCGGGTCGTGGATCTCCAGCCGCTCGATCCGGCGCGCTTCGATCTCGGGCTCGAGCTGGCGGCAGACGGTCTCGACCTCGGGCAGCTCGGGCATCGCGCCCGGTTCTATCAGCCCTCGACGGCCCTGGGGTGCGCCTGGAAGTAGACCTCTTTGAGGCGCTCGCCGGAGAGGTGCGTGTACATCTGCGTGGTCGCGATGTCGGCGTGGCCGAGCATCTCCTGCACGGCGCGCAGGTCGCAGCCGCCGGCGAGGAGATGGGTGGCGAAGCTGTGACGCAGGGTGTGCGGGCTCATCCGCCCGCTCAGTCCCGCCTCGCGGGCGTGGCGCTGGACGATCTTGTAGAGGCCCTGGCGGCTGAGCGGCCCGCCGCGGAAGTTCACGAAGAGGCGCGGCTCGTGGCGCTCGCCGACCAGCTTCGGCCGGCCGCCGCGCAGGTAGGCGGAGATCGCCGCGATTGCCTTGCGCCCGAGCGGCACGATCCGCTCCTTCGACCCCTTGCCGCGGGCCCGCAATATCCCCTCGTGGGGGTCGACGTCGGAGAGCTCGAGCCCGATCGTCTCGGAGGCGCGCAGCCCGCAGGCGTACATCACCTCGAGCAGCGCCCGGTCGCGCAGCGCCGTCGGCTCGCTGCCGCGGGGGGCTGCGAGCAGCTTCTGCACCTCGGCGTAGTTGAGCACCTGCGGCAGCTTCTTCGCCCGGCGCGGCGCGCTCAGCGCGGCGGTGGGGTCGTCGCCGATCAGCTCGTCGCGGCGCAGGTGCTTGTAGAAGGAGCGCAGGCAGGCGGTCTTGCGGTGCACGGTCGCGGCCGAGCAGGCCGGGCGGCCGTTGCCGGTCGCCAGGTCGGCGAGGAAGTCGCCGACGTCGGCCGGGCGCACCGCGAGCGCGTCGAGCTCGTGCTTGGCGAGGTACCCCCCGTACTGCAGCAGGTCGGTGCGGTAGGCGTTGAGGGTGTTGCGCGAAAGGCCGCGCTCCAACTCCAGATACGAGAGGAAGTCGAGGACGAGGCCCTCGAAGCGTGCCTCGACTGCCGGGCGGGGAGCGACTGCGACTGCCATGGCGGGAGGTTCTCCCGCGCCGGCCTCATTCCTCGCGGCGCAAGGAGGCGCCCGCGGCGGAGGCGCCGAGGACGCGACCGGCCGCCAGAGCGGCGGCGAAGAAGAGCCGGTCCTCCTCCAGGTCCCTACCCATCGTTCGGGCGGGCAGCCCGGAGGCGGCGTAGCCCGCCAGGTCGGCCTCGACGACCCGGAGCTCATGGCGGTCGCCCGCCGCCTCTGTCAGCCGCGAGGCGATCCCGGCATCGCCCTCGGGCACCGCCACCTCCACGCCGCCCAGCAGCAGCTCCAGCACGGTCAAGGTGTGGTGGCTGACGCCGCGGTGGCGCTGGCGCGGGTCGGCTTCGGAGAGGCGGGGCGAGAGCACGGTCGGTAGGCCGAGCGCGAGTGCCCCGTGGGCATTGTCGAGGGCGGCCATGCCGCCGTGGCCAAGACGGGTCTCGGAGCCGATGATGCCCGGGCCGGGCCCGACCAGGGCGGCGTCCCAGCCCAGCCCGTTGGCGGCGGCGTCGAGGGCGCCGGCGACCGAGAGCGCCTCGTGCTCGCCGCCGTAGGTCGGCGCCGCCGTGATGTGGCCGCAGAGCAGGTCGCGCTCGCGCAGCTTGGCGACGTCGCGGCTGAGCGCGCCGGGAAGGGCGCCGCCGGCCGTCTGCACGTAGCCGACCTTCAACCCCGGAGACGCCTGGTCCGCGGCCCAAGCGGCGGGCGCCAGGTGGCCGTGCAGGGGCAGTACGAGCACCGGCATCGATTGCCCCGCGGTTTCCGCGGTGACTTTTGTCGGCATAGCCGACATAACTCGCCACGGAAGCTCGACCGGCTCCACGGGGTGCTGGAGCGAGGTGTAGTTGAGCTTGATCACGTGCTCGCGGCTGTCGCCGCTCGCGCTCAGGCCGCGGGTCAGGTTGACGTGGACGACGTCGAAGCCACCCGAGCCGAGGCCGAGGTCGGCGGCAGCGACGTTGACGACGACCTCGTCGCCCTCGCGCATCTCGCCGAGCAGCGTCTCGTCGGCCCAGGCCCGGCGCAGCTCGCCGTCGACCCTCACCGTGAGCGGGTCCTCGCCGGCAACGACGCCGCGCCGCAGCTTCAGCC
>JBKPOW010000055.1:0-21300 GCA_046733275.1 Actinomycetota bacterium
AGATGTGTATAAGAGACAGGCTCGCGTGCCTCGCGCAGGCGGGCGATCGCGTCGTCGATCGCCGCCACCACCGCGTCCCCGTTCGAGGTGAAGATGTCGGCCCAGATGCCGGGATTGGAGCCGGCGACGCGGGTCGCGTCGCGGAAGCTCGGCCCGACCTCCGGCAGGCGCTCGGAGTCGTGCGTCAGCTCCGCCGCCGCCTCGGCGGCGAGGACGTTGGCGAGCACGTGCGGCAGATGGCTCACCGTCGCCATCAGCCGGTCGTGCGCCTCGGCGTCGATTGCCTGCGGGCGGGCGCCGAGGTCGGCGATCGTCCGCTGCAACCGGTCGTAGAGGAGCCCGCTCGAGCTCTTTGTCGGGGTCAGGTACCAGCGGGCGCCGTCGAAGAGGTCGGCGCGGGCGTTCTCGACCCCCGCGGTCTCCGCCCCCGCCAGGGGGTGACCGCCGATGAAGCGCTCGTCCCCGCCCAAGGCGGCGACCAGCCCGCGCTTGGTCGAGCCGGCGTCGGTGACGACGGTCTCCGCCCCGCTCGCGGCAAGCGCGGCCACGGCTAGCTGCGGCAGGGCGGACACGGGCGCAGCGCAGAAGACAACCGCGGCGCCGGCGCAGGCCTCCTCGACCGTGCCCGCCCCCGACTCGACCGCGCCCAGCTCCAGGGCGCGGTCGACCGTCGGCCGGTTCGGGCCCCAGCCGACCACCTCGCAGCCCAGCCGCTGCCTCGCGGCGAGCCCGATCGAGCCCCCGATCAGGCCCAGCCCGAGGACGGCGACGCGCATCAGCCGCGCCGCGTCCTCGCCGCCGCCGCCAGGCCCTCCAGCGCGGTCACGGTGTGGTCCCAGTCGATGCAGGGATCGGTGATCGACTGGCCGTAGGTGAGGGCGTCGCCGCCGCCCTCACCCAGGTCCTGACGTCCTTCGACCAGGAAGGACTCGAGCATCACGCCGACGATCGCCGCGTTGCCGGCGGCGACCTGGTCGCCGATCTCGGCGACGGCGAGCACCTGCCGCTCCGGGTCCTTGGCGCTGTTGTCGTGCGAGGCGTCGATCACCAGCCGCTCGGCCAGGCCCGCCGTCGCAAGCATCTCCAGCGCCGCGGCGACGCCTTCGCGGTCGCAGTTGGGCGCGCCGCGGCCGCCGCGCAGGATCACGTGGCCGTCCGGGTTGCCGCCGGTGTGCAGGATCGCCGGCCGGCCGGCGTCGTCGATGCCGGCGAAGGCGTGCGGCGTCGCCGCAGCGCGAACCGCGTCGACCGCGACCTGGACGTTGCCGTCGGTGCGGTTCTTGAAGCCGATCGGCATCGAGAGGCCGGAGCCGAGCTGGCGGTGGATCTGGCTCTCGGTCGTGCGCGCCCCGATCGCACCCCAAGCGACGGTGTCGGAGATGTATTGCGGCGTGATCGGGTCGAGGAACTCGCACCCGATCGGCAGGCCGAGATCGAGCACCTGCAGCAGCAGGGTGCGGGCCATGCGCAGGCCGGCGTTAACGTCGCAGGAGCCGTCCAGGTAGGGGTCGTTGATCAGCCCCTTCCACCCGGTGGTCGTCCGCGGCTTCTCGAAGTAGACGCGCATCGCGACGAGCAGGTCGTCGCCCAGCTCCCCGGCCAGCGCGGCGAGGCGGCCGGCGTACTCGAGCGCCGCCTCGGCGTCGTGCACGCTGCAGGGCCCGACCACGACGAGCAAGCGGTCGTCGACCCGTTCGAGCACGTTCTCGACGTCCTGCCGCCCCTTGACCACGACCTCCGCCCGCTCCTCGCCGAGCGGCAGGTCGCCGAGCAGCGCCTCCGGCGGGACCAGCTCGACGATCCGCTCGATCCGCTGGTCGCGGACCCGGTCCCGCGCTTCCTCCCTCATTCCAATGATCATCTTGCCTTCATCCTTCCCCACGTTCGAGACTCTACTTTCGTGCGGGCCTCGCCATGCGAGCGTGGGCATCGCGAGGCGCGCGAGCAATGGGACCGGCGCCCGGCCGAACGCTCTATGGATGCGGCCGAAGCCGCCAGGCCGGACGCCTAGCTAAATCGCCAGAGATAGGAGTAGCGGGCAGGGGCAACCGCGGCGCGGCGCGCGCACATGCTGGAGGCGGTGTCCCCTGTTCGCTTCATGTTCCCTGAGTTTGTAGCAGGCCGGCCGCGTTTAGGCGAGGGGGCGGCGAAAGATCAGCTCCAGGATGCGTGCAATCCAAGGCTTGGCGGCAGGGGCCGGTTCGTCCCGGAAAAGACTCTCGACCTCTCCCCTCAGCGGCGCGAACATGGGATCGTGCTCGATCTCGGCCCGCAATCGGGGCCAAGCCGACGGCGGAGTCGATTCAACCGTCCCACGCAGATGCTCCAGTGCGGAGCGCCAATCGCCAGCCTGTGCATAGAAGCAGGCGAGGTTGTAGCTGAGGCCCGGCGATGGCCTCTTGTAGCTGGCCACGACCTCCTCTACGAGCAGGAAGGGATCGACCTCGCCACCGGTTCGAATACGGTCCTCGAGCCGGTCGAGATCCTCGCTTTCGGCGTTCGGCGTCGACACCTTCCGACCCTCATCGAACTTCGAGAGTTCGATCCCCGCGAAGAGCACGAGCAGGCTGGGTTTGAGGTGGTCACCCAGGAACGCATTCAGAGCGGGTTCCGCATCGTCGTCATTTCCTTGCTCCCGCAGAAGCCGGTCATGGACCGCCGTCAGCAGGCTCCGGGCCTCGCCCTCCGCTCTCGCCATTTGAGACTCCTTCTTCTCGACCAGCGCCCAATTGACGCGCTCGGTTGCGAGGCTGTACTTGACGCGATACCAGTCCGGGTTGGAGGGGATTTCGCTCATGGGCCCCCCAGGATCGCGAGTGCGTTCTCGAGAAGCTCTATCGCTGTCCCATATTCGCCGGCAGCGGCTTCGAGAAGACCCAGGTTAACCAATGCCCCGTAGTTTTCGGGGTCGTATGCGAGGGCCTCGAGGTAGAGGAGCCTGGCCGGCTCAGAATCGCCTTCTTCCTGGCGTTCGACCGCCGCCCTGAACAACGCCCAGCTTGTCGGGTCGGCCGATCCGATCGGCTTCCCTCCAGTCTCCTCCGTCACCTTGTGACTGACCCAAGCAGCCGCCGGGGCGGTCAGTCGCCTCACAGTCCCGATGTCTTCCCCGCTCGGGAGCAGGAACTGCGATGCCCAGAACACGGCACTTCCCTTCGACTCGCGTTTGCGGTGGAGCTCCAGTCCGATCCCTGGCCCGGTCGGCTCCGCGGCCGGTTGAATCTGGCCGGTCACCTTCACGTGCTGGCGCGGGAGCAACGACACCAGCAATCCGATCACGGCTGCGGCGATCTTGCCCTGATCCCCAATCTCCGATACACGGTCGATCCAGGTTTCCTCCGTGGTAGCCGTTCCGGAGACGACCTTGAGGGCGTTTCCTGCCACGCTGGGTTCGACCTGTTCCCGGATCAGCGCCGTCACGCCGATCCCCAGCTTTTGGTCCTTCAGCCCGGTGTCATCGAGCGGTTCGAGGCTCACCGTCCGCCGGCGGATGCAGGCCATCGGCCAGCGTGACTCGAATGGCGGCACCCTGCCCAGCGTATGGGCGAAAAACAAGAACGCCGTCGCGAGCGCAGCGACGACGAGAACGCCGAACCCGATTGCCGCCACCGCATCGGAAGAGACCGTCTCGAAGTCCTCCCAGATGGTCGGGTCCGTGGTCTCTTCGACGCCCTCGGCTCCGCAATCGCTTGCCGGCATGGCCTTCAGCGCTTCGATGTACGCCTTCTTTGCTTCCGCGTCGTCGCCCCCGCCCTGCAGGGCTTCCGCGGTAGCGCACTCCGCCCCTCCACCGAGCGCCGCAAGGCCGCTCTTGGCGCATGGCGCGCTCGGGTTTTCTTCCAGTTCTTTTTCGTAGGCTTTCTGGGCCGCTGCCGTCCGGCCCAGGTTCTTCAGGGCATCCGCCTGAGCGCACGGGACTTTCACCTCGGTATTGGCAGACGGCGGGCTCGCAGCGGGGGTTGCCGCCGTCGCGGGGAGCGCCAAGAACAGGGCCAGAGTCAGGCCGAGACCCAGCACAGTGTGCAGCGGCCCCCGCGGTCCCACCCAAAACATCGCGACAGTCTCGCCGAGCCCAACTCAGAGTGCAAGGGCAGTTTTCGATTACTCCTCGATCTCTTTAGAGAAATGGATCGTTTATTCGAGCAACTCGCCGATGGCGGTCAGGAAGCGTTGGTTCTCCTGTGGGGTGCCGTAGCTGACGCGGATGTGGCCGGGGCCGCCGAGGGGGGTGCCGGCGCGGACGGCGATCTTGCGCTCGGCGAGGGCGGTGACCACCTCCTTCTCCTCGGTCTCGCCGAGGTCGATCCAGGAGAAGTTGGCCTGGGTCTCCGCCGTGCGCAGGCCGAGCTCGCGCAGGCCCTCCTCGACGCGGACGCGCTCGATCAGGGTGCGATCGACTCGCTCGATGACGTCGTCCTGGTGCAGGATCGCCTCGGCGGCGGCGGCCTGGGCGAGGGCGTTGACGCTGAACGGCTGGCGCACCGCGTCGACCGCGGCGCGGAACTTGGCTGAGCCGAGGGCGAAGCCGACCCGCAGCCCGGCGAGCCCGTAGACCTTGCTGAAAGTGCGCAGCACGACCAGGTTGGGGAACTCGGCGAGCAAGTCGAGGGTGGCGTCGTGATCGTCGTCGGTCTGGAACTCGACATAGGCCTCGTCGAGGGCGATCGTCACGTGCGGGGGGACGCGCTCGCAGAACTCGGCGATCCGCGCCGCCGGCAGGTGGGTGCCCGTTGGATTGTTCGGGTTGCAGACGATCGCCAGCTGGGTCGCGGCGGTGATCTCGGCTGCCATCGCCTCGAGGTCGTGCACTTCGCCCTCGGCCAGCGGCACACGGACCTCGCGCGCGCCGCTGAGCGCCGCCAGGTACGGGTACATCGAGAAAGAGGGCCATGCGTAGACGAGCTCGGTGCCCGGCTCGCAGAGAGCCTCGGCGGCGGCGAGCAGGAGCTCGCAGGAGCCGTTGCCGACAGCGACCCGGCCGGGCTCGGTCTCGTAGCGCTCGGCGATGCGGCGCCGCAGCAGGGTCGCGTCGGGGTCGGGGTAGCGGTTCATCGCCCCGGCTGCCGCCTGGATCGCCTCGACCACCTTCGGGTGCGGGCCGAAGGGCGACTCGTTGGAGGCGAGCTGGGCGATCCCGCCGGCGGCGATCGCCTCGGGCGCCTGCCCGGTCGGCACGCCGGCCTGGTAGCCCGGAATGCGGGCCAGCTTCTCGGCAAAGGTGACGCTCATGCGCCCCATTGTGGCCTACGGCGGCCCGAGCCGGACGCTACTGGGCGGCGTGCAGGTCGGAACGCAGCTCCTGGGTGGCGCCGAGGTAGGCGTGCGCGGCTGTATGGGAAGGCGGCGCGTAGTAGTGGACCATCGCCCGGATCACCCGCGGCATCGAGCCCGGCACCGGGATCTCGCGGCAGCAGAGCAGCGGCACGCCCTCGAGGCCGAGGTTGCGCGCGGCGACGGCCGGGAACTCCGCGTCGAGGTCGTCGGTGGTGGTGAAGAGGCAGCTGACCATTGCCTCCGGCCCGAGCTCGTTGCGCTCGAGCAGCTCGCGCATCAGGTCGGTTGTCGCCTCGGCGATCGCCCGCGGGTCGTTCGCCTCCGCCTGCACGGCGCCCCGCACGGCGAAGAGCTTCTCGTTCCCGTTCGCGCTCATAGCGAGCATCTTCCCAAAGCCGCCCGCCCCTCGGGGGCGAATTTCCTTCCTTGGCGACTTATGTCGGCATAGCCGGCAAAACTGACCACCGAAGAAAGCCTGGGGTGGCGAAAGTGGCCGAGCGCCAGCATGGGGTCATATCGCGGAGCCAACTTCGTGACCTCGGCATGGCCGACGCCTCGATCTCCGAATCCGTCGCCCGCGGTTATCTCCATCCCGTCTTCCGTGCCGTTTTCGCTGTTGGCCACCGCAAGATCGGCCCGTGCGGAAGGATGCTCGCCGCAACCATCGCCTGTGGTGATGGCGCCGTCATCTCCCACCTCACGGCAGCGGCCCTACTCGGGCTCACGGACCGGCCACCCGCCGTCGTCGACGTGATCGCCAAAGGAAGCTCGGGCCGCGGAATCGACGGGATCCGACGGCATCGCGTGCCACCTCCACTCGGCGACGAGATCGGCCACTGCAAAGGAATCCCCTGCACGAGCCCCTCACGCACGATTATCGATCTGTCTGGAGTCCTCGGTAAACGGTCCCTGCGACGCATAGTGGAGCGGGCCGCTGTCCTGCGGCTTCTAGAAGTTCACGCAATCGAGCGCCAGCTGGCGGCGAAGCGACGACGTGGTGCGCCAGTCCTCCGACAGATTCTGCAGCCGTGGGATGCGACCGACTCGGGCGAGGCAGGTATGCGTCGACCGTCGACCACGAGGCAACCGACGGGGACGCCCCGCCTTCGCAGCGAGCTTGAGGCGCGCCTCCTCGCCTTGATCAAAGCAAGTGATCTGCCCACCCCTACCTGCAATCACAGAATCGGCGCCGGAGACACGATCGTCGAGGTGGATTTCTTCTGGCCAGAGCGACGAGTCGTTGTCGAAGCCGACGGCCACACGTTTCACGACAATCCAGTTGCCTTCGAGCGCGATCGCAAGCGGGATCGGGAGTTGCAGCTGGGCGGCTACCGGGTGGTTCGCTTCACGCATCGCCAAATCGAGAAGGAACCGGATGCCGTCATCTCGGCCATTAGTGGGCTGCTCACCGGGAGTTCGCCGGCGCCCGGCGCATGATCATTTGCATCCCGACTTCGGGTAGCGTCGTGGAATGGCCGTTCAGACCGCTGAGCTGCGCTTTTCGACGAGGGGCGATAGCGACGTCGTCGACATCACGGGCGAGGTGCAGGGGCTGCTCGGCGAGGTCGGGGCCACCTCAGGACAGGTGCTCGCTTTCGTGCGCGGCTCGACCGCGGCGATCTCGACGATGGAGTTCGAGCCGGGCGGAGTGCACGACTTACGGCAGATGCTCGAGCGGCTGATCCCGACGCGGGGCGACTACGAGCACAACCGGCTCAACCACGATTCCAATTCGCACGCCCACCAGCGGGCGACTGTGGTCGGGCCCTCGGAGACGGTGCCGGTAGTCGACGGCCACATGGCCCTCGGCACCTGGCAGCAACTCGTCCTGATCGACTTCGACGACCGCCCGCGCGAGCGCACCGTCGTGGTCCAGATCACTTACTGAGATCCGTCTCCAGCGGAGGCAGCGCCGGCCTCGCGCAGCGCCTCGATCTCGGCCTCGGAGAGCCGGCGCGCCTCCCCCTCGCCCAGGTCCTTCAGCTCGATCGGCCCAAAGCGGACACGCCGCAGCGCCACGACCTCGTTCCCCACGGCCTCCGCCATGCGCCGCACCTGCCGGTTCCGCCCCTCCCGCAGTACCACCTCAACCTCCCGCTCCCCCACCCGCCGCACCTCGGCCGGTGCGGTGACACCGTCCTCCAACTCGATGCCGCTCGCCAACCGCCGCAGGTCGGCATCGCCAGGTGGACGGCGGAGCTCAACGCGATAAGTCTTCGGCACTTCGTAGCGGGGATGGGTGAGCAGATTCGCCAGCTCGCCATCGTTCGTGAGCAGCAAGAGGCCGGAGGAGTCGACATCAAGACGACCGACCGGATACAGCCGCGCATCGGAATCGACCAGGGACACCACTGCAGGCCGGTTACCAGGCTCGCGTGCCGTAGAGACCACTCCGACTGGCTTGTTCACAGCCCAGACCTCCCGCGCCTCGGCACCGACCGGATCGCCGTCCACGCGGACGTCATCGCCCTCTTCGACGTCGCGGGCGGGATCGGTAACGACCTCCCCATTCACCGTCACACGCCCCGCACCAACGATCTCCTCAGCCCTCCGCCGCGAAGCGACACCTCCGTGGGCGAGGAACTTGGCCAGGCGCACTACTCGGCGCGCTGCTCGCCGGCCTTGAGCAGCCGCTCGCGCAGCTCCCGCTCGTCCTCCGGCGTAGGGTCGAACTGCGACGGATCGGGCAACTGATCGAGGCCTGACAACCCGAAGAGCCGTTCGAACAGCTCGGTCGTCTTGAACAGCGCCGCGCCGAACTGCGAGCGGCCCGACTCCTCGATCAGGCCGCGCTCGGCCAGCGTCTGCACCGCCGACTCGCCGGAGACGCCGCGGATCCGCGCCACCTCCGGCCGCGAGACCGGCTGCAGGTAGGCGACGATCGCCAGCGTCTCCGCCTGCGCCTGGGTCAGCGGCGGCGTGCGCGGCTTGGCCAGCAGGCGGCGCGCCGCGTCCTCGCTGGCCGGGTCGCTGGCCAGGGCGAAGCCGCCGGAGACCTCGCGCAGGACGACGCCGCGGCGGCCCTCGGCGAGGTCCTCGCGCAGCAGCTCGATCGCCTCGGCGACCTGGCCCTCGGTCGCCTCGGTCGCCTCGACGAGGTCGGGCAGGGAGACGGGCTGCGGTGAGAGGAAGAGCAGCGCCTCGATCGTGCGGCTGAGATCGCTCATGCCGGGCCGGCCTCCTGGTGGAGGATCTCGATCGGGCCGAGCGGCTCGCTCTGCTTCCAGGTCACCTCTCCTTTGCGGTAGAGCTCGAGCAGAGCGAAGAGGGTGACCGCCTGGGTCAGCCTGTCCTCGCCGCCGAACTGCTCGTCGAAATCGATGCTGGCGCGGCCGGCGAGGGCGTCGCGCAGGGCGCGCAGGCGCCGCTCGAGCGAGACGGTCGGGCGGATGTGGCTGACGTCGAGCGGCGGCGGCACGACGAGCAGGTCGCCCAGGGCCGCGCCGAGCCGCTCGGGGTCGTAGACGGCGGTCGCCGCCTCGACCGCGACGCGGCGCAGGCTCGGCGGCAGCGGTGCCGAGCGGTAGAGGTAGCCGCGGGCGGCCTCGAAGCGCTCGCTCAGCGTGGCGGCCGCGGCGCTGTAGCGGCGGTACTCGAGCAGCCTGGCGATCAGCTCCTCGACCGCCTCCTCGGGGCCCATCTCCTCCATCTCGGCGTCCGCCCCCGGCAGCAACAGGCGCGACTTCAGCTCTAGCAGGGCGGCGATCAGGACGAGGAACTCGGTCGCCACCTCGAGCTCCAGCTCGCCCTCGCGCTCGAGGTGCTCGATGTAAGCGACGACGACCTCCGCCAGCTCGACCTCGAGCAGGTCGACCTCCTCGCGCAGGAGGACGGCGACCAGCAGGTCGAAGGGCCCGGCGAATACGTCGAGCTCGAGGTCGAGGTCGGCGACCGGCATCGACCCCAAGTTAACGCGGCGAGCCGATGCCCATGCGGTCGCGCACCTCGGCCACGGTCGGCGCGGCGATCGCCCGGGCCTTCTCGGCGCCGGCTGCGAGGGTCTCCTCCAGCGCCGCCTGGTCGGGGCGCAGTTCGGCGTAGCGCTCGCGCACCGGGCCGAGCATCTCGACCACGCCCTCGGCCACCGCCGCCTTGAAGTCGCCGTAGCCGGCGCCCTCGAACTCGCGCTCGATCTCCTCCGGCCCGACGCCCCGCGCCACGGCGAGGACGTCGATCAGGTTGGTAACGCCGGGCTTGTCCTCGCGGCGGAGGATCTCGCGGCCGGAGTCGGTGACCGCGCTGCCGAGCTTCTTGCGGATCGCGTCGGGGTGGTCGAGGACGTAGAGCGTGCCGGCCTCGGTCGCGCCGGTCGTCGACATCTTCCGCTCCGGCTCCTGCAGGTCCATGATCCGCGCGCCGACCGCGGGGATGCGGTACTCGGGAACGACGAGCGCCTCGCCGAAGCGCTCGTTGAAGCGACGGGCGATCTCGCGCATTAGCTCGACGTGCTGGCGTTGGTCGTCGCCGACCGGCACCTCGGTCGCCCGGTAGGCGAGCACGTCGGCGGCCATCAGCACCGGATAGAAGAAGAGCGCCGCCGGGACCAGCTCGCGCTGGCGCGCCGACTTGTCCTTGAACTGGTGCATGCGGTTGAGGTCGCCGTGGGCGGTGACCGCGGAGAGCAACCAGGTCAGCTCGGTGTGCTCGCGCACGTCGGACTGGCGGAAGAAGACGCAGCGCTCGGGGTCGAGCCCGGCGGCGAGCAGGATCGCGGTCGTGTCGTAGAGCCGCTCGCGCAGCTCGGCCGGGTCGAAGGCGACCGAGATCGCGTGCAGGTCGACGATGCAGAAGATCGCCGGCTCGCCCCTCTCCTGTCCCTCGACGTACTGGCGGATCGCGCCGATGTAGTTGCCGAGGTGCTTGCGGCCGGTCGGCTGGATGCCGGAGAAGATGACGGGGGCGGGCACGGGTTGCAGCCTATTCAGGGGCCGGGGACGGGGTGCCCCTCGCTCCGACAAACGGCGATCTAATTAGATCGCCGTTTTGAGTATCCGCCGGTTCGAGGGGCACCCCGCCCCCGTCCTCAGGCGGGTTGCGCCTCGTGACCGCACTCGCCGGCTGCTGCGGCGCCGCCGGCCGGAACCGCTTTGGAGCGTTGGCGGGGGTTCTCGATCCCGATTCCGGCGACGATGCCGCCGGCGATCATCAGCAGGCCGGCGATGACGATGCCGAGGTGGAAGGCCGCGGTCGAGGCGTCGGGCTCGCTCGCGGTCAGCGGGTTGGCGCCGGGATCGCCGCCGACGTCGGCGCCGAACTTGGCCGAGATCACCGCGCCGAGCACGGCGATCGCCAGCAGTCCGGCCACCCGCGAGATGCCGTTGTTGACTCCCGATGCGATGCCGACGTGGCGTTCCTCGACCGAGTCGAGCACAGTGGCCGTGAGCGGCGCGACCGTCGCCGCCAGGCCGACGCCGAAGACGACGATCGCCGGCAGCACGTCGGCGACGAAGTCGGCGTCGGCACTGACCCGCAGCAGCATGATCAGGCCGATCCCGCCGACGATCGGGCCGGCGCACATCGGCAGCCGCGGGCCGACCCCGGAAGCGATCCTGCCGAAGCGCGGCGAGAGGACGAAGAGGATCAGCGAGATCGGCGTCGTCGCCAGCCCCGCCTCCAACGGCGAGTAGCCGCCGACCTGCTGGAGGAAGAGGCCGACGAAGAAGAGGCCGCCGATCAGCCCCGCGTAGGCGGTCAGGGTGGTCAGGTTGGCGACCCAGAAGTTGCGGATGCGGAAGAGGGCGAGGTCGAGCATCGGGTGGCGAGCGCGCGCCTCGCGCAGGACGAAGAGCCCGAGGCAGGCGATCCCAATGAGGAGCGGCACCCAGACCAGCGGGTCTCCCCAGCCGTGCGCCGGCTGTTCGATCAGGGCGAAGACGGGACCGGCGAACCCCGCAGCCGAGAGCGCGATTCCAGCCCAATCGATGCCGCGGAAGGCGTCCGGGTCGCGGCTCTCGCGGACCGAGTGCAGGGTCAGCGCCACGGTGACCGCGATCAGCGGGAGATTGACCCAGAAGATCGCCCGCCAGGAGAGCGCCTCGATCAACGCCCCGCCGCCGGCCGGGCCGATCACGGTGGCGATCCCCGTCCAGGCGGTCCAGATCCCGACCGCCCGCCCGCGCTCGGCACCCTCGAAGGTGGCGGCGACGATCGCCAGCGAGCCGGGCACGAGCAGGGCACCCGCGACCCCCTGCAGCGCCCGGGCGCCGACCAGGAACTCCACCGAGGGCGCGACGGCGCAGAGGACGGAGGTCACCCCGAACGCGACCAGGCCGAAGACGAACATCCGCTGCCGGCCGAACTGGTCCCCCAGCGAGCCACCGACCAGCAGCAGGGCCACCATGGTCAGCAGGTAGGCCTCGACCACCCACTGCTGCCCGGCCAGCCCGGCGTCGAGATCGTCGGCCACGGCAGGGAGCGCCACGTTGACCACCGTCCCGTCGAGGAAGACGATCGTCGAGCCGAGGATCGTCGCGACCAGCGTCAGCAGTTGCCGGCGGGACATCGGGTCAGTGTAAGGAGGGGGGTCAGGCCGGCTCGCGCAGCTGTTGGGCCGGGGTGAAGAAGCCGCGGTAGGCGAGGCCGGTGGCGACCAGGGCGGCGATCGCGGTGCCGCCTAGCAAGGCGTAGAGGAGGATCAGCTGCAGGCGGACCGCGTCGGTCGGGTCGGCGCCGGCGAGCAGCATGCCGACCATCGTGCCGGGGAAGAAGATCAGGCCGGTGGTCTTGGTCGAGTCGATCAGGGCGATCGTGCCCGAGCGCAGGGCGCGGCGCACGAACGGGGCCGCCGCCTCGCGCGCGGTCGCGCCGAGGGCGAGCGTCGCCTCGATCCTCGCCCTCGACTCGGCGATCTCGTCGCCGAGTCGGTCGAGCGCCACCGCCGTGGCGGTCATCGCGTTGCCGATCACCATGCCGCCGACCGGCACCAGATAGCGCGGCGTCGGCTCGAATATGTCGAGGACGATGACCAAACCGAGGGTCGAGGCGGCGGCGACGAAGAGGCCGATCAGGATCGGCCAGCCGGCGGCGGGGACCTTCCTCGCCCGGCTGCGCGCGGTGAGCGTGCCGAAGCCGATCATCACCGCGAGCAGCGCCAGCACGAGCCAGATCGTGTCGGCCTCGAAGATCAGCTCGATCGCGTAGCCGATCGCGGTCAGCTGGACGAGCGAGCGCACGGTGGCGATCGCGATGTCGCCCTCGAGGTCGGTGCGGCGCCAGATGGAGATCGCGACCGCAAGCGCGACCAGGGCCAGCGCCGCCGCCACCTGGGCGAGCGATACGTCGATCGAGCTGGTCACGCCAGCGCCTCCTCGAGCCGCCCGCAGGCTACGACGCGGCCGCCCTCGAGCCGCACGGCGCGCTCGGCGAGACGGCGCGCCTGCTCGGGATCGTGGCTGACGACGATCAGCGAGATCTCGAGCCGCCTGCGCAGATCCGCCAGGGTCGCCTCGACGGCGTCGCGGGCGGCCGGGTCGAGAGCCGAGGTCGGCTCGTCGAGCAGCAGCACCCGCGGCTCCTGGGAGAGCGCGCGGGCGAGCATCGCCCGCTGCTGCTCACCGACCGAGAGCTCGGCGACGTCGCGGTGGGCGAACTCCGTGTCCAGCCCGGCGAGGCCGAGGCACCGCCCCGCGTCGAGCTCCCTGCCGGCGAGGCCGGCGGCGTAGCGCAGGTTCGACTCGACCGTCCCCTCCAGCAGCGCCGGCAGCTGCGGCACCAGTGAGACCTCGCGCCGCAGCGCCAGCGGCTCGTGGGCGTCGAGCGGGCGGTCGCGGTAGGAGATCGTGCCCGCGTCGGGATCGGCGAGGCGGTTGAGCAGGCGCAGCAGAGTCGACTTACCGCTGCCGGAGGGGCCGACGATCGCGGTCGCCCCCGCTGCGATCCCGGCGCTCACCGAGTCGAGGACCTGACGGCCGCCGCGGCGCAGGCTGACGTCTCGCAGCTCGAAGAGCACCGGGGGATGATCCCGCACGCAAGAAGCCTCCCGCGCACCGCCGGCTGTGGCGACGCGCGGTGCATGGCTGCGAGAATCCGGGTAGGTGATCCCCTGATGGCGAGAGCGATCTGGAGCGGAACGATCAGCTTCGGGCTACTGAACGTGCCCGTCAAGCTCTACAGCGCGGTCGCGCGCCGCGGCATCTCCCTGCGCGAGATCCGCGAGTCCGACGGCGCCCGGATCAAACACCGGCGCGTCGCCGAGGGCACCGACGAGGAGGTCCCCTACGGCGAGATCGTCAAGGCCTTCGAGATCACCCCGGACCGCTACGTGCCGCTGACCAAGGAAGAGCTGGAAGCGATGGCGCCGGAGAAGACGCGGGCGATCGAGGTGCAGGACTTCGTCGACCTCGAGCAGATCGACCCGATCTACTTCGACAGCCCCTACTACCTGGGACCGGCCGACGGGGCCGAGAAAGCGTATTCGCTGCTCGCCGAGGCGATGGAGGAGTCGGGCAAGGTGTCGATCGCCCGCTTCGTCTTCCGCAACAAGGAGCACCTGGCGGCGCTGCGAGCCAACAACGGCGTCCTCACCCTGACCACGATGCGCTTCGCCGACGAGGTGGTCGCCGCTTCCGATCTCGAGGACGTGCTGCCGGAGGGCACGCAGAAGGTGGCGAAGAAGGAGGTCGAGATGGCCGAGCAGCTGATCGACTCCCTGACCACCGACTTCGACCCGGGCGCCTACCGCGACGAGTACCGCGAGCAGCTGCTGGCGCTGATCGAACGCAAGGCGGAAGGCAAGGACGTGCTCGAGGCGCCGGAGGTGGAGGAGCCGCAGCCGACCAAGGCGCCGGACCTGATGGCCGCGCTGGAGGAGAGCATCGCCGCGGTCAAAGGCAGCGACAGGGACAAAGGCAAGGCGAAAGCCAAACCGAAGGCGAAGAAAGCCAAAGCCTCGGCGAAGAAATCCTCCAGCCGCAAAAAAGCCAAAGCCTCCAAATAGCACGTGGCCGCCAGCCGCCAGGTCGAGGTCGACGGCCGTGAGCTGAAGCTCACCAACCTGGAGAAGGTGCTCTACCCCGAGGCGGGGTTCACCAAGGGCGAAATGGTCGACTACTACGCCAAGGTGGCGCCGGCGATCATCCCCCACCTCAGCGGCCGCGCGGTGACCCTGCGCCGCTTCCCCGAAGGGGTCGACGACCTCGACGCCGCCTTCTTCGAGAAGCGCTGCCCCAAGCACCGGCCGAAATGGGTGAAGACTGCGCGGGTGGAAGCCGGGCCGCATGCCGGCAAGATCGACTTCTGCGTCTGCGACAGCCTGCCGACGCTGATCTGGATGGCGCAGCTGGCGGCGATCGAGCTGCACCCCTCGCTCTCGCTCTCGCGGACGCCGAAACGGCCGACCGTGCTCGCCTTCGACCTCGATCCCGGCCCGCCCGCCGACATCGTCGATTGCTGCCGGGTCGGCCTGCGCCTGCGCGAGATGTTCGACCACTTCGGCCTCGAGTGCTTCCCCAAGACCTCGGGCTCGAAGGGCCTGCAGGTCTACGTGCCGCTCAACCTCAAGACCTCCTACGAGGTGACCAAACCGTTCGCCAAAGCGATCGCCCAACTGCTGGAGAAGCAGACCCCCGACAAGGTCGTCTCGAAGATGAAGAAGGTCGAACGCAAGGGCAAAGTCTTCGTCGACTGGTCGCAGAACCACCAGCGCAAGACGACGATCGCCGTCTACTCCCTACGCGCCCGCGAACGCCCCACGGTCTCGACCCCGGTCACCTGGGACGAAGTGGAGCACGTGGCCGAGGGCGGCGACAGCTCCTCCCTCGTCTTCGAAGCCGCCGACGTCCTTTACCGAATCGACCGACACGGCGACCTCTTCGCCCCGGTGCTCGAGCTCGAGCAGGAGTTGCCGGAGCTGTAGGCCATTCCGAGCCGACCGACGGGCCTAGAGCGGCTGACGGATCACCGGCCTGCGGGTGGCCTTGACCTCGTCGAGGCGGCGGACGGGGGTGGTGTAGGGGGCCTGCTTGGCCTTGTCCGGATCCTCTTCGGCCTCGGCGAGGATGCGGTCGATCGTTTCGGCGAAGGCGTCGAGGCTCTCCTTGGTCTCGGTCTCGGTCGGCTCGACCATCAGCGCCTCGTCGACGAGCAGCGGGAAGTAGACGGTCGGCGGGTGGAAGTCGAAGTCGAGCAGGCGCTTTGCCAGATCGAGGGTGGCGATGCCGAGCTCGCGCTTCATCGGCTTGCCGGAGAGGACGAACTCGTGCATGCAGTGGCGGTCGAAGGCGACCGGCGTGAACTTGCCGGTGCGGCCCTCGCTCAGGCGCGCCTTGAGGTAGTTGGCGTTCAGTACCGCCGTCTCCGAGGCCTCGGCGAGGCCGTCGGCGCCGAGGCTGAGGATGTAGGCATAGGAGCGGACGAAGACGCCGAAGTTGCCCTGGAAGCCACGCAGGCGGCCGATCGACTTGGGGCGCTCGTGGTCAAGGTCGTAGAAGTGGGCGTCGGCGTCGTCGGCCGGGTGCGCCGCCGCTCCGTTGGCCTCACCCGCCACGGGCCGCCGCACCACCTGCGGCCGCGGCAGGAAGGGCTCGATCCGCTCCGACACGGCGATCGGCCCCGCCCCCGGCCCGCCGCCGCCGTGCGGCTGGCTGAAGGACTTGTGCAGGTTGACGTGGACGATGTCGAAGCCCATGTCACCCGGGCGGGAGTGGCCCATCACCGCGTTCAGGTTGGCGCCGTCGTAGTAGAGGGTCCCCCCCGCCGCGTGGATCAGCGCGGCGATCTCGGCGATGTTCTCGTCGAAGAGGCCGAGCGTGTTGGGGTTGGTCAGCATCAGGCAGGCGACCTCGTCGTCGACCTTGGCCCGCAAGTCGTCCATCTCGACCCCGCCGCGCTCGTTGGTCTCCACCTTGACCACCTCGTAGCCCGCCATCGTCACCGAGGCGGGGTTGGTGCCGTGGGCGGTGTCGGGAGCCAGCACCTTGCTGCGCGCTTCGCCGCGGTCGGCGTGGAAGGCGCGGGTGAGCAGCAGGCCGGCGAGCTCGCCGTGCGAGCCGGCCGAGGGCTGCAGGCTGACGTGGGGCAGGCCGCAGATCTCCGCCAGCGACTCCTGCAGCAGCCACATCAGCTCGAGCGCGCCCTGGGCGCGCTTGGGGTCCTGCGCCGGGTGCAGGCGGGCGTGGCCCGGGAGAGCCGCGACCCGCTCGTTCAGCCGCGGGTTGTGCTTCATCGTGCAGGAGCCGAGCGGGTAGAAGCCGCTGTCGAGGTCGAAGTTGCGGCGCGAGAGGCGGTTGTAGTGGCGGACGATCTCCGGCTCGGCGACCTCGGGCAGGCGCGGTGGCTCGTCGCGCAGGAGGCTCTTCGGGATCGCCTCCTCGAGCGGCGTCTCGGGCACTTCGGCGTCGGGCAGGACAGCGGCGCGACGCCCAGTCTTCGATTTCTCGAAGATCGTCTGTGCCCGTTCGGCCTGCATCGGCGTCTCGACCAGGGCCATCAGCGGACTCCCTCTGGTGCCTTTTTCCCGCCATCCCCGAGCGACGCGCCAGACTCGGCTTGAATCGACGCGCCGAGCGCCTCGGCGAGGGCATCAATCTGGGCCTTCGTGCGCCGCTCGGTGACCGCCACCAGCAGGCCGTCCTCGTACTCCGGGTACTCGCGGCCGAGCGGGTAGCCGGCGGCGATGCCGCGCTCGGCGCAGCGCTCCAGCACCCGCTCCACCGGCGCGTCGAGCCGCAGGGCGAGCTCACGCGCAACCGGGGCCTCGTGTAGCAGCTCGACCCCATCGACGGCGGCCAAGCGCGCGCGCGCATAGGCCGTGCGCCGCACCAGCAGCTCGCCCAGCTCGCGCAGGCCCTGCCGCCCCAACCAGGCGAGGTGGATCGTCGCCGCCAGCGCGTTCAGCGCCTGCGCCGTGCAGATGTTGTGGGTGGCCTTCTCGCGGCGGATGTGCTGCTCGCGCGTCTGCAGGGCGAGGACGAAGCCGCGGCGCCCGTCGACGTCGTCGGTCTCGCCGGCGATCCGCCCGGGCATGCGGCGCATCAGCTCCTCGGTGCCGCAGAAGAAGCCGAACGAGGGGCCGCCGAAGTCGAGCCGGTTGCCGAGCGGTTGGCCCTCGCCGAGGGCGACGTCGGCACCCTGCTCGCCCGGAGGCTTCAGTACCCCGAGGGTCATCGGGTCGACCGTGACGATCAGCAGCGCGCCGTGCTCCTTCGCCGCCGCGCCGAGCGCCTCGACGTCCTCGACCGCGCCGAGGAAGTTGGGGCTCTGCAGGAAGACGGCGGCGGTCTCGCCGTCGACCGCTCCCGCCAGGGCGGCCGGATCGGTCAGCCCGTCCTCCAGCCCGACCTCGACCACCTCCGCGTCGAAGCCCACCGAATAGGTGGCGAGGGTCTCGCGGCTGTGCGGGTGGACGCCGCGCGAGACGACGAAGCGGCGGCGGCCCTTGGTCGCGCCGATCGCCAGGTAGCCGGCCGAGGCGACCGAGGAGGGTCCCTCATAGAGGCCGGCGTTGGAGACCGGCAGCGCGGTCAGCTCCGACATCATCGTCTGGAACTCGAACATCGCCTGCAGCCCGCCCTGGGAGATCTCGGGCTGGTACGGCGTGTAGGGGGTGAGGAACTCGCTGCGCTGGGTGATCGCGTCGACGATCGCCGGCACGTAGTGGTCATACATCCCGGCGCCGAGGAAGCAGACCTGCTCTTCGCAGTCGGCGTTGCGGGCGGCGAGGGCGGCGAGCCGCTCGTAGACCTCGGCCTCGCTCATCCCCTCCGGCAGCCCCAGCGGCCGGTCGAGGCGCAGCTCGGCGGGGATCTGCTCGAACAGCTCGGCGGTCGACTCGACCCCGATCGCGGCGAGCATCTCGGCCCGGTCGGCGGGCGTGGCGGAGGTGTAGCGGCTCACTCGCCTAAGGCTACGGGAGCGCCGTGAGGCGACAGATCACTCGTTTTCCAGCAACTTGCGGTATTCCTCGGCGCCGAGCAGCGCCTCGGCCTCGGCCGGCGCGCTCAGCTTGACCTTGACCAGCCAGCCCTCGCCGTAGGGGTCCTCGTTGATCTTCTCCGGCGCGTCCACCAGGGCATCGTTCACCGCGACGATCTCACCGGAGAGCGGCGCGATCACGTCGGAGACCGCCTTGACCGACTCGACCTCGGCGTAGGGGGAGTCTTTGTCGATCGCGGTGCCGATCTCGGGCGGGTCGTAGAAGACGACCTCGCCGAGGCTGTCCTGCGCGTACCAGGTGACCCCGAAGAGAGCGTGCTCGTCCCCCTCCAGGCGGGCCCAGTCGTGCTGGTCGTGGTAGAGCAGCTCGTCTGGGTAGCTGGCATCGGCCAAGGTTATTTCTCCTTCCGGGATGAGGGACTCGCGTACAGCGGCTTGGACGCTACCCGGGCGGCGCGGCGCTTGCCGCGCACGTCGATCTCGAGCGCCGTCCCCGGCTCGGCCAAATCGCTGCGCACGTAGGCCATGCCGATGCCGATCTCCAGCGAGGGCGAGAAGCTGCCGCTGGTGACGACGCCGGCCTCCTCCTCCTCCTCGCCGGCGAGGACCGGGTTGCCCTGGCGGGGGATGCCGGCCCCCTCGATCTTGAACGGCGCCAGGCGCTCCGCGGTGCCCTCGGCGCGGACGCGCGCCACCGCCTCGGCGCCGACGAACCCGGTCGCCTCGGCGCAGCACCAGCCGAGGCCGGCCTCGATCGGGTTGCGGTCCGGGGTGAGGTCGTTGCCGTGCAGGTGGAAGCAGGCCTCGAGCCGCAGGGTGTCGCGGGCGCCGAGGCCGCAGGGGACGACGCCGGCGTCGAGCAGCTCGGCCCAGATCGCCGGCGCGATCTCCGGATCGATCAGCAACTCGACCCCGTCCTCGCCGGTGTAGCCGGTACCGCAGGCAAGCGCCGGCCGGCCCCCGATCCGCACTGCGGCGACGCGCATTCGCGGCGGCAGGTCGACGGTCAAGGCTGTGCCGAGGATCGTGCGAGCATGCGGCCCCTGCACGGCAAGCATCGCGTAGCGATCGGCGACGTCGCGAACGCTGACATCGAAGCCACGACTCCAGCGCCCCAGCCAGACCAGGTCGGCTGCGTGGTTGGCGGAGTTGGTGACGAGCAGGTAGCGGTCGCCGCCGAGCCGGTAGGCGAAGAGATCGTCGAGCACGCCCCCCTCCTCGTGGCAGAGGCAGGAGTACTGGGCACCCCCAAGGGCGATCGCGGCGACATCGTTGGAGAGAACCCGCTGCAAATAGGCCAGCGCCCCAGGCCCCTCCACCTCGACCTCGCCCATGTGGGATACGTCGAACATGCCGGCGTGCGTGCGGACCGCCGAGTGCTCCTCCCGCACCCCCTCGTAGGTAACGGGCATGTCCCAGCCAGCAAAGTCCACAAGCTTCGCCCCCGCTTCCAGATGCTGCTCATAAAGAGGGGTCTTCACGCGCGCAAGGCTATTGAGGGAGGGCCGCCGGGGGTCCCTCGGCAGAAACTCCCGCGAACGCGGCCTGACGAGGGACCCCCGACGGCCCTCTCCCGGCAGCCTCTTGGCGAAATTACGGTGGTTTCACTGATGCGCCGGGCGCCCCGCAGCGCGATGGTTGACCCGCAACGCAATCCGAGGAAGGGAGAACCATCGTGAACCTCTACGGAATTCTTCGCCGCAACGGCTGGGCGACCGCCGGCGACCTCGAGGTCGCCGCCAAGCGCTCCGCCGAAGCAGGCGACAAGGAGGGCTCCGGCGTGCGCTGGATCCGCAGCTACGTGCTCGCCGAGGAGAGCGGCGAGGTGGGCACGTTCTGCGTCTACGAGGCCGACAGCCCCGAGGCGATCCGGGCCCATGCCGAGACGGCCGACCTGCCCGTGGACGAGATCGTCCCGATCGCCGACACGGTCATCGTCCGGCCCGATCCCGCGCCGGTCGCCGGCTGAAGTGGCATCGCCCGGCCGGTCCCCGGCGGCGGCGCCGGGGACCGGCCGCCGCCCTCCTAGACTGGGCGGCATGGGGACGCGGACCCCGCTGATCGGCCGCGATGCCGAGCGCGAGCAGGTCTCGCGAGCGGTGGAGCGCGCCGGCGAAGGCCACGGCGCCGTCGTCCTGCTCGCCGGCGAGGCCGGGGTCGGCAAGAGCCGGCTGGCTGAGGAGGTGGCGGAGGGCTGTCCACCGCCCGTCCTGCGCGGCGCCGCCGTCGAGAGCGCCTCGGTCCCCTACGGACCGATCGTCGCCGCGCTGCGCTCACACCTGAGGTCCGATCCGGGCGGCCTCGACGAGTGCGGCTCGCTCCGCCCGCACCTGGCCCTGCTCCTGCCCGAGCTCGGCGACCCCGCCGGGGACAGCGACCGGCCGACGATCTTCGAGGCGGTCCGCTGCGCCTTCGCCCGGATCGCCGCCGACGGCCCGGCGACGGTGATCCTCGACGACCTGCACTGGTCCGACGACGCCACCGTGGAGCTGCTCGCCGCCCTCGCCGCGCCCCTGCGCGAGATGCCGCTGCTGATCGTCGCCGCCTACCGCTCCGACGGCCTCCCCCGCGACCACATGCTGCGCTGGCTGCGCAACGAGCTGCGCCGCGCCGGCAACCTGGAGGAGGTCGTGCTCGAGCCGCTCGACGCCGAGCGGACCGCGGCACTGCTCGGCGAGCTGCTGCCGGAGCCCGCCTCCCCCGCCCTTGCCCGCACGATCTACGATCGCACCCGCGGCTCCCCCTTCTTCGTCGAGGAGCTCGTCGCCGCGCTGCTCGCCAAGGGCGCGCTGCAGCCCGGGAAGCGCGGCCTCGAACTCGCCGAAGGGGAGGAAGAGCCGGTCCCCGAGACCGTGCGCGACGCGATCCTGATCGGTGCCGGCGGCCTATCCGAGCCGGCACGAGCGGCGGCCGAGGTCGCGGCCGTCGCCGGCGACTCGGTCGACCTCGGCCTCGCCGCCGGGCTCTCCAGCGAGGAGGGGCTGATCGAGGCGATCGAGAGAGGCCTGATCGTCGACGAGGGCGGCGGCCGCGGGCGCTTTCGCCATGCCCTCGCGCGCGAGGCGCTCTACGCGGAGGTGCCGTGGCTGCGGCGCCGCGACCTGCACCGCCACTTCGCCGAGGCGCTGGAGGCCGGGGACGCGCCCGCCCTCGAGG
>JBKPOW010000056.1:0-15185 GCA_046733275.1 Actinomycetota bacterium
GCCTTGGAGACGCCCTCGCGCAGCTGGGCGACGCCGCTCGCGGCGCGGCCGAGGTTGCGTCCCAGCCGCGAGAGCTGGGCCAGCGGCCCGGTTTCGCCGCCGCCGGCGAAGAGCGCGCCCGCCTGGCGCAGGGGGGCGACCGCGCGCGAGATCTGTGCCGGGCCGATCACGGCCTGCACGCCGGGCTGCTTGGCGATGCGGTGCTGCCAGCGGGTCAGCGCCGCCATCCGGTGCGGTTCGGTCACCGTGCCGCTCTCGGCGGCGGCGACGATCACGAAGGGCGCGTCGTAGCCGGGCCCGACCGAGCGGCGGATCAGTTCGAAGTCCTCTCGGGTCGGATCGTCCGCGGCCAGCTGGACCTGGCTCGGCGGCCCGGTCTTGAGGCCGAGGGCGGGAGCGGCGAGCAGGAGGACGACCAGACCGATCGCGATCGAAACCGCGACCGGGCGGCGCAGTGCGGCGCCGACCAGGACCATCAGGCGCGAGCGGCCTTCGCCCGGGGCGGCCCCGATCCGCCAGCGATCGACGTTGGGCCCGAGCAAGGTGAGGACGGCGGGACCGGCGACGACGGCGACGAGGACGCTGAGCCCGACGACGAGGGCCAGCGTCGCCGCCAGCGAGCCGAGCAACGAGCCGGGCACGATGAAGAAGGCGACGACCATCGAGAGCATCAGCGTGCTGCCGGCGAAAACGGTGGTGCGGCCGGCGGTGTGGCGGGTGGCCCGCGCGGCCTCCGCCGGCGTCGCCCCTTCCGCCAGCTCTTCGCGGAAGCGGGAGACCATCAGCAGGGCGTAGTCGACGCCCAGCGCCAGCCCCATCATCGTGCAGACGACGAGGGCGAAGGCGTCGACGCTGAAGCGGTCGGCGGCGAGAGCGAGCAGCCCGCGCGAGCTGATCACGGTGACGGCGCCGAAGATGAGCGGGATCGCGGCGGCGATCGGCGAGCGGAAGACGAGCAGCAGGACGAGCAGCAGGATCGGTCCGGCGATCAGCTCGCCGCGCTCGGTCGCCTCGATCGAGTCGTCCTGGATCGCCCGAGAGAGCGTCGCGAAGCCGGTCTGCGTAGCTTGCACCGGGCGCTGGATCTCCGCCTCGAGCAGCCGGTTCAACTTCGGCACGCTCTCGTCGACGGCCTCGTCGATGCCGACGTGGAAGTCGGCGATCACGATCGCCCGGCGCGGATCGGGCCGCAGGCGCTGCACCGTGCCGCGGTCCCACGGGGAGAGCGTGGTCACGGTCGGGTCGCGCCGTAGCGCGCGGACCAGCTCCGGCCCCTGGCGGTCGAGCGACGCGGCCGGCCCGCGCAGGAGGATGACGAAGGGGGCGCTGTCGCCGAAGTGCTCGCGCAGGATCTGGTTGGAGCGAGCCGACGAGGTGCCGGGGATTTCGAGCGTCGTCGGGCTGAGCTTCTCCTCGACGTCGAGGCCGAGCCAGCCGAGCCCGACCAGCACGACGAAGGACGCCGCCAGAACGCGGCGGGGGTGGCGCAGCAGGGCGGAGCCGCGGCTGCGGGCCGGCTCCCGCGCAGCCGTGCCGTGCTCCCGCCCCCTGCTCCTCCTCAAGCGCACCGTGCTAGTTTGGCGGTCGGGGCACACGGAGGGGGCTGAGAATGCGGAAGACTCTGTTAAGGATGTTCGTAGTGGTCGCGGCGATCGCACTGCTGGCGGCCGGCGTTGCCCAGGCGATCACGCTGCGGATCGGCAACATCGTCATCAGCGGCGACGGCGGCTTCACGCCGACCACGCTGCCGAAGCACGAGAACGCGCCGATCAAGCTCTACGGCCACGCCAGGTTCAGCACCACCGACGGCACGCGGCCCTCGCCCCTGCGCCGCCTGGTGCTCGAATTCGACAAGCACGGCGCGGTTGAGACGCGCGGCCTGCCGAAATGCACCAAAGCCAAGCTGGTCGCGACCACCACGCCGGCGGCGCGGCGCAACTGCAACGGCGCGATCGTCGGCACGGGCTTCGGCACGGCCCTGGTCGAGCTGCCGGAACAGCGCGGGATCGAAGCCTCCTCGCCGCTGACCCTGTTCAACGGGCCGCGCGTGCACGGCAACCCGTCGGTGCTCGGCCACGCCCATCTCGACTACCCCGCGCCGACCACCTACATCGTCCTGATCGAGATCGAGAAGATCCACAACGGCCGCTACGGCTTCCGCACGGTCGCCGAGTTCCCGCGAATCGTCAACGACTACGGCTCGCCGCTCTACGGCAGGCTCAAGATCGGCAAGGAATGGAAGTACAAGGGCAAGACCCTGAGCTACGCCAACGCCCACTGCGCCGACGGTCGCCTGCAGGCCCAGGCTGAATTCACCTTCAAGAACGGGGATTCCGTCTTCGGCACGGTCTTCAAGCCCTGCAAGGTCGCCAAGTAGGCCGGCCAGAGCGCGGCGCTACCCTGTCCCTGGGACGGGTCTGTCCCTGGGACGGGTAGGAGGTAGAAGATGAGACGATGGCATGCAATCGGCGCGGGCCTGCTCCTCCTCGTCACGGCGCTGCTGCTCGGGTCGAGTCTGGCCGGGGGGGCGACGGTGCGGGTGGGAAGCCTCGTCCTGCATGCCGACGGGGGATTCGAACCGCGGCTGCTGCCGAAGCGGAGCTTCGCGCCGATCCGCTTCTACGGCTACGGCGACATCATGACCACCGACGGCTCCCAGCCGCCGGCGCTGCAGCACGTCAAGCTCGACTTCGACCGCGACGGGCGGCTGACGACCGCGGGCCTGCCGGTCTGTGCGCCGGAGAGCGTCGAAGGGATGGCGTCGCGGGAGGCGCGGCGGCGTTGCCGTGGGGCGCTCGTCGGCGTCGGCGAGCTCGGCGCCACGGTGCCGCTGCCCGACGTCGGCCGGATCCAGATGAACGCGCCGTTGACGATCTTCAACGGGCCGCGTCGGGACGGCAACGCGACGGTGGTGCTCCACGCCCAGGCGCCGGCGCCGATCTCCGAGACCTACGTCGTCCTCATCCCGGTCGAACGCCGCCCAGGCTTCTACCGCTATCGCTCCGAGTTCGACATCCCGCTGATCGAGGGCGGCGCCGGCTCGCTGACCCACATCGACGTCAAGATCGGCCGCCGCTGGCACGCCGACGGGGTCGAACGCAGCTACATCTCCGCCCGCTGCTCGGACTACATACTGCAGACCAAGGGCTACTTCTCCTTCGCCGACGGCAATGTCATCTACGGCAGCGTCTTCAAGGCCTGCCGGCCAAAGCCCTGAGCTTCCTATACTTGCCGATCCCGGGCCGTTAGCTCAGTTGGTAGAGCAGGAGACTCTTAATCTCAAGGTCGTAGGTTCGATCCCTACACGGCCCACTTCGCGTTGCCTCAGCCGCCGGGCGGTGCGGACGCCCCGCCCAGGCCGTTGAACGGGTTCTGCAGGCTTTCCTTGCCGGCCTGGCGTTCCTGTTTGACCGCTTCCTGCACGCTTCGCAGGTACCGTTTCGCGTTTTTGCGGTATTCGCCGAGCTGTTCTTCGACGCCTTTGGCTTCCTGTTTCGAGGAGGCTTCGGCCGCGACCTGCTTGGTCAGCTTGTCGCCTTCGGCGAAGTTGCCGTTGAAGAATTCGTATATCGCGAGGGTGCTGCGCGTGCCGACGCTGGGCTGCGCTTCGGCCGCGATCCGCTGCGCCTCCGCGGCGAGCTTGATGTTCCCCCTGATTTCGTTCAGGCTGCTCGCCCCGCTTTCGGCCACGCTGAAGAAGGTCCCGGCGACGAGCTGCGCCGCCGATGGGCTCGGATCGTCGCCGACCGCTTTTAAATAGCGCTTCCAGGTTTCCGCGGCGGCGGCGAAGTCGGTCCGGGCCTCGGGTGGAATCGTCGCGGTTTCACCTTCGACGACAGGTTCGATCTTGGCGTTGCCGCTGTTGATCTCCGCCCGCATCAAGGTCAGCAGCATCTGCGCGTTGTCCGGGTCTTTGGCGAGGCGTCCTTCGACCCGTTCGACCTGCTCTTCGAAGACCTCGCTGGCGCTGCCGCCGCTGGTCGAGCTACCGACCAGTTCGCCCAGGTTGAAGGGGCCGATGACGAGGAAGAGGCTGGCGCCCATCAGCAGGGCGAGGATCGCGTAGACCACCTGGATTACGCGTTTGCGCCTGCCGCTCGTGTCGAAGAGCATCCGTCGCTCGCCGCTCGATGCCATCGCTTCCTATCTCTCCTGGATAGAGGGTTTGGCCATGCCTCCCACGGTCCCCGGCCTGCCGAAGGCCCGCGCAAGCAAGATACTCAACTCGTACAAAGCAAGCAGGGGAACCATCTCGATCAGCATCGTCACGGGGTCGACTCCGGGCAGCGCCGCGGCGAGTACGGCGATCCCCAGGTAGGCGTAGCGGCGGTTGGTGCGCAACTGATCGACGCTGACGATGCCCAGCCGGGTGACCGCGAGGATCGCCAGCGGCAGCTGGAAAACGATGCCGCCGGCGAGCATCGTCATCGAGAAGAAGCCGTAGTAATCGCGCGCGCGTACCTGGACATTGAACTCGCTGTCGTTGAAGCCGAGCAGAAACTCGACCGCGGCCGGCATCACGACGAAGTATGCGAAGGCGATGCCGGCGAGGAAGAGCAGCGGCGCGGCGAGCAGGATCGGCAAGACGACGCGGCGCTCGGCGGTGCTGAAGGCGGGCAGGACGTAGGCGTAGAGCTGGTAGAGGAGGATCGGCAGCGAGAGGATCAGCGCCCCGTAGGTGGCGACCGTGACCGTGGTCGTGAAGGGCTCGGTGACGCCGAAGGTGATCAGCTTCTCGCGCCCGTCGGGCAGCGGGCCGGAAGCGATCTCAAGCAGCAGATGGTTCTGCCAGAAGCAGAGCGCCAGGGCGACGCCAAGCACGATCAGGCAGACGAGGATGCGGCTGCGCAGCTCGTCGAGGTGCTCGACGAGGGTGAGGCGATCCTCGTGGGAGACAGCCCGGACGCGGGGCATCGTGTGCCTCAGCGATGCTTGTCGGCGACGGGCTCGGCCTTCTCGTCGGCCACGGCCGGGCCCGGGTCCCCTGGGGGGATCTCGCGCTGCGGTTTCTCGTCGTCGTCGCGGTCGCCGCTGACCGAGCCGCGGAACTCGCGGATGCCCCGGCCAAGCGAGCGGCCGAGCTCCGGCAGGCGCTTCGGCCCGAAGACGACGAGGGCGATGATCAGCACGATCGCCAGCTCGAGGGGTCCGATATTCGGCATGAGCCCATGGTAACGGGCGCGGAACCCGCCCCTCCCGCTTCGCCCCGACACCTGGATCGCATGAATTGCGCGGGCGCGACTACCCGTTTCTGGGTTTTTCTGCGCGAACCACGTAAAACTGCGGATTAAAAGATCGCCTCGCGTGTTCGATAGTCACTGAGATGAACCACGCGAGCCGCACAGAGACGAAAGCCGAGGGCCTTCACGTCTGCCCAGAGTGCCGCTCGAGGCTGGTTCAGCCGACCCACTGGGAACAGACCGCCAAGCGCGGCTACTGGCGCCTCTGGCGGCGCTGCCCGGAGTGCGAGTGGCGCTGCGACGGCATTCACGGCGAGCGCGAGATCGACGCCTTCGACGAGGAGCTGGACGGCGGCGCGGAGGCTCTCGCCACCGAGCTGCACGAGCTCGAGCTGGAAGGCATGCGCCGGGTGGTCGAGGTCTTCGCCACCGCCCTCGCGGCGGATCTCATCACTGCGGATGACTTCTCCTAAGCCGCCTCAGCTGTAGCGCTGGACGACGCCGTCGGCGACGAGGTCGAAGAGCCTGCGGCGCTCCGGGTCCAGCCGCGCGCCGGCGAGCCGCCGCTTTGCTTCCGCCACCGTCTCCAGGGCCTGCGAGCGCACTTGCCGCAGCGCCCCCGTGGCCTCGATCCGGTCGCAGAGGGCCTCGGCGGAGGCGGCATCGAGCTCCCGTAAATCAAGCTTCCGCTGTTCCTTATCTGGGCCATTTACGGGTAACGAACGGCGGAGCAAGTTGGGGTCGCGGTCGGCGGCGAGGATCAGCGGCAGGGTGACGGTGCCGTCGAGCAGGTCGGTGCCGCGCGCCTTGCCGGTCCGCTGCGGCGGGCCGGAGACGTCGAGCACGTCGTCGAGCAGCTGGAAGGCGAGGCCGATCGCCGCGCCGAACTCCCCCAGTGCCTTCTCGTCGCGGCCGAGCCGGCAGGCGCACTCGAACAGGGTGGCCGTCTTCAGCCGGCAGCGCTCGAAGTAGCGCTCCGCGGATATCGAGACGTCGTAGGCGTCCCGCCGCTGCGCCAGCTCACCCCGGGCAAGGGCGACCGAGGCGGTCGCGAGCAGCTCGATCGGCCGCCCCTCGTCGACCGCGGCGAGCAGGGCAAAGGCGCGTGAGAAGAGCAGGTCGCCGGTTGCGGTGGCGCGCTCGCGGCCCGAGGTGGCGGCGACCGTCGGCCGACCGCGCCGCAGGGGGGCAGCGTCGAGCACATCGTCGTGGACCAGCGTCGCCATGTGGATCAGCTCGATCGCCGCCGCGGCGCGCACCGCCCCATCGTCGGCCTCCTCACCGGCGCAGAGCAGGACGAGCATCGGTCGCAGGCGCTTGCCGCCGGCCTCGAGCGTCGCCGCCGCGTCCGCCGCCAGTAGCTCGCCATGGCCGCCGCCCTGCTCGCGCAGGATCTTCTCGACCCGTCCCAGCCGCGCCGGCAGCCAGGCGCTGGAAGCGTCGAGCACCGCCGTAACCGGCGGCGGCACTGCCGAGTGGCGGGTCACCCGGCGGCGACGCCGCTGTGGATGGCGATGATGCCGCCAGCCAGGACCGTCCAGCGGATACGTTCGAAGCCGGCGACGTCGATTTTTTCGGCCAAGCCCTTCGGACGGGGGAAGCTGCGAACCGACTCGGGCAGGTAGCTGTATGCCGCCGTGTCGCTGCCGAAGTGGCCGAGCAACGGCACGATGCGGTCAAACCACAAGGAGTAGAAAGTGGAGAGAGGCGGCCGTGCTGGCTGGGTTATCTCAAGAATGACGAGCCGCCCGCCTGGGCGCAGCACCCTATGCATCTCATCCAGCCCTCGATCGAGATCGGAGAGATTGCGCACCGCGAAACCGACCGCCACAGCATCGAAACGCCCGTCGTCGTAGGGCAAATCGAGAGCATCCGCCCATTCGAATCTGACGGGCGCCCCCTTATCGGCGGCCTTTTCCCGTGCCAAATCCAACATCGGCTCCGAAAAATCGCAGCCGACGACGTGGCCGTCGGGAAGAACCCGCCGAGCGAGCTCGAAAGACAGGTCGCCGGTACCGCAGCAGACATCCAACACGGCGTCTCCCGCTTTCAATTCGGCACGATCGACCGCACGCTCGCGCCAGCTGTGGTGCAACCCCGCAGTCATCACGGAGTTCAAGAGGTCATAACGACCGGCAACCCGATCAAACATGCTCTGAACCTGCTGAGAGAAATCGGCAGAATCCCGCGAAGGCTGAGGTCGGGTGTCAGGATTCATGTGCGTGGCTGGCGCGCGCCGGACCAAGCGGGGCAAGGACGCAGGTCGGCGGAATAGCAGCGCTATTCAGTCGACCGAGGACGCTGCACCGCGCAGTGTCCGCCGCCGCTAGACGCGTGCAGGAATCCTGACACACGCCTCAGTCGAGCGACGAGAGGAAATCCGCTAGCTCGTTGAGCTTTTTCGGCGGAAGGTCGCGATAGGAGGGCATGATGCCAGGCCCGATCTCCACCGAGCGGACGATCGCCGCGCGCGGCACCCGCTCGGCGATGTGGGTCAGCTCCGGCCCGGGGCCGTGGTTGCCGTTCTCGCCGATGTTGTGGCAGGCGAGGCAGCCGGCGCCGGCGACGACCTCCTTGCCCGCCTCGTACTGGGGCGGCACCTCCATCTCGATCTCGGTCGGCGAGCCGGCGTTGGCGCCAAGGAAGGTGAGGTACGCCATCGCGACGATCGTCAGCGCCCCGGCGGTGGTCGCGATCGGCCGTCGCGCCGGGTTGCGCTCGGGACCGCGGTCGTAGAACGGCAGCAGTAGGAGCAGGACCATGCAGATCGTCGGGATGCCGATCGTCGCGATCGGAACCAGCTCGGGCGGTTTGATCACGCGCAGGAGCTCGAAGAGGAAGAAGAAGTACCACTCGGGGCGCGGCACGTAGGTGGTCGAGGTCGGGTCCGCCTTCGGCCCCTGCTCGGCGCCGAGGACGATCGACATCGCGATGATCACGGCGACCACCAGCAGCGCCATCGTCGAGTCCTTCAGCACCGCGTACGGGAAGAAGGGCTTGCCCTTCTTCTTCAGCAGCTCGTACTCCTCGAGGTAAGCCTGCTTGTCGGAGGGCTTCACCGGGCGGGCCCTCCGCCGTTGCCCTCGACCCCCGCCTCGAGCGACGTCGGCGGCACCGCGACCTTGGGCTTCTGCGCGCGCAGCCAGGGCGGCGCCGTCGTCCCCAGCTTCACCACCAGGTAGAGGTGGGCGCCGATCAGGGCGATCAGCGCGCCCGGGATGAGCAGCATGTGGATCGCGTAGAAGCGCGAGAGCGTCGTCGCCCCCAGCTCCGGCCCGGCACGCAGGAAGTCGCTCAGGTAGGGACCGATCACGGGCCCGGTGCCGTTGATGTTGATGCCGACGACGGAGGCCCAGAAGGAGCGCTGGTCGAAGGGCAGCAGATAGCCGGTGAAGGCCATCGTCATCGTCAGGATCAGCAGCACGACGCCGATCACCCAGTTGAGCTCGCGCGGGTACTTGTAGGCGCCGAAGAAGAAGGTGCGTCCCATGTGGAGGAAGATCAGGATCACCATCACGCTCGAGCCCCACTTGTGCATGCCGTGCACGAAGGCGCCGAGGAAGACCTCGTTGTTGATGTGCGAGATCGAGGCGTAGGCCTGGGTCGTCGAGGGCGTGTAGAACATCGCCAGGAAGACGCCGGTGATCGCCTGCGCGATGAAGGCGAAGAGCGTCGCCGAGCCGAGCGTGTAGAACCAGTTGGTCCCCTTCGGCACCTTGCGGTAGAGCATCCCGGTGAGGAAGCCGGTGGCGGCGGTGCGCTGGTCGACCCAGGCGAGGACGTCGGCCGGCGCCTCTTTGGCGCGGTCGGCGAGGCGCGAGGCGTCGGAGGGTCGCTCCGCCGGCGCGGTCTTGAGGTCGGCCGGCGCCGGGCCCTTGGCACCGTTGCCCTGGCCCGGCTTGGCCGGTTTGCGCAGCGGTGCGGGGATCAAGGAGTCGAGCTTCATTTACTCATCACCCACTCGGCGGGGGGAAGGTCGACGGACGGGGGGGATACAGATACTCCCAGATCCCGCCCGTGAACTCGCCCGGATCGCGTGCCCGCACCGGCTCCAGCTGCGAGGTGACGCTGTAGCGCGGGCCGAGCTCGACCTGGCCGTTGCGTATGCGGGCCTGGAAGTGGTCGAGCGGACGGACCGGGGGACCGCCGAGCACCTTGCCGACGAAGTCGTAGACGCCGCCGTGGCAGGGGCAGATGAAGTTGCCCGCCGCCTCGACGAAGCGCACCGGGCAGCCGAGGTGGGCGCAGCGGTTGGAGAGGGCGACGATCTCGTTCGGGTCCTCATCCAGCTGCTTGGAGCCCTTGCGCACGTAGGCGGTCGTCTTGCCGGCGTCGCCGATCCCCTCGGTCTCGGTGAAGACGACCTGGCGGTAGGTCTCGGCGACGAAGTCGTCTACCGGCCCGACCGCCTCCCAGCGCTCCTTGCCGCGGTGGAAGATCGGCGCCACGGCGAAGCCGACCGCGGGCAGGACGATCGCCGCGCCGGCGAGCCCGCCGAGCCCCTGGGCGGCGACCGTGAAGGCGCGGCGGCGGGTCATCGACTCGCCCTCGAAGTAGCCGGGGGGGTCGGGCTTTACCCGCTCCGCCGGGCTCTCGGCCTCGGCGCCGTTTCGCTTGTCTGCCTCGTCAGCCAATGGTCGCGAGAAGGAGGGCTGGGGAGTTTATTCCCTCGGCGGCGCGGCCGCCGCCGCGAGGGGGGTCGCCGCGTGCTTTTGTGTACAAGGGATTAACGCCTGGACGGTGCCTGAGCGGCCTGATATAAGCGCCGTGCGTGTTTACTCGCCGACGGGAGGAGAGGCGGTTGCCGCTTTCGCTGCGGCGGCCAAGGGCGGTGCTTGCGACGGCACTCGCCGCGATCGCCGTGCTCGGGGCGATCGGGCTCGGGGTAGAGGAGCGCCTGCGGCCGACCTCGCTCAGCGTCGCCAGCACCGAATCGGGGCGGGCCGGCGAGCTGCAGCAGCGCTACTTCGGCGACAGCGCCCCCTTCGCCATCCTCCTGCAGGGCCCGCCGGCCGAGCTCGACCGCCAGGGTCCGGCGCTGATCCGCAAGCTGCGCGCCGGCTCCGCCGTTTCGACTCTCTCTCCCTGGGACAGGGGCTCGGTCGAGCGCCTGCGGCCCGGCCCGCGGAAGGCGCTGATCGTCGTCGACTTCCACGTCGGCGCGGAGGAGGCGGTGGAGGACACCGTGCCCTTCCTCAACCGGATGCTGGAGGAGGAGATCTCGGAGCCGGTGGAGGCGCACCAGACCGGCCTCGCCAGCCTGCTGCGGGCGACGATCGACGAGTCGGTCCACTCCACCCTGGTCGCCGAGCTGGTCGCCCTGCCCTTCCTCCTGCTGGTCCTGCTGCTCGTCTTCCGCTCGCCGGTCGGCGCCGCGATCCCGCTCGCCTTCGGCGCCGCGACGGTGATCAGCTCGCGCGGCGTGCTGGCGATCGCCGCGGAGTGGGTCGCGATCGACGGCTCGGCCCTGACCGTCTGCTCGATGATGGGGCTGGCGCTCGGCGTCGACTACGCCCTCTTGATGGTCTCCCGCTTCCGCGAGGAGCTCGAGGCGGGCGCCGAGCCGCTCGAGGCGGCGCGGATGACCCGCCGTACCGCTGGCCGCACCACCGCCTTCGCCGGCTCGACCCTCTTCCTGGCGATGCTGGTGACCCTGGTCGTGATGCCTGGCAACCTGCTGCTCTCGCTGGCCGGCACGGCGATCGTCGTCACCGCGATCAGCGTCCTCGTCGCCGCCCTGGTCGGCCCGGCGCTGCTCGTCGTCGCCGGCGCCAGCATCGACCGCTGGCGGATCGGCACTCGCAGCGACGGCGGCGGCGTGATGACCCTTGTCCGCGGCGCTCTTGCCAGGCCCCTGCCGGCGGCGATCCTGATCGGCGTTGTTGTCCTCCTCTTGGCGGCGCCGGCGCTGGCGCTGAAGACCGGCCCGCCGACCGCCGAACAGCTGCCCGCCTCGAACCAGGCGCGCGAGGAAGCCGAACTGATCTCCGAGGCGATTGGGCCCGGCTGGGATGCCCCCTTCGTCCTCCTCGCCGTCTCCGAGCGGGGACCGATCACCGAGGGCCGCAGCCTCGCCGCGCTGGCCCGCTGGCAGCGACGGATCACCGACGACCCGGGCGTGCAGGCGGTGATCGGGCCGGCGCCGATCCGCAGGCAGGCGCGACAACTACAGCGGGCGGGAAACAGCCTCCTGGCCGGACGAGGCGAAGCCAACCCGGAACGGTTGGAGAGGCAGGGCGAGCAACTCGGCGAGGCCGCCGACGCGGTGGATCAGCTGCGCTCCGGGCTGGCGAAGGCAAGCTACGGGGCCGGCCTGCTGGCGACCGGGACCGGGCGGGCGGGGACGGGGGCCGAACAGCTCGGCGGCGGGATCGCCCGTGTCGCCGCAGGCGCCGAAGAAGCCGTCACCGCCCTCGACAAGCTCGAGAAAGGCTCGGACAGACTCGCCCATGGTCAGCGCCAAGCGCAACTCGGCGCCTCCTCCGTAGAGGAAGCCTCGATTATTTTGGAGAACGGCCTGCGAGGGAACGCGGTCGCACGGGCGCGGCGGCTGCGCGACGAGCTCAAGCGGCGCGCGGCGGCCGACCCGAGCCTGGCCGCGCCGGCGCACCAGGCAGAAGAACTGGTCTTCGCCTTGGCCGCCGCACGCAACGAAGCGCAGCGGCTGCATGGCCAGGCGGCGCGGCTGCACGACGGTCAGCGCAAACTCGCCGACGGGGGGGCCAAGCTGCATGACGGCATCGAAGAACTGTCAGGGGGCGCGGAGGGGCTGCCCGATGGCCTCGAGCGGCTCGAGGGCGGCGCCTCACAGCTCGCCGACGGGCTGGGCCAGCTGCGCGGCGGCGCCGACACGCTTGAACAGCGGCTCGCCGACGGCTTCCGCCGCTCGCAACCGCTGCCGCGCGGCCTGCACCGCGCCAGCGTCAGAGTCCAGGTCAGCGCCAAGCGCCTTGAGCGCCGGGTCGGGCGGCTGCGACGGTCGTCGCCGCGAATCTTCGACTCCGGCTACTTCGTTCTCTCGGCGCTGGATGGGGCGCCCCCCGAGGAGCGGCAGCGCGCGGCGCGGATCGTCGCCGTCGAGGACGGCGGCCAGGCGGCGCAGATGGTCGTGATCCCCCGCTACACCTTCAACACCGACGGCTCGCGGGCGTTGAACGAGCGGCTGACGGAGGACGCCGACGGCCTCGCCGCGGCCAGCGGTGCGACCACCGGCGTCACCGGTGGAGCGGCTGAACTGATCGATTACACCGACGTAATCTCGGAGCGGATCCCGCTGATGGTCGGCGTGATCACCCTCGTCACCTTCCTCATCCTGGTGGTCATCCTGCGGGCGCTGCTGCTGGCGGCGATCGCCGTCGTCCTCAACCTGGTCACCGTCGCCGTCGCCTTCGGCGTCCTCACCCTGCTCTTCGACGTGCCCGAGGGGTGGCCCCTTGGCGGCCACACCTACGTCGACGCGATCGGCGCCGCCGGGATCTTCGGCATCATCTTCGGCCTCTCGATCGATTACGCAGTGTTCCTGCTTATGCGCATGCGCGAGCACTACGAGAACAACTCCTCCAACGAGGAGGCGATCGTTTTCGGCCTGGAGAAGACGGCCCGCGTGATCACCGGCGCGGCAGCGATCATGACCGCCGTCTTCGTCGCCTTCGCCGGCGCCGACATCGCCACCGTCAGTCAGCTCGGCACCGGCCTCACCGTCGCTGTCCTGCTCGACGCGACGGTCGTGCGCATCGTCCTCCTGCCGGCGCTGATGCTGCTGCTCGGCGACCGGGTCTGGTGGCTGCCGCGGTCGCTGGAGCGCGCCCTACCGGAGATCGATCTTCACGGCTCGCGTGCGGGTTAGGTAAGTAGACAGATCAGAAACTCATGTATTTTCGCAGGCGGGTTGAGGTGTTCGACAACAGGGGGAACCGACTAGATGAGAAGCTCAGCAAGGAAATGGTCTCTGCCCAAGCTCGCCCTGGCGGCGGCCTTGACACTGCTGGTGGTCGCACCGGTGGCGCTGGGCACCCAGCAGGAAAAAGCGGAATACGCCGAAAAGGTCGAGCCGATCTGCAAGGCGAACAGCGAAGCCAACTCGCGCATCCTCAAGGGCATCAAAGGGCAGGTCGAGCGGGGCGATCTGAAGCCGGCAGGCAGGCGCTTCGTCCGCGCCGCCACGGCGCTGGGCAAAGCGGTAACTCAGATCAATCAGGTGCCGCGCCCGGCGACCTACGAGACCAAGCTGAGCAAGTGGATCGATTATCTCAAACAGGAGAAGACCTACCTGGGGCAGATCGGCCAGGCGCTCAAGGCGGAAAGCAAGTTCAAGGCGCAGAAGCTGGCCGTGAAGCTCAACAACAACAACAACCGGGCGAACAACACGGTGATCGACTTCCCTTTCAAGGAGTGCAGGATCGACTCCTCGAGGTTCATCTGAGTTGAGGCGTAGCTGGGTCGCGGCAGCGGTGCTGGTGGTGGCGCTTGGCGCCGTGGCCTCGGCGCAAGCTGTGCGGGTGCAGGAAGGGGACGTCGTGGTCTCCTTCGAGGGCGGCATCTCGCCTCGGGCGCTCCCCCGCAGCGGGACGGCGCCGGTCGCGGTCTCGATCAGCAGCAGCTTCAAGTCGGCCGAAGGGGCCGACCCGCCCCCACAGCTACGGACCATCTCGATCTCGATCAACCGCCGCGGCAAGATCTTCGACCGCGGCCTGCCGACCTGCCGCGTGCGCCGGATCCAGCCGACGACGATGAGAGCGGCACGGCGGATCTGCGGCGGCGCGATCGTCGGCCAGGGCCACGTCCAGGCCCGCGTCCACCTGGACAACCAGCCGCCCTTCACCTTCAAGGGACCGATGCTGGTCTTCCACGCCAAGCCCAGCGGCGGGAACCGGCGGCTGCTGGCGCAGGTCTACGGCCTGAAGCCGCCCTCGGCGTTCGTGCTTAGTTTCAAGATCCTCAAACGGCCGGACGAGCTCGGCACCGCGATCAAGACCTCGCTGCCGCCTTCGACCAACGAGTGGGCCTACGTCACCCATTTCGACATGCGGCTGCGGCGGACCTACACCTACAGGGGCGAGCGCCACAGCTACCTCAACGCAGGCTGCCCCGCCCCGCCCGGCTTCACGGTCGCGCTGTACCGGTTCGCGAAGGGGACCTTCGGCTTTGCCGACGGCACCGAGGTCTCCACCGAGCTGGTGCGGGAATGCGCCGTAAGGAGATGAGATCGGCGTAGCCGCGGGACGTCGATCAGCTGCCGTAGAGCCGCTGCAGCGCCTTCTCCCAGGCGGCGGGTACCTCGCCCTCGCGACCCTCCGTGTGAAGCTGGGCGCAGGTGCTGATCAGGTCGGCCAAGACGTGCACCGCCGCGGTGTCGCCAAGCTGGGTGAGGCGCTCGATGCCGAGGGCGTAGAGGTAGTCGCCGGCGAGCAGGGCGAGGTCGGCATCATGGCCGCCAAGCAGGCGCGGCTCGCCGTAGTGGAGCAGGTACCCCTCCCGCACCGCCTCGATCACGAAGGCGTAATCGCCGGCGGGAGCGAAAGCGTGGGCCTCGTCCGGCTCGACGACGTGCGGCGAAATCGGCGTGTCCTCCGCGCGCAGCCGCGAGGCGAGGTCGGTGAGAGCGCTCACCGCAGTGCCTCGTCGAGCGACTCCGCGGCTGCCTGCAAAGTGCGGTCGATCGCCTCCTCGTCGTGGGCGAGCGAGACGAACCAGGCCTCGAACTGCGAGGGCGGCGGGTAAACCCTCCGCTCGAGCATCGCCCGGCAGAAGCGCGCGTGGGCTTCGAGGTCGCAGGCCGAGGCGGCGGCGAAGTCGGCCACAGGCTCGGCGCTGAAGAAGAGGGTCACCAGGCCCGGGGCCGAGGCGACTTGGAGGGGTCGGTCGGCGGCCAGCCGGGCGAGGCCGCCGGCGAGGCGCTCGGTCAGCTCGCCGAGGCGCGCGTAAGCCGCGGCGTCGAGCCGGCGCAGGGTCGCCAGGCCGGCGGCGACCGCGAGCGGGTTGCCCGAGAGCGTGCCCGCCTGGTAG
>JBKPOW010000057.1:0-6363 GCA_046733275.1 Actinomycetota bacterium
AATATGTCGACTATTTAGTGCGCTGGCTCGGCCAATGCTGCCCTAGACGCGGCTTTTCCCTGGAAAGCCCGCGTTCACCTCGAGCGCGTGCGCCGATTCGCGCGCTCGAAGCGAGGGCCGGGATCTCTCCCGGCCCTCGTCTTGGTACGCCGGGCATGCCAGGACGCTCGGGGTGAAAGTCCCCTGGTGAAGGAGATGGCACCAACCACAAGCCAAGGGCAACTGCGTCGTCGTGAGGCGGGGTGGGAAGGAAGCCGCAGGCGAAACCGCGACCCGAGGGACACGAACCGCATCAGAGGCGGGGCGGCCAGGGCGAGCCGGCGGAACACGGCGAAGCCCGTTGCCATCAAGCGGCCGCAACGTAAATGCGGCGGGTGCGCGGGGAAGGTGTCCTGGCTTATCCCGGGAGACCTGCCGGAATGTCGGCCTCGACGCAAGTCGCCCGACCCTGGCCGCCGCGAGGCGGCCGGTCATCCGGCAGGAGTCAGCAGAGGCCGTAGTAGCGGCGAGGTCGTGCGCCCCGAAGGGCCGAACGCGAAGCCGAGGCAAAGCACGCCCCGTGCGCGCGGAAGCCACAGCAGCCAACCCCGCCTTCGAGGTGGGGCTTCGCGCAATGGACGCCCAAGGTGAAGCCTGAGGCTCCCCGCGAAGAGCAAAGCGGCTTCCCGGCGCCGGGCGAGGCAGAGCCTCACCCCGCCGCCACCGGGGACCTCTGGGAGAAGTTCCTCTCCAGGGGCAACCTGGTGGCGGCGCTCAGACGCGTCGAGCAAAACGCCGGTACCCCCGGCGTCGATGGTGTGCAGACCACGGAGCTTCGCTCCTGGCTGCATGACCACTGGCCCGAGGTCCGGGCACTGCTCGACGCGGGCACCTACCGACCGCGACCGGTGAGGAGGGTCACGATCCCAAAGCCCTCCGGCGGGGAGCGGGAGCTGGGGGTGCCGACGGCCCTGGATCGAGTGATCCAGCAGGCCCTCTCGCAGGTGCTGGTACCCCTCTTTGACCCTGGCTTCTCGGAGCGGAGCTTCGGCTTTCGTCCCGAGCGCTCAGCCCATCAGGCGGTGAAGCGCGCTCAGCGCGACATCGCCGCAGGGCACGAGTGGGCTGTCGATCTGGACCTCGATCGCTTCTTCGATCGGGTCTAGCACGACGCGCTGATGGCAAAGGTCGCGAGGCGGGTGACCGGCAAGAAGGTGCTCAAGTTGATCCGCAGCTACCTGGAAGCGGGAGTCATGGCAGACGGCGTGAAGCAGCCGAGCGAGGAGGGAACCCCACAGGGCTCCCCGCTCAGCCCGCTGCTCTCTAACGTTTACCTCGACGACCGCGACCGGATGCTGGAGAAGCGCGGGCACCGCTTCGTCCGCTACGTGGACGACATCACGATCTACGTCGCCTCCAAGCGAGCGGCGCAGCGCGTGATGGCGAGCACCAGCGAGTTCGTCGAAGGGCGCCTGAAGCTGCGGGTCAACCGCCAGAAGTCCGCGGTTGATCACGCGACGAGGCGGACCCTTCTGGGGTTCGACTTCCTCAAGCGAGGAGGTGAGGTCAAGGTCAGGATCGATCCCAAGGCCCGCAAGCGGGCCAAAGATCGCCTGCGTCGCCTCACCTCCCGCAGCTGGGGCACCTCGATGGAGCGGCGGATCGCTGCGATCAACCGCTTCAGCCGTGGCTGGTCGGCCTACTTCGCGTTGGCCGACACGCCCTCGGTCTTCGAGGGGCTTGACGAGTGGTTGCGTCGCCGACTGCGGCAGGTCAGGTGGAAGGAGTGGAAGAAAATCCGCACCAGACACCGCAGCCTAGTCGCCACCGGCATCCCTACCGGCAAGGCCTATGAGTGGGGCCAACAGCCGCCTGGGAGATTGGCGAATCGCGAGGTCATGGGTTCTCACCCGCAGCCTCACCAACGCCTATTGGCGTGAGCAGGGCCTGCTCGGCTTCACCGATCCCTACTACCGTTTCCGGGACGCGACCCGAACCGCCGGATGCGGATCCGCATGTCCGGTGGTGTGGGAGGGGCGGGGGTAAGCCCCGCCCTACCCGATTTGCTTCCACCTCTCGCTTGGAGCGGTGGTTCGTGGTTCAGCTGGCTAGACCGTGTGGAACGAGACTCCGACGCGAGCTCCCTCTTCGACCGGTGTCGGGAGTGCTTTTTTGTCGAAGTAGCCTGTGACCGTTACGTTGCCGGTGTAGTTGGCGTTATTCCCCTCCGTCGGCAGGCCGGCGAGGCCGCAGGTGAAGGCCGGTGAGCATGTGTATGTGATGCCTGTGACTGTGGCTTTCACCGCCATGGATTCGCCTCCGGGATGGTTGCCTACGTTGGTGTAGGTGACGCCCCCGGTTGTCGGTGTCTGGCTCGGGATCGCGATTACGGCTCCGGTGGATGATGTGATTTTGATCTCTTCTTTTTCCGGGCACGCGATCCATACTGTTGCGTCGGTGCCGCTGTCGCTTCCGGTTGTGTTCCCCGTCAACGTGTAGTGGCAGCCATTCATGTGGACTGTCACGGTGCCGATCGACGAGTTGCACTCGGCCGCCACGCTGCCATCGTTGTTATGCGGTGTTTGACCGATCTTTCCGCTGTATTCCGGGTCCACTGTTGCGGTGGTGGCTTTATTTTGCGCTGTTCCGGCGAACTTCGATGTTGTGCATTCGAATTTCGTACCTCCGGTGGTGAACACATGGTCATGTCCAACCCCTGTCAAAAGCACAGGATTCGTGTCGGCGGTTGTGAAGACGTCGGTGGCTGCCAATGCTGCCGACGCGGTCAGGGCGCTTATCGCGAAGACCGCGACGAGGGCAAGGCCCATCGCCTTGAGGTTGCGAATCATCTCTTGCTTCCTTCCTGTTCGGTTGCCCACCGATCTCTTCGGTCGGGGCCCCGTTGAGGGATGGGTAATCGATAGCGCTATGCAAGAACTTTGTCGACTATTTAATGCTTTGGACGGGAGAGGAGGCCAGTTTGGCGTGGCTTTTCCCTGGAAGCGCTGTGTTCTCATCGACCGCGTGCACCGATCGGCACGCTCGGCGGCGGCCGTTAAAGCGAGGGCCGGGATCTCTCCCGGCCCTCGCTTCCTTGCTTCTTCCACCTCTCGCTCGGAGCGGTGGTTCGTGGTTCAGCTGGCTAGACCGTGTGGAACGAGACTCCGGTGCGAGCTCCCTCGGTGATCGGTGTCGGCAATCCGTCGGTGTCGCCGTAGCCTGTGACCGTCACGTCGCCGGTGTAGTTGGCGTTGTCTCCCTCCATCGGCAGGCCCGCGAGCCCGCAGGCAAATGCCGGTGCGCAGCTGTATGTGACGCCTGTGACTGTGGCTTTTACTTTGACGGCTGCTCCACCGGTGTGGAGGGGTTCGTTGGTGTAGGTGACGCCACCGGATGTCGATGTCTGGCTCGGGAAATGGAGCACAAATGAACCACCTAATAATGTCACTGTGACTTCTTTACCGGGCGGGCAGACGATCCAAATTGTAGCGTCGGTGCCGTTGTCGCTTCCGGTTGTGCTGCCCGACCACACGATGTGGCAGCCGTTCAAGTGTACTGTTGCGGTGCCGCCGGTCGCGTTGCACTCGGCCGCCACGCTGCCGTCGTTGTTGTGTGGTGTCTGACCGATCTTGCCGGTGTATTCAGGGTCCACTGTCGCCGTGGTGGCGTTATGGACGACTGTGCCGGTGAACTTCGATGTTGTGCATTCGACTTTCGTGTTACCGGCAGTGAACACGTGATTATGGCCGACCCCTGTCAGGAGCGTCGAACCGCCGCCGGCCACTGTGAAGACGTCGGTGGCCGCCGACGCCGCCGAGGCGGCCAGGGCGCTCATCGCGAAGACCGCGACGAGGGCAAGGCCCATCGCCTTGAGGTTGCGAATCATCTCTTGCTTCCTTCCTGTTCGATACCCGCCAGGATCTTTCCGGGCGGGGCCTCTCGAGAGACGGGGTGATCCATAGCGCGATCCTTGAATCTTGGCGACATTTAGTGCCTTGATCTATATTGAGGAACCGTGCGCACGGCTTTCTCACTGGAAACGCAATGTGCGGAGCGGTCGCGTGCGCCGATCGGCGCACGCGGAAGGCGAGCTGGCCTACAGCGTTGTCCTAACGCTTCTTACCGATCACCTCGACCAGATAGACCTTGCAGATCACTGAGTCAAGGGGTCCCACGGGGGAGTGGGGTTTGCCAGCGTAGTGAAGGAGAGTGTGGGGCACAAGAACTTCGCGGCCGCCACCCTCCTTCATTCCGGGCACTGCCAGATTGAGGCCCCGGAGTAGCCGGGCCCGTTCACCCAGCACAAAGGTCGGGATGCTGCTGTAATTCCACGAGTTAGCGTATTCGGCACCGTCCCCCCATATGATGCAGGCGTATTGCAGGGCGACTTTGTCGCCCTTTTTCGCTTCCGTTCCGGTTCCCTTGCTGAGCTCCTTCACGACGAGCTTGCTCGGCGGTGGGCCTTCCGGAACCTCGACCGACGGGGATGACTTTGGGATGCCAGATTCCGCGGAATCCTTGGCCGAAGCGTCCGACGAGTCATCTTCCCCACAGCCTGCCGCAAACGCAAGCAGACAAAGGACAGCGGCAGCGACGCACAGTCGAGCAAAAAGTCCCCCGGATTCGCTCAGCCCCATGGGCGAAGAGTCTAAATGATCGGGGAAAATTTAGTCAACTGAGCCGTATGGGAGTTCGCCGGTGTCGTGCAGCTCGTGGCGCAGCGAGTTGATCGTCGCTCCGACGAGCAGGGCAAGGCTGAGCAGGTAGAACCAGAGCAGGGCGATGAGGACGAAGCCAACGGTCGAGCCGAACTGCGAGAGGCTGGAGACGTTGGAGAGGTAGAAGGGAAAGGCCCAGTTGGCGAGGCCGGCGGCCACGGTGACAAAGACAGCTCCCGGCCAGACGTCGCGCCAGGGCATGTGGCCTTTCGGCACCGCCCAGTAGATCACGCAGCAGATCGCGAAGACGATCGCCACCGCGAGGATCAGCAGCAGTGCCGTGTCGATCGCCTTGATGTCGGAGAGGCCCAGTGGCAGCCGGTCGGTGCTAGAGACGAGCGCCGCCTCGATCGCTGGCAGCACGATGCTGGCTGCGATCAGCAGCAAGACCACGCCGAGCATCGTGAAGGAGAAGCGCTTCTGCTCGACCCAACCGCGGTTGGGCACGTGGTAGATGCGGCCGAAGGCGGTGTCCATCGCTCCCCAGAAGGAGGCGCCGATCCAAAGCGATCCGAAGAAGGCGGCGATGCCGATGGTGGTGGAGTTCTCCTCGATCCGCTGGAGCACGTCGCTCAGCGTCTGCTGCTCGGCATTGGGAAAGAGCCGCTGCAGGTCGTCGAGCACCCCCGTCTCGACCCCCTCGATCCTCAGCACCTGGCCGAAAACGAAGAGCACCAGCAGGGCGAAGGGGAAGACGGCAAGCATCAGGTTGTAAGCGACCATTGCCGAGAGGCCGGTGACGTTCTCGCGGTAGGCACGCTGCCAGAAAGCGCGCAGCCAGGAGCGTGGATTTCGGGCTGGATTGGGCACGAATCAGGCACAAGAGGCCTTGACTTCAGAAACTGAAGCGCCTATCATGCGAACAGACGTTTGAGGCCTCGCGGACGCGCTAGGCCCCAGCGATATCGATTACTTCGCGGACCGCGTCGCCGGTCCGCTTTTTTGACGCAGAAAGACGGGTGCAGAATAGATGCTGGTTGCAGAGCTTCAGGAGCTCGAGGAGGTCAAAGGGCTGATCCATAGGGGTCAGCAGCTCGGCGTGCTCACCTTCGGCGACGTCGCCTCGGCGGTTTCGGAGGTCGACCTCGACGAGTCCGACGTCGAGGATCTCTACGGGCACATCGAGAAGCAGGGCATCGAGCTGGTCGAGGACATGGACCCGGCCCAGAAAGCGGCCGCCGACGCCATGCCCGCAGACACCGGCCGCAAAGGTCGTCGCCGCGCCAAAGCCGCGATCGACCTGAAACCGGACATGACCACGGACAGCCTGCAGCTGTTCCTCAAGGACATCGGCAAAGTCCGCCTGCTGACCGCCCAGGAGGAGGTCGAACTCGCCAAACGGATCGAGCGCGGCGACCTCGACGCGAAGCAGAAAATGGTCGAGTCCAACCTGCGCCTGGTCGTCTCGATCGCCAAGAACTACCGCAACCAGGGCCTCCCCTTCCTCGACCTGATCCAGGAGGGGACGCTTGGCCTGGTCCGGGCCGCGGAGAAGTTCGACTACCGCAAGGGCTTCAAGTTCTCGACCTACGCGACCTGGTGGATCCGCCAGGCGATCGCCCGCGCCCTGGCCGACAAGGCGCGCACGATCCGCATCCCGGTCCACGTGGTCGAGAAGCTGAACAAGATCGGCCGGGCCGAGCGCAAGCTGGTCACCGAGCTGGGC
>JBKPOW010000058.1:0-9769 GCA_046733275.1 Actinomycetota bacterium
GCTCAGGGTGGTGGAGGTGGCCGCGTCTATCTGCACGGTCACGAACTCCCCCGGATCGCCGATTCCGTCGAAGTTAACCGTCTTGTTGTGCCGCGTCCGCCCCCGCAGCCGCGTCGGATCGGTCCGGCTGGGGCCCTCGACAAACACCTCGAGCTCCCGCCCGACGAAGCGCTGCGCCCGCTCGGTCGCCCGCCGCTGCACCAGCTCGACCAGCCGCTCCATCCGCTCCCGCTTGACCGCGTGCGGCAGCTGCTCGCCCATCGTCGCCGCCTCGGTCTCCCGCCGCGGCGAGAAGACGAAGGTGAAGGCGCCGTCGTAGCCGACCTCGTCGACCACTTCCAGCGTCTGCTCGAAGTCGGCCTCGGTCTCGCCCGGGAAGCCGACGATGATGTCGGTGGTGATCGCACAGTCGGGGACGTGCTCGCGGATCAGGGCGACGCGGTCCATGTAGCGCTGCCGGTCGTAGGTGCGGCGCATCCGTTTGAGCACCGCGCTCGACCCCGACTGCAGCGGCAGGTGGATGTGCTCGCAGAGCGCCGGTAGCTCGGCATGGGCGCGGATCACGTCCTCCTTCATGTCCTTCGGGTGCGGGCTGGTGTAGCGGATGCGCTCGATTCCGTCGACCGCGTCGATCCGCGCGAGCAGCTCTGAGAACCCGATCCGCGCCTCCCTCGGCAGGTCGCGGCCGTAGCTGTTGACGTTCTGCCCCAGCAGGGTCACCTCACGCACGCCGTCGCCGGCGAGCGCCTCGGCCTCGACCACCAGCTCGTCCGGGTCTCGGCTGACCTCGCGTCCCCGGGTCGAGGGCACGATGCAGTAGGCGCACCTGCAGTTGCAGCCCTGCGAGATCTGCAGCCAGCCCTGGAACTCGCGCTCGCGCCGCGCCGGCAGGTGGCCGGAGAAATCCTCGAACTCGAAGTACCCCTGGGCGGTGAGCGAGTCGGAGTTGAGGAACTCAGCGAGGCGGTGGATCTGCCCGGGCCCGAAGGCGACGTCGACGAAGGGGAAGCGCTCGAAGACCTCCTCCTTGACCGACTGCGCCCAGCAGCCGCCGACGCCGACGACGCGCTCGGGGTCTTCCGACTTGAGCCGCTTCGCCTCGCCGAGGTGGGCGATGAAGCGGTTGTCCGCCGACTCGCGGATCGAGCAGGTGTTGAAGAGGATCAGGTCGGCCTCGTCGCGGCTCGCCGCCGCCTCGTAGCCAAGCGACTCGAGCATCCCCTGCATCCGCTCGGAGTCGTGCACGTTCATCTGACAGCCGAACGTGGTGACGTGGTAGCTGGGCATTACCTGACTAGGTTAGACGCCGAAAACCAAGCCGGAAGGCAGTGCTACTCCGACTCCTCTTTTTCCGCCTCTTCCGTCGCGTGAGGCAGGCCGGCCTCCTGCTCGCGGTGCTCTTCCTCGTGCTGGGAGTGGAGCACGGCGAAGGTGGTCGAGAGCCCGACCAGGGCGATGAACCAGGCGGCGACCACCGGCGCGGCGCGACCGGGGAAGCCCTCGATCCGCAGGCCGAGGAAGGTGAAGACGACCGCGGAGACGGCGAGCACGCCGCCGGAGAGGTAGAAGATCAGTTCGTAGTCCATGCGCGCGGCATCCTATCCATTGCCGCCGACCCCGAGCAGCCCTCAGCGGGCGTAATTCGTCGCCCGGCTCTCGCGGATCACGGTGACCTTTATCTGGCCCGGATAGGAGATCTCGCGCTCGATCGCTGTGGCGATCTCGTGCGAGATCAGCGCCGCCCCCTCGTCGTCGACCTCGCCGGGATCGACCATCACCCGCATCTCGCGGCCGGCTTGCATCGCGTAGACCCTCTCCACCCCCGCGTGGCGGGAGGCGAGCGCCTCGAGATCGCGCAGGCGCGTGACATACCCCTCGAGGCTGTCGCCGCGAGCGCCGGGCCTGGCCCCCGAGAGCGCGTCGGCTGCCTGGACGACGACCGCCTCGACCGTGCACGGCTCGATCTCGTCGTGGTGCGCCTCGATCGCGTGGGCGACGGCCTCGCTCTCGCCGTGCCGCCGGGCAAGGCGGGCGCCGACCAGCGCGTGCGACCCTTCTTCCTCCTGGTCGACCGCCTTGCCGATGTCGTGCAGGAAGGCCGCCCGCCGGGCGACGTCGGCGGCGGCGCCGAGCTCGAGGGCGATCAACGACGCGAGGTAGGAGGACTCGACCAGGTGGCCGAGCACGTTCTGGCCGTAGCTGGTGCGGAACTGCAGCCTGCCGAGCAGATCGATCAGGCGCGGATGGAGGCCGTTGACGTTGGCGTCGAGCGCGGCTCGCTCGCCCTCTTCGACGATCCGCTCCTCGATCTCGCGCGAGGCCTGCTCAAAGGCCTCCTCGCAGCGGGCCGGGTGGATCCTCCCGTCAGCGATCAGTCGTTCGAGCGTCAGGCGGGCTACCTCGCGGCGCATCCCGTCGAAGCAGGAGATGCGCACGGCCGAAGGCGTGTCGTCGACGATCACGTCGACCCCGGTCAGCTGCTCGAGGGTGTGGATGTTGCGCCCATCGCGGCCGATGACCCTGCCCTTCATCGCGTCGTTCGGCAGGTGGACGAGCTGGGTCGACGTACGCGCGACGTAGGGCGCGGCAAGCCGCTGCGTCGCCGTGGCGAGGATCCGCTGCGCGCGCCGATCGGCCTCGAGCCGCGTCTCCTCCTCGATCCTGCGCAGCGAGAGGGCGGCGTGTCGGCGAGCCTCCTCCTCGACCCCCTCGATGAGGAGCCGGCGTGCCTCCTCGGCGGTCAGGGAGGCGATCCGCTCCAGTTCGGCGCGCCGCAGCTCGGCGAGCTGCGCGTCCAGCGCCTCCAGCCGGCCAAGCACCGGGTCGGGCGCCGAGCCGTTGCCGCGTGACAACATCCACGACGGCAAGCTGAATTTCATCTACGCAGAGATTACTCCCGCAGATGGCTTTGTCTAATCGGCTATGCGGCTTTCGCCTCGGCGACCGGCGGCTGCTCCGCAGGGGTGGGAGCGGGCTCCTCGGTCGCCGGAACGGCGTTCTCGGCGCCGATGCCGAGCGCGGCGCGGATCTTGGCCTCCAGCTCCTCCGCAACCTCGGGGTTCTCGGCGAGGAACTGTTTGGCGTTGTTGCGTCCCTGGCCGAGCCGGGTCTTGCCGTAGGAGAAGAACGAGCCCGATTTCTGCACCAGGTCGTGCTCGATGCCGAAGTCGAGCAAGCCGCCCTCGCGCGAGATGCCGACGCCGTACTCGATGTCGAATTCCGCCTGGCGGAAGGGGGAGGCGACCTTGTTCTTGACAACTTTGACCCGCACCCGGTTGCCGACCGCCTCGGTTCCCTCCTTGAGGGTCTCGATGCGGCGGATGTCGAGCCGCTGCGAGGAATAGAACTTCAGCGCCCTTCCCCCCGGCTGGGTCTCGGGCGAGCCGAACTGGACGCCGACCTTTTCGCGGATCTGGTTGGTGAAGAGGCAGACGGTGTTGGTGCGGTTGAGATTGCCGGCCAGTTTGCGCATGGCCTGCGACATCAGCCGCGCCTGCAGGCCGACGGTCGTGTCGCCGATCTGTCCATCCAGCTCGGCTTTTGGCGTCAGCGCCGCGACCGAGTCGATCGCGACCACGTCGATCGCGGCGGAGGCGATCAGCCGATCGGCGATCTGCAGCGCCTGCTCGCCGTAGTCGGGCTGGGAGACCAGCAGCTCGTCGGTGTCGACGCCGATCTTGCGCGCGTAGCTCGGGTCGATCGCGTGCTCGGTATCGATGAAGGCACAGATGCCGCCGCGGCTCTGGGCTTCGGCGATGATGTGGTAGATCAGCGTCGTCTTGCCCGAGGACTCCGGGCCGAAGATCTCGACAATCCGCCCGCGCGGCACGCCGCCGATGCCAAGCGCCAGGTCGAGGGCGAGCGCCCCGGTCGGGATCGCCGGGATCTTGATCGTCGCGTCGGCGCCGAGGCGCATCAGCGCGCCCTGGCCGAAGTCGCGCTCGATCTGCGTCACGGCCGCTTCCAGCGCCGCGTCCTTCGCCTTCGCCTCCTTCGCCGAGGCGCCCTTCAGAGCCGTTTTCTTGTCTGCCATCTCTTTCACCTCACTGCCGCCCGCCTGCGGGCAGCTCGACTTGCGCCAGCGGGGTGTACTGCGCACCCTGCGGCTGGAGTTCAGAACGGTAGAGAGTCATCCGGCGGCAAACCGCGGGCTGCAGCAGCGCCTGCGGAACCGCCCCAGGAAGCTTCGAAACCAGCGCCGGGCGCTTCGAGCCGCGTTCCTCGCGCCGCACCCTGGCGACAGTCACGTGCGGCCAGAAGGGGCGCTTCTCGGGCTCGTACAGCCGCGCCGCGACCAGCCGCTCCCGCAGCGCCGCCTGTAGGGCGATTGCGCCAGATGAGTCCGCGGGCAGGGCGAAGAGGCGCGGTCGCCCCCGCTCCGGCCGCGGCACCGGATCGCTCAGCTCGATCGAGGGCGCGCCGCCCGCGACGACCTCGATCGAACGCGGATCCTGGACGATCCCGGCCAGCCGCGGGATCTCCTTCTCCGCCTTCCAGCCGAGGAAGGCGAGGGTGATGTGGAGCGACTCGGGCGCGACCGGGCGCAGCGCCGGATCGGCGAGCGCCTTACGGCCCCACACCGCGATTCCCTGGCGCACGGGCTCCGGCAGGTCCAGCGCGATGAACAGCCGCGCCCGTGGGCTCTTCAACCTCTCCTTCGCCATGGCGGCGACCATAGGCGGTCCCGGCGCGCGAGTTGCGCGCCAATCGCAAAAAGTCCGTGTCGCCTTGCCTACAGGGGCGCGTCGTGGTCGCCGAGCAGGGTGCGCAGCAGATGCATCGCGACCAGAGCCGAGCGCTCGCGGACGTCCTCGCGGCCGCCCGGGATCACCGGATCGCGGGCGATGCCGGCGCCGTCGGCGAGGCGGGCGTCGAAGCAGACGTAGCCGACCGGCTTCTCCTCGGTCCCACCATCGGGCCCGGCGATGCCGGTGATGGCGACGGCGACGTCGGCGTCGAATCGCTCCAGCGCGCCGCGCGACATCGCCTCGGCCACCTCGGCCGAGACCGCGCCGTGCCGCTCGATCAGCTCCGGGTCGACGCCGAGCAGCTCGGCCTTGGCCCCGTTGGAGTAGGTCACTGCGCCGCCGGCGAAGTAGGCGGAGGCGCCGGGCAGGTCGGTGATCCGCGCCGCCAGCAGGCCGCCGGAGCAGGACTCGGCGACCGCCAGCCTTCGGCCCTGCAACAGGCGCGCCAGCTGGGCGTCGATCGTCTCCCCGTCGAGGCTGAAGAGATGACGGGTGTGACGGTCGACCAGCCCGGCGCGCACCGCCTCGGCGACCGGCGCGGCCTCGGCCCGGTAACGGACGTCGATCTCGATCTCGCCGCGGCGCAGGCAGGTGGTGATCTCGACCGTGTCCAGCTCGACCCCGCCGTCCTCGATCTCGCGCAGGCTCTTGGCGATCTCCGACTCGGGAATGCCGAACATGCGCACGGTGTAGGAGAGCAGGGGCGTGGCGCGGGCGAGGATCGCCTGCACCGGCCGCGACTCGACCGCCCGCGGCCACATCGGCCGCAGCTCGCGCGGCGGCCCTGGGAGCACGATCACGACGCGGTCGTCGGCCGGCACGACCAGGCCCGGTGCCGTGCCGACCGGATCGAGCGGCAGCGCGCCCTCGGGGACCATCGCCTGCTTGCGGTTCGCCTCCCGCACCGCCTCCTCGTCGAAGCGGAAGCGGCGGGCGAAGTTGCGCAGGATGGCGGCGATCTTCTCCTCCATCTCCTCGTGGAGGAAGAGGTCCAGGCCGGCGAAGCGAGCGACGATCTCGGCCGTCAGGTCGTCGGCGGTGGGACCGAGCCCACCCGAGGTGACGATCAGGTCCATCCCCTCCGCCGCCATGAAGCGCAACGCCGCCTCGAGGTCCTCGGGCCGGTCGCCGACCACCAGGATGTGCGCGACCTCGACCCCAAGCTCGGCCAGCTGTTCGGAGAGCCAAGGCCCGTTGCGGTCGGCGATCCGCCCGGTCAGCACCTCAGTGCCGGTGACGACGATCCCGGCGCGGACAGCGTCGCTCATTCGCAGTCGGGCCTCTCGCCCTCTTCGAGGGCGATCAGCTTGCCGCCCCTGTCGATCCTGTAGCCCACCGGGCTGGAGCTTGGCGGAATCTCGGCCTGCTCGTCGTCGACGAACATCTCCACCGAGCCGTTGCCGAGGGCGAGTTCGAACCCCTCGGAGCGGAACGGCCCCGCCTCCGCCCCGGCGGCGAGGATCTCGCCGTCGACCAGCGGTCGACCTCGAACGTCGAGCAGGCAGACCCATACTTCGCTCGTCGCCGCAAGGCGCATCGCCACGCCGCGCTGAGCTACAGGGCTGGCGTCGGGCGTCCGCGCGCGCGGATTTCCCGCCCCCTCGTCGACCCGCGGCGCCGGAGGCGGCGTCTCGCCCTCGCCGCCGATCAGGCCGATCGCGACCGCGAGAGCCATGAGCGCCAGACCAACCGCAACCACCAGAGCTCGAGCGGAGAGGCGGCTCTCAGCTCGCCGCGGCGCCGCCGGCACCGGCTCGACCCGCTTCGGCACCCGCTCGCCGGCAGGAGCGATTCCGCGGCGGTAATCGTCGGCGAGCCGTTCCCCGTCGAGGCCCAGGTAGTAGGCGTAGGTGCGGATGAAGCCGCGCGTGTAGGCGACGCCGGGGAGCACGTCCCAGGCTTCGTTCTCGATCGCCTGCAGGTAGCGGACCCGGATCTTGATCGCCGCTTCGACCTCGGAAAGATCGATCTTGCGACGATTCCTCGCCTCGCGCAGGGTGGCTCCGATGCCGGTGTCCACCCGGACATTGTGTCTGCTGCGCCTCTCCGGCGCGAGCGGTCGCCCCTAGCCGGCCTCGTCGGCCTCAACCGCGACCGGCTCGGCCTCGCCGCCGCCGGCGAGCACCCGGGGCAGGTCTGCCTCGGTGATCAGCACCTGCCGTGGCTTCGACCCCTCGTAGCCGGAGATCACGCCGCGCCGCTCGAGCATGTCGATCAGCCGCCCGGCGCGGGTGTAGCCGACCCGTAGGCGGCGCTGGATCATCGAGACGGAGGCGGTTTCGGTCTGCACCACGGTGCGGATCGCTTCGTCGAGCAGGTCGTCGGCGTCGGGATCAAACTCGTCGTCCCCGCCGTCGCCGACCGGCTCCTCGCGCGCCTCGAGCAGCTCGTCCTCGAACTCCGGTTCGCCCTGCTTGGCCCAGTGACCGGTGATTCGGGCAATCTCCTCCTCGGTGACGAAAGCACCCTGGACGCGGGCCAGCTTTGAGGTGCCGGCGCCGCGGAAGAGCATGTCGCCCTGGCCGAGCAGGGCCTCCGCCCCGCCCTGGTCGAGGATCACCCGCGAGTCGGTCTGGGAGGAGACCGCGAAGGCGATCCTGGCTGGGATATTGACCTTGATCGTGCCGGTGATGATGTCGGTCGAGGGACGCTGGGTCGCCAGGACGAGGTGGATACCCGTGGCGCGCGACTTCTGCGCCAGGCGGATGATCGAGTCCTCGACCTCGGCCGGCGAGACCATCATCAGGTCGGCGAGCTCGTCGATCACGCAGAGGATGTGCGGCAGCGGCGCCTCCCCCGCCTTCGCTCGGGCGCGATTGAGCTCGGCCAGGTTGCGGCAGCGGGCCTCGCCCATGATCCCGTAGCGGCTCTCCATCTCGCCGATCAGGTTGGCCAGCACGTTGGCTGCGAGGCGCGGCGAGGTGACGACCGGGGTAAGCAGGTGCGGCACGTGCTCGTAGTGGTTGAGCTCGACCTGCTTGGGATCGACCAGAACCAGGCGCACGTCGTTGGGCGAGGCGTGCATCAGGATCGAGGAGAGGATCGCGTTGACACAGCCGGACTTGCCCGAGCCGGTGGTGCCGGCGACGAGCACGTGGGGCATCTTCGCCAGATCGGTCCAGACGGCGTTGCCGTCGATTCCCTTGCCCAGCCAGGCGACCAGCGGCGAGGTCTTCTCCGGCCGGCCGGCGTAGATGTCGCCGAGACGGACGATGCGGCGGCGCGTGTTCGGCACCTCGACCCCGACCGCCTGCTTGCCGGGGATCGGCGCGAGGATGCGGATGTCGGTCGAGGCCAGCGCGTAGGCGAGGTCGTTGGAGAGCTCGGTGACTTTCTTCACCTTGGTGCCAGGCGCGAGACGCAGCTCGAAGCGCGATACGTGCGGGCCGCTGACGATGCCGACGATCTTCGCCTCGACGCCGAAGTGGCCGAGCGTCTCGACCAGCTTGCGGCCGATCGCCTCGTGATCGCGCGGGTCGGGCCCCTTGTCCCCCTTGCCCTTTTCGAGCACCTTCGCCGGTGGCTTGCGGTAGTCGATCTGCTCCGATTCGGTGACGCCGCGCTTGTTTCCCATCGGCGTGAGGGCGGCCTGCTTCGACTCCGAGTCGGTGCCGACGCCGAGGCCCTCCTCGCCGCGGACCTCGACCTCGTAGGCGTGCGGCTGAAGATCGTCGGCCAGGTCCGGAGCGTGCTCCGGGTCGTCCTCGACTTCGGCGAACTCGGTCGTGGCGGGCTCCGGGGCATCGCCGTCCTCGGCGATCGCCACGGTCGGTTCGAAGTCGTCGTCCTCGGGATAACTGCTCATCACGTCGGTCGGGCCCGCCTGGGTCTCGAATGCGGAGGAGCCCTTTTCGCCGCGCCGAGCCTCGCGGTGCTGGATCGCCGTGCGGGCGACGTCGCGCCCGCCGACGACGGTGTGGCGGACGCCGCGGCCGAGGCCCCGGAAGACGGTCGAGATCGAGGTGCCGGTGACGAGCATCGTGCCGACCGCGAGCATCAGCACCGTCGCGATCCGCGCGCCGACCTTGCCGACCAGGTACTCGAGCCCGGTTTCGAGCCCGTAGCCGACCTTGCCCCCGTCCCAGCTGAAGAAGAGGACGAAGGTCAGGTAAACGCCGGCGGCGATCAGGAAGAGGCCGATCAGGTCGAGGTGTCGCTGCTGCAGGCTTTCCGGCAGACGCGGCCGCGGCACCCGCGGCCGGGCCTTGGCCTTCGGCTTGCGGCGCGCGGCCGCGCCGCGCTTCTTGCGCACGAACATGCGACCCGCTTCGACGCCGGCCGCCCCTCCCCTGCCCCGGAGAGATTCGCCGCGAGCGTCGCCGATCTCGGCGTCAGGCGCAGACCCAGGCGCTGCCGCCGGAGTCGGCCCAGATTTCGGCGGCGATGCGGTCCTGTTCGGCCTTCGGCGCTTCGTGCGGCGCGCCCTTGCCGCCGTATGACTCCCAGGTGGAGGGCAGGATCTGATAGGCGCCGCCGGCTCCGCTGGTCGGGTTGAGGGCGCTGTAGTTGCCGCCCGACTCGCACATGACGATGTAGGTCGGGATCGCGTAGGGGCCGCCGAGCCAGCGGCCGACCGTTTCTTCGGCCGCTGCGCGACTCGCCGCTTCCGCCGCTTCGATCTCGCCCACCCACTGCTCGATCTTCACTTTGAGCTCGGCCAGGGCGGAGAAGCGCTCGGCGGCGAGGTCGTCGAGGCGCGCGGCGGCCTCCTCCGCCTCGGCTCGCACCGCGGCGATTTCGGCACGGGCGGCGGCGAGCCGCTTGTTGTAAGCCTCGACCCGCGCCTTCAACTCGGCGACCAGCTCCAGGCCGCGGCGCACCTGGTCGCGCACCTGCTCGACCCGGGCGGCGAGCTCGCTGTCGGAGTCCTCGATCCGCTGCAGGTACTCGGCGCGGACCTCGAGCTCGTCGAAGTCGCCAGAGGCGAGCACGATGCTCGCCGTGCTGGGCGTGCCGCTGGTGTAGATCGCGACGAGGCGCTCGGCAAGCACGCGGCGGGCGCGGCGCAGCCGCCCGCGGGC
>JBKPOW010000059.1:0-10253 GCA_046733275.1 Actinomycetota bacterium
GCCGACCCGCTGCGCTGGCTCCAACCGAACCCCAATCAGCCTCGACACCTACCAGCACCCGACGGTAAGGCACGAGGCCTCATTCGAGTTCCCCTCCTTCATCGGCTGTGCCCAGGTCCCCTTCGATCCCTCGATCGAAACCCGGCCGACCAGCCAGGGGACCGAGGAACCAACCGGCCTCAGCGTCAAGGTCCAGATGCCCCAGCAGGGCCTCTTGAACCCCGACGGCATCGCCGAATCGGATCTGAGCAAAGCCCGCGTCTCTTTGCCCACCGGGGTGACGATCAACCCCTCCCAGGCAGAGGGCCTCGGGGTCTGCGCTCCTGCCCAATACGAATCGACGGAATTAAGCGCCTTCCCGACCCCGGGCAGGGGCTGCCCCGACGACTCGAAGATCGGCACGGTAGAGGTCGTCTCACCCCTCCTCAAAGAGCGGATCCCCGGCGACGTATACATCGCCCAACCCGACGACCCGTCCACCACCACCCCGGGAGCCGAGAACCCCTTCGACTCCCTCTTGGCGATCTACGTCGTCATGGAGGAACCCGAGCGCGGCCTCCTGATCAAGCTGCCCGGCGAGGTCGAGACCGACGAGAGATCAGGTCGGATCGTCACCACCTTCGACGACCTGCCGCAGCTGCCCTTCTCGAGCTTTGACTTCAAGTTCAGAGAGGGAGCGAGGGCGCCTTTGGTCACCCCGCCGAGCTGCGGGTCCTATGAGACCGTGGCCGAATTCTGGCCCCATTCGAACCCGAACGGGCAGCCGACGGTGACCAAATCGAGCTTCAAGATGGGACAAGGGATAGGCGGCGGACCCTGCCCCCCCCAAGGAGTCCCCGGCTTCGATCCGGGCTTCTCGGCGGGGACGATCAACAACAACGCCGCCTCCTACAGCCCGACCCTGATGCGGATCACCAGAAAAGACGGAGAGCAGGACCTGACCAAGTTCTCGGCGACCCTGCCACCCGGTCTTTTGGCGAAGCTGGCGGGACTGGGGCGCTGCCCGGATCAGGCGATCGCGGCAGCCAAGGCCAAGACCGGAAAACAAGAGCTCGCATCTCCCTCTTGTCCAGCCGACTCGAAGATCGGCAGGACGATCGCCGGAGCGGGAGTAGGCTCGGTTCTCACCTACGTCCCGGGCTCCCTATACCTAGCAGGCCCCTACAACGGAGCCCCGTTAAGCGTCGTGGCGATAACCCCTGCGGTGGCGGGACCCTTCGACGTCGGAGCGGTAGTGGTCAGAGAGGCGCTTGACCTCAATTCCAAGACCGCCGAAGTCAATGTCGACGGTGAGAGCTCAGACCCGATCCCCCACATCCTCGAGGGGATCCCCTTGAAGCTGCGTGACCTGCGTATCTACGTCGACAGGGACAACTTCACGTTGAACCCGACGAACTGCGATGCCTCGGCGGTAGGAGCGACCCTGTTCGGCTCCAACGCCGACGTCTTCAATCCCGCGGACGACGTCCCGGTCAACAGAGAGTCGCGCTTCCAAGCGGCGAACTGCGCATCACTCGGCTTCAAGCCGAAGCTCTCCTTGAAGCTTCGAGGAGGAACCGCCAGAGGAGCCCACCCGGCCCTCGCCGCCACTTACAAACCACGCAAGGGCGACGCCAATGTCAAAGGACTCGTCGTCAGATTGCCCCGTTCGGCATTCCTCGATCAAGCCCACATCAGGACGATCTGCACCAGGGTGCAGTTCGCACAGAAGAGCTGCCCGAAAGGAGCCAAATACGGCTTCATCAAAGCCTGGACGCCTCTGCTCGACGAGCCGCTGGAAGGACCCGTCTACCTACGCTCGTCGAACCACAAGCTGCCCGACCTCGTCTTCGACCTGAAAGGACTGGTCGACGTCGAGGTCTCGACCAGGATCGACTCGGTGAGGGGTGGGATCAGGGCCAGGGTCGAGGACGCCCCCGACGCTCCGATCTCCAAGGTCCTGCTGAAGATGCAGGGTGCCAAGAAGGGGCTCGTGATCAACAGCCGCGACCTTTGCGGATCTACGAACAGGGCGAACGTCGAGTTCGAGGGGCAAAACGGGAAGGAATTCAAAGCCCGGCCTGAGTTGCGGCCGGATTGCGGTGGCAAGCGGAAGCACAAGAGGCATCGAGGGTAGTTCCATCTCGATACGAGTCAGGTTCGGCCGCGGGTTTCTGCCCCGCGGCCGGTAGCTTTCCGCCGATGGAACGGCGCGCCGTCATCGTCGGGGCCGGTATCGCCGGCCTGGCCGCTGCCAGGGCCTTCGGCGATCTTGGCTACGCGGTGCGCGTCTTGGAGCGCGAGCCGGAGCTGAGGACCGAAGGCGCTGGGCTGAGTCTATGGCCCAACGCCCTGCGTGCCCTGGAGACGATCGGCCTCGGCGACGTCCTGGATGGATGTGGCCATGTCCTCTCGACCGGGGGGACGCTGAGCGTGGATGGCGCGACGATCTCTACGGCCCCTCTCGACCGTCTCGCGGCTCGCTTCGGCCCGCTGGTCAGCGTTCACCGCGGCGAGCTGCTCCAGGCTATGCGCGAGCGTGTGGGGGCGCCGATCGAGTTCGGCGCCGACGTGAGCTGCTCGGAGGGTGTGCTCTATGCCGACGGCGAGCCGATCGAGGCCGACATCGTCGTCGGGGCAGACGGCATCGGCTCCGCAGTCCGCGAGCTGGTGGCAACGGGCGTAGTACCTCGCAGCGCCGGCCAGGGCGCCTGGCGGGGAGTCGCGCACACAGGCGATCTCACTCCGCAGGGCGCCTCCGAGACGCTCGGTCGCGGCAGGCGCTTCGGCCTCGTCGCCCTCAGCGACCAGCGCACGTACTGGTTCGCTGTGCTCGCCGACGGTGGTGTGGACGCCGATCTCGAGGCCGAGTTCGCCGGCTGGCACGAGCCGATCGCCGCGGTCCTCGCGGCAACTCCCGCTGGCGAGCGCTCCTATCTCGAGCTGCGCGATCTGCCGCCACTGCCGCATTGGCACGCGGGCAGCCACGTGCTGGTCGGAGACGCTGCTCACGCGATGACACCGAACATGGGGCAGGGCGCTGCCCAGGCCCTGCTCGACGTGGCGGTGCTGCGCGACGAGCTGGCCGCGAGGCCTCGCGCAGAGGCGCTCCGCACGTATGAACGGTTGCGCAAGCGCCCGGCCGAGCGCGTCATCCGTCAGTCCCGAGCCATCGGCCGCATCGTTCAGACCGCGAACCCCCTCGCCGCCCGTCTCCGCGACACCGTCGCCCGCCATACACCCGCCGCCCTGATGGCTGGCCAGATGGGCAAAGTGCTGCGCTGAGCTGCGTGGCGGCGCCCCCTCGGCGCCGCCAGCCGCCTTTATTCGAGTTTGCCGATCTTGAAGATTTTGGTGCCGCAGTCGGGGCAGGTGCCTTGAATCGCTGGGCGACCGTTTTTCATCGTCACCTGCTTGGCGTCTTGGATCTCTACCTTCTTGCGCTCTTTGACGCAGTAACCCTCGGGCATGGGGTCTCCTTTCGCTGCCGGTATCGGCAAGACTCGCGTCAGACGCGAGGTGGATTGCGGCGAATGTAACGCAGCGGGGGGACGTGGCGCACGCACAATAGTGCCGAACGTCACAAACGGCTATTTGCCGGCCTGCTCTTTCGCCCCTTCGAGGAAGTCTTTGAGTTTGGCCGCCTCCGCCCCGGTGAGGCCGGTCGCGCCGCCGGTGTCGGTCGGCCCCGTGGCGCCGGTCGCCCCGGTGCTGCCGGATTCAGGCGCCGGCGTGGCCGGTTCTTCCGGCGTCGCCGGCGCGGCGGCCCCGTCTCCGGCGATCTGCGCTTCGAGCTTCTGCTGCAGCGCCTGCACGTCGCTCTCCCTGACCGAGTCTTCGCGCGCGTCCACCGCAAGGTAGATCGCCGCGCCGGCGCCGCCCAGTGCGATCACGCTGAGCACGAGGAAGACGCGCGTGCGCATGCCGAGCTTGCGCTCGACCTCGCCGATCCAGGCCCGCAGTCCCTCCAGCGGCATGCCGAAAACCTATTGCACTACGCTCCCACGTCCCAACCCGACCCCAAGGAGACCGAGCATGCCCGAGGCCGTAATTGTCGACACCATCCGCACGCCGATCGGCCGTGCCTTCAAGGGCTCGCTGGCTCAGCTCCGCCCCGACGAGATGGGCGCCTACGTGGTCGACAAGCTGCTCGAGCGCAACCCGGAGGTCGACCCCGCATCGGTCGAAGACCTCTTCTGCGGCTGCGGCATGCCGCAGGGCCTGCAGGCCTTCAACATCGGCCGCATCATCTCGCTGCTCTCGGAGAAGCTGCCGCAGGAGGTCAACGGGGTCACCGTCTCGCGCTACTGCTCCTCCAGCCTCGACGCGATCCGCCACGCCGGCAACGCGATCAAGGCCGGCGAGGGCGACGTCTACATCGCCGCCGGGGTCGAGTGGGTGAGCCGCTACAACGAGCGCACCGAGCCGGCCGGTGCCGCCGACCAGAACCCGAACCTGCAGGGCAACGACGGCCAGCCCAACGCCTACATCGAAATGGGCCACACGGCGGTCAACGTGGCGAAGAGATACGAGGTCAGCCGCGCCGACATGGACAAGTTCGCGCAGCGCTCGCAGGAACTGGCGGTGCAGTCGCAGGAGGACGGCTTCTTCGACCGCGAGATCGTGCCGGTGACGCTGCCCGACGGCACCGAGGTCGCCAAGGACGACGGCCCGCGCGCCAGCTCCACCCTGGAGAAGCTCTCCCAGCTCGACGAGGCCTTCGGCGGGGGCGGCGTCACCGCCGGCAACTCCTGCCCGCTCAACGACGGCGCTGCCGCGGTGCTCTTGATGAGCGACACCAAGGCCAAGGAGCTGGGCCTGACCCCGCGCGCCCGCATCGTCACCGCCGCCACCTTCGGAAACGAGCCCGAGTACATGGGCGTCGCCCCGATCGGCGCGGTGAAGAAGGTGCTCGACCGGGCGGGGATGACGATCGACGACGTCGACGCGGTCGAGCTCAACGAGGCCTTCGCCGCCCAGGTGATCCCGATCATGGACGAGTGCGACATCGCGCTGGAGAAGCTCAACACGCACGGCGGCGCGATCGCCCTCGGTCACCCCTTCGGCATGACCGGCGCCCGCATCATGGGCACCCTGCTCAACGTGCTGGAGACCGACGACCACCAGGTCGGCCTGGAGACGATGTGCGTCGCTGGCGGTCAGGGCAAGGCGATGTTGGTCGAACGAATGTAGTGGAAAGACTTCTCACAAATTTGTGGTTAAATACCACAAATGCGTGGTAAGCCGAATCGAGAAGAGCTCTTTCCCACGGACGAGCCGGTCGCGCCAGATCAGATGATCGGGCGCGCCGAGGACGTGTCGCGCCTCGTCTCGAGTCTTGCCACGGGACAGAGCCTGCGGATCCTCGCTCCTCGTCGAACCGGGAAGACCACCGTGTGCGACGCCGCCCTGCAGCGCCTTCGCGAGAAAGGCTGGTACACGGCAACGGTTGACCTCATGCAGCCCTCCGGTGCAGCCGGGTTCGCGCAGGCGCTGACTCGCGCACTGCTTGCCAACAGGCCCCAACTGAAGAAGGCCCTGGCGCAGGCGCGCTACGCCTGGGGTCGCTTAAGCGACCGGCTGTACGCGCAGGCGACGGTGGATCTCGGCGACGGTGTGAGGATTGCGTTCGAGCCCGGGGGGTCGCTCCGCGAAGATCCAGATGTCGCGCTTGCAGAGGCTCTTGAGCTCCCTCAGCGGCTGGCGGAAAAGGATGGGCGTCCAGTGGTCGTCTTCCTCGACGAGCTTCAGGAGCTGGCCGCACCTGCAGCTCCGTTTGGGGACCCGGTTCGATTGCAAGCCCGGATGCGTGCGACCTTCCAGCGTGCGGGCCAGGTCGGCCTGCTCTTCGCGGGGAGTCGCGAACATGCGATGAAGCAGGTCTTCCAGCCCGACGCGCCCCTGGGCGGCTACGGTGGCTCCTACTCACTCAGCCCGATCGCGGCACACGAGTGGGAAGCGGGAATTGCCGCACGGTTCGAGCGAGCATCGCTTGAGGCTGGCCTGTCGGTCGTCGCCCGAATCGTGGAGCTGGGCGACGGCCATCCCCGCGCCACGATGTTGGTCGCGGCCGAGGCCTACGCGGCCGCTCGCGAAGCTGGGGTCGACAGCCTCGATGAGAGCATCGTCACGCAGGCGTGGAATCGAGCCGGGGTCCATGACGTGGAACGCTGCCGGCTGATGGTGGAGCGCATGCGACGCCTGCGACTAGCCAAGGGGAAAGACCTTGCGCTCAGTGTTGCCCGGGCCGTGGCAGCGGGCCAGCCGCCATATTCGGTTGGTGCGCACGCGGAGCAAGTGAGACGAGTTCTTGACGCGCTTGCCGACCTCGGCGTGATCGAGCAGGTGGGCCGCGGTTCGTGGCGAGTCCCGGACCCGGTCCTACGAGCGTACCTGGGCAGTTCGCACGCGTCTGGACGGGTCTAATGCGTCGAGCTCGACGCATGATGCGTCGAATCTGACGCATTGAGCAGCCAGTAGGGTCGAGAAATGGATCTCGCGACCCTCAGCTACGAGACCGGCGATCGGGTCGCGCGGATCACCCTGAACCGGCCGGAGCGGGGGAACGGGATCGTGCCGCGGATGCCGGCTGAGATCGCCGTTTGCGTCGAGCGGGCCAACCTCGACCCGAATGTGCACGTGATCGCCCTTGCCGGCAACGGCAGCGGTTTCTGCGGTGGCTATGACCTGGTCGCCTCGGCCGAGGGGGATATGAGTGGGTTGAGGGAGGGCGGCGACGGTGACGCCCCGCCGGGCTCGCCGCTCGCCCCGCCGCCACCGGGCTCGCCCGTCGACCCGGCGACGATTGCCGCCAACCACGCGCCCGAGTCGAACTGGGACCCGGTCACCGACTTCCAGTTCATGTGGCGCAACGTGCGCGGCTTCATGTCTCTCTTCCACTCGGAGAAGCCGGTGCTCTGCAAGGTGCACGGCTACTGCGTCGCCGGCGGCACCGACATGGCGCTCTGCTCGGACCTCCTCGTGGTTGCTGCCGACGCCAAGATCGGTTACCCGCCGGCGCGCGTCTGGGGCTCGCCGACGACGGCGCTGTGGACGGCGCGGCTGGGCCCGATGCGGGCCAAGCGCCTACTGCTGACCGGCGACTCGCTGACCGGCGAGCAGGCGGTCGAGTGGGGGCTGGCGACCGAGGCGGCGCCGCCCGAGGAGCTGGACGAGCGCTTCGAGGCGCTGGTGCAGCGCGTCGCCCGCCTGCCGATCAACCAGCTGGTGATGATGAAGATGCTGGTCAACCAGTCGCTCTACGCGCAGGGCCTGCACCAGACGCAGCTGCTCGGCACCTTCTTCGACGGCGTCGCCCGCCACACCGAGGAGGGCCACGGCTTCGTCCGCCGCGCCGCCGAGGGCGGCTTCAAGGAGGCGGTGCGCGAGCGGGACGAGCCCTTCGGCGATTACGGCCTGGAGGGCTTCGGTGTCTAGCGGCAATGGCGGAGCCTCCGCTCCCGCCGGCCGCCCCCGCTCGATCGCCGTCGTCGGCGCGGGCTTCGGCGGGGTCGGCGCCGCGGCGATGCTGCGCCGCGCCGGCTACGAGGACGTCACCGTCTTCGAGAAGGGCGAGCGGATTGGCGGCGTCTGGCAGGCCAACACCTACCCCGGCGCCGCTTGCGACGTCCCCTCGCACTTCTACGAGTTCACCTTCGCGCCCAACCGCTGGTCGCGCCGCTACGCGCCGCAGGCCGAGATCCAGGCCTACCTCGAGGGCGTCGCCCGCCGCTTCGGCGTGCTCGACCGGATCCGCACCGGGGTCGAGGTGACGAGCGCCGCCTGGGACGAGGAGCGCGGCTGCTGGCGGCTGGAGACGAGCGCCGGCCCGCACGAAGCCGAGGTCCTGCTCACCGCCTGCGGCCAGCTCTCGGTGCCGAAAGCGCCGGCGCTGCCGGGCCTCGTCCAGTTCGCCGGCCCTGCCTTCCACACGGCCGAGTGGCGCCACGACGTCGACCTCGCCGGCAAGCGGGTTGCGGTGATCGGCACCGGCTGCAGCGCGATCCAGGTCGTGCCGGCGATCCAGCCCGAAGTCGCGCAGGTCGACGTCTACCAGCGCTCGCCGGGCTGGACCCTGCCGAAGATGGACTACGCCTACCCGGACTGGGCGCACGCGCTTTTCGAGCGCGTCCCGGCGCTGCGCCGCCTCGACCGCGCCTCGATCTTCGCCTCCCACGAGTTGATCGCCGTGGCGATGACCCGCCGGCGCCGGGCACTCTCGCTCTTCCGCCGCCTCGGCCTGCACCAGATCGAGAAGGCGATCGACGACCCCGAGCTGCGCCGCAAGGTGACCCCCCGCGACGAGATCGGCTGCAAGCGGGTGATGCTGACCGACGAGTGGTACCCCACCCTGGCCAAGCGCAACGTCGACGTCGTCACCGAGAGGATCGAGTCGGTGACGCCAGGCGGCATCCGCGACGCGAACGGCCGCGAGCGCGCCCACGACGCGATCGTGCTTGCCACCGGCTTCGCCAGCCACGACTTCGTCGCGCCGATGGAGGTCCGCGGCCGCGACGGCTACAGCCTCAGCGAGGAGTGGGGCGAGGTGCCGCGCGCCTACCTCGGGCTGAGCGCGCCGGGCTTCCCCAACATGTTCCTCCTCTACGGGCCCAACACGAACGGCGGCAGCGGCTCGGTGGTCTTCACTCTCGAGGCCGGGATCGGGCACGTGCTCGCCGCCCTGCGCGAGCTCGACCGGGCGGAGGCGAGCCGGATCGAGGTCCGCCGCGAGGCCGCCGAGCGCTTCGACCGCGAGCTGCGCGACGCCCTCGCCGGCACGGTCTGGCACAGCGGCTGCACCAACTGGTACGTCGACGAGAACGGCAACGACCCGAGCCAGTGGCCGTGGACGTGGAGCGCCTACCGCCGCCGCACGGCGGAGCTGGAGCCAGGCGCCTACGAGCTCGACGGGGGTCGGGTCGCGGCGGGCGCCCTCGGCTAGGGTCCGCAGCGATGGCCGACGACGCGCCGCACCCCAGCTCGCTGATCACGCCGGAGTCGGTGCGCAACTTCCTGCCGGGCAGCTTTCCCGGCGACCTCGGGATCGAGCCGCTGGAGATCGAGGACTCGCACTCGCGCGGGCGGATCGTCGTCGACAAGCGCCACCTGCACCCGGGCGGCTTCGTCCACGGCGGCGTCTGGACCGCGCTCGGCGACACCGTCGCCGCCTGGGCCACCTTCCGCAACATCCCGCCGCGCCACAACTTCACCACGATCGAGCTGAAGCTGAACGTCTTTGCCGCGGGCGTGCTCGGCGACGAGATCGTCGCCGTCGGCGAGCCGCTGCACGCCGGCAAGAGCACGGTCGTGATCGAGGTGAGGATGGAGCGCCGCCGTGAGGGCACCGAGCCGCGCCTGGCGGCGAATCTGATCGTCAGCCAGTTCGTCCTGTCTCCGGCTTGACCGAGTACGTCTTCGGCTACGCGTCGTTGGTCGCAATGCCCGGTCCGGGTGCCTTGCCAGGCCGCCTGCGCGGCTACCGGCGCTGCTGGGGCGCGGCGATGAACAACTGGGAGGGAGGCGAGGACGCCAAACACTTCCTCGACCGAGATACCGGGGAGAGGCCGCGCATCCGCGTTGCCTACCTGGACCTCGAACCGCGCGAGGGGAGCGCCGTCAACGGCGTCGCGATCCCGGTCGACGCGGAGCGCCTGGCGGCGTTCGACGCGCGCGAGATCAACTACGAGCGGGTCGACGTCACCGACCCGTTCGAGCTCGCCGTGCCGACGGACAGTGCGGGCGCCCACGCGGCCGGCACCGATGCCGGCCGCGCCCAACCCGCCAACCCGCCTCGCCGCGTCTTCACCTACCTCGGTCTCGAGACCGCCCGCGAGCGCTGCCGCGACGGCGCCGCGAAGGGGAACATCTTCGTCAGCCGCGACTACGCCGCCGGGGTGCGCCTCGCCTTCGAGCGGCTCGGCGCCGAGGCCCTAGCCGAGTACGAGCGCACGACCGACCCGCTGCCCTTCCCCGAACGCGACCTGCAGGTCGTCCTGCCGAAACATCTGTCGGGTTGATGACCCTATAGGCATCAAAACCCGTCAGATGTTGTCGTCGACCGGTTCGAAACCCGGCGCTTCCAGTCTTTCGATTCGCGGCAATCGCCAGAGCAGGCTGGCGATCGTCAGCCCGGCCGCCGAGCAGGCCAGGCACAGGAACCACTGGGTCGGCCCGAGCAGGGTCATCTCGAAGAAGTCGCGCACCGGGCGGGCGGCGAGAATCAGGGCGAAGAGCGCGCCGAGGCCGGCGACCATCGCCAGCATGTAGCTCTGGAT
>JBKPOW010000060.1:0-6412 GCA_046733275.1 Actinomycetota bacterium
CTGCGGCGCAGATCCGCCGTCGCCGCGCTCTACGAGGAAGCCCTGCCGGGGATCGAGGGCCTGCAGATCCCGCTCGCCGGCCGCGGCGCCGAGCGGCGCAGCTGGTTCGTCTACGTCGTGCGGCTCGCCGACGGGATCGACCGCGACGCCATCATCGGCCGCCTCGCCGAGGCGGGAGTCGCCGCCAAGGCCTACCTGCCCTGCATCCACCTCTTCCCGCACCTGCGCGAGCTCGGCTATAGAGCGGGCCAGTTCCCGGTCGCCGAAGCGGCCTCGGCACACTCGCTGGCCCTGCCTTTCTTCCCGGCGATGAGCGAGTCTCAGGTCGGGCGCGTGTGCGAGGCTCTGGCCGAGGCGCTGTGCTGATGTCCCGTTTCCGCAAAGACCCCGACCTCCGCTTCTGGCGGCTCAACAGATCGATCGAGTTCGACGCCCGCCTGGCGCCCTACGACATCGACCAGTCGCTGGCCCACGCTCGCGGCCTCTGCCGGATCGGCGTCCTCGACGACGCCGAGCTGAAGCGCATGGAAGCCGGCCTCGAAGAGGTGCGGGGGCGGATCGGCAAGGCGGGCTTCTCCTTCGCCGCCTCCGACGAGGACATCCACATGGCGATCGAGCGGCTGCTCGGCGAGGAGATCGGGCCCCTGGCCGGCAAGCTGCACACCGGCCGCTCGCGCAACGACCAGGTCGCCACCGACGTGGCGATGGTCGTGCAGGCGCACTCGCTGCGGGCGATGGAGCTGGCTCGGGCGACGATGTCGCGCCTGCTCGAGCTGGCCGAGCGTCACCGCGACTGGCCGATGCCGGGCTATACGCACCTGCAGCGCGCCCAACCGGTCTACCTCGGCCACCACCTGCTCGCTTACTTCTGGATGCTGGGCCGTGACATGCTGCGCTTCCAGTTCGCCCTCGACAGCGCCGGCGTGATGCCGCTCGGCTCGGGCGCGCTGGCCGGCGTCAACTGGGAGATCGACCGCCGTGCGGTCGCCGACGATCTCGGCTTCGACTACGTCAGCACCAACTCGATCGACGGTGCCTCCAATCGTGACTTCGTCCTCGACTACCTGGCCGCGGCCTCGACCTGCGCGATGCACCTCTCCCGACTCGGCTCGGAGATCGTCATCTGGTCGAGCACCGAGTTCGGCTTCTGCCGGCTCGACGAGACCTTCTCCTCGGGGTCCTCGATCATGCCGCAGAAGGTCAACCCGGACTCGGCCGAGCTGCTCAGAGGGAAGAGCCCCCGGGTCGCCGCCGACTACATGTCCCTGCTCGGCACGATGCACGCCCTGCCGCTCACCTACAGCAAGGACATGCAGGAGGACAAGGAGCCGCTCTTCGACGCGATCGAGACGGTCGAGTCCTGCCTCGACGTCGCCGAGGGAATCCTCGCCGGGATCGTCTTCGACCGCGAGCGGCTCGAAGAGGCCTCGGGCGACGAGATGCTGGCGGCGACCGAGGTCGCCGACCTGCTCGTCCGCAAGGGCGTCCCCTTCCGCGAGGCGCACGGGATCGTCGGTGGCCTGGTCCGCGACGCGGTCGAGCGCGGCGTCTCCCTCTCCGAGCTGGGCGAGGAGGACTTGCGCAGCCGCAGCGAGCACCTCGACGGCTCCTTCTACGAGGTGCTGAAGCGCGAGAGCTGGCTGGAGTCGAAGCGAATCGAGGGGGGGACCGGCTCCGAGGCGCTCGCCCACCAGATCGAGCTCGCCCGCGAGACCCTCGCCTCGGTCACGGAGCAGGTGGACGAGGAACCGCTGTGAACCCGGCGCCGAGTGCGGCGGAGACCCGGCTCGACGTCGCCTTCTTCGCCCGCTCGGTGCACGACGTCGCCCGCGACCTGATCGGCTGCCAACTCTTCTACGAAGACTGTGGCGGCACGATCGTCGAGACCGAGAGCTACGAGCGCGACGACCCGGCCTGCCACGCGTACGTCGGTCTGACCAAGCGCACCGCGACGCTGTTCGGTCCACCCGGGCGGGCCTACGTCTACCTCTCCTACGGCATCCACAGCCTGCTCAACGCGGTCGCCGAACCCGAGGGGCAGGCGGCGGCGGTGCTGATCCGCGCGCTCGAGCCAACCGACGGCCTCGAGGCGATGCGCTCGCGCCGGGGAGACCGCCCGGACACCGATCTCTGCTCCGGGCCCGGCAAGCTCACCGACGCGCTCGGCATCGGTCTTAACGCCAACGACGCCGACCTGACCGCCGATCCCTTCCTCCTGCTCCCGCCTGAGCTGGGATGGAAGGGAGAGGTGGTCACCGGTCCCCGCGTCGGCATCACCAAAGCGGTCGAGCGTCCGTGGCGCTTCAGCCTCGCTGGCAGCCCGTTTATCTCCCGCCCGCGTCCGGACTAGCCAGCGGTGATCCCGCCGCCACCCCCACCCGATTCGGGCGCGGCTTCCGGGGCAGCTTCGGGCGCGGCTTCTGCTTCTGGCTGGGGCGCTTCGGGTTCCGGGGTGGATTCGACTTCGGGTTCCACTTCGGGCACGTACGTTTCTTCGTCGGGCGAATCATCCGAGGAGGAGGCGTCCGCCTCGCCCGCCAGCCGCGCCGCCTTCTCGCTGGCTCGTTCCGCCTCGCGCTCGGCCGCGATCTTCTCCCAGGCCGAGATCACACTCGCCCAGATCAGCGCCGGGAAGGTGCCGCCGTCGACCGGCCCGCCGGAGAACTCGGTCAGCATCGGCGTGTTGCTGTCGGCGTAGCCGACCCAGACGCAGGCGGTCACTTCCTCGGTTGCGCCGCAGAACCAGGCGTCGCCGTTGTCGTCGGTGGTGCCGGTCTTGCCCCATTGGCTTTCGTCGCCGATGTCGGCGCGCACGCCGGTGCCGCCGGTGACGACCGTATGAAGGATGCTCTTCGCCTCTTCGGCGACCCCTTCGTCGAGGACCTGTTTGTGGGTCGAGTCGTTGTCGCCGCCCTTGATCAGCTCGCCGTCCTGGTCGGTGACTTCGGTGTAGGCGACGGGGCTGTCGCCGGGGATCGGCGCGAGGGTGCCGCTGACCCGGTCGCCATTGTTGGCCAGGGTCGAGAACGCGTAGGTCCACTCCAGCGGGGTCACGCCTTCCTTGAGGCCGCCGAGGACCATCGCCGGGTTGGTCGAGAGCTCGGTCTGGACGCCGAGCTTGTGGGCGGTGGCGGCAATCGCCCGCGTGCCGCCGTCGATGCTTTCCAAGCCGACCTGGGCGTAGACGGAGTTGTCCGAGTAGGTCGTCGCCGTCGCCAGCGAGGCCGAGCCAAGGTAGCTGTCGCCGTAGTTCTTCACCTCGAACAGTTCCTGGTCGTGCTTGCCGAAGGTGAAGACCTGCGGCGCCGATTCGTAGACCGTGTCCGGCGAGATCCCCTGTTCGAGCGCGGTGGTGAGGATGATCGGCTTGATCGAAGAGCCCGGCTGGCGGTGTCCGAGCGTCGCCAGGTTGAACGGCTGCTCCTCGAAGTCGGGGCCGGCGACCATCGCCTTGATGCCGGCGTTGCGGTTGTCGATCACGACCAGGGCCGCGGTCGGTGGCAGGCCGCCGAGGTAGGAGCCGACCGCTTCTTCGGCTGCCGCCTGGAGACGCAGGTCGAGCGTGGTCTTGATCTTTAGGCCGCCGAAGAAGGTTCGCGAGGCGCCGAAGCGGTCGACCAGCTGCTGGCGCAGCCAGGCGGTGAAGTAGGGAGCCTCGGAGTCGAGCGAGGGCGGCTCGATCTCGGCCGGCGGGGGGAGGGCCTTACGGCGGCCTTCGGAGTACTGCTGTTCGGTGATGTAGCCCTCTTCGTACATCCGATCGAGCACCAGGTTGCGCCGCATGAGCGAGTTTTCGGGGTAGATCTTCGGGTCGTAGGCGGAAGGGGAGGAGATGATCCCCGCCAGCGTCGCCGCCTCCCATGGCTCGAGCACCGAGGCGCAAGGCTCGGTCTCGGTGCCGCAGCCGGGGTGGGCGGCGCCGAAGTAGGTACGTGCCGCCGCCTCGATCCCGTAGGCCCCCGCGCCGAAGTAGATCGTGTTGAGGTACTCGGTGAGGATCTTGTCCTTGCTCCAGCGCTGCTCGAGCCGGTAGGCGAGGGCGGCCTCGCGGAACTTCTGCAGCACCGTGCGGCTGCTCTGTGCTTCAAGCGCGTCCTTGATGAACTGCTGGGTGATCGTCGAGGCGCCCTGGCGGGCGCTGAGCGAGAGGATGTCCTGGACCAGGGCGCGGCCGATCCCCTGGAAGTCGACCCCGTCGTGCTCGTAGAAGCGGGCGTCCTCGATCGCCACCACAGCGTTCTTGACATTGGGGGAGATCTGCCCCGAGGTGAGCAGGATCTTGTTCTCGTTGCTGGTCAGGGTGCCGATCGGGTCGCCCGAGGCGTCGTAGACCTCGCTGTTGCGCGAAGCCTTGTAAGCGGCGTAGTCGTAGATCGCGGGCAGGCTCTGCGAGACCGCCATCATCATCCCGAAGACCATTGAGACGGTGGCGAGAACGCCGAGGCCGAGCAGGACGAAGAGGATGCGCAGCTTCTTCAGGCGCGGCTTGGTGCTTGGGCCCGCCAAGAGGAGGCGGCAGTCTAGCATTGGCGCCTCCATGGACCTGACGCGTAACACGGTCGACGCGCTGCCCGACGGGATGCTCGCCGAGCAGCTCGAAAGCGGCCGTCCGCTCCGCGTCAAGCTCGGCATCGACCCGACCACCGCCGACATCCATCTCGGCCACACCGTCGTGCTGGAGAAGCTGCGCGAGTTCCAGCAGGAGGGTCACCAGGTGGTGCTGATCGTCGGCGACTTCACCGCCCGTGTCGGCGACCCGAGCGGTCGCTCGGCGCAGCGGCCGCTGCCCAGCCCTGAGGAGATCGAGGCCAACGCCGCCACCTACCAGGAGCAGGCGTTCAAGCTGCTCGACCGGGAGCGGACCGAGGTCCGCTTCAACAGCGAGTGGCTGCGGATGGCGCCGGAGGAGCTGCTCGGCCTGCTTGCCCAGACGACGGTGGCACGGCTGATCGAGCGCGACGACTTCCAGAAGCGGATGGCGGCGGGGCAACCGATCGCCGCGCTGGAGCTGCTCTACCCGCTGCTGCAGGGCTACGACTCGGTCGCGGTCGAGGCCGACCTCGAGCTGGGGGGGACCGACCAGAAGTTCAACCTGCTCTTCGGCCGCGACGTGCAGGCCGCCTACGGGCAGAAACCGCAGTCGGTCCTGACGATGCCGATCCTGGTCGGCACCGACGGCGAGCGGAAGATGAGCAAGTCGCTCGGCAACTACGTCGGCGTCACCGAGCCGCCGGAGGAGATGTTCGGCAAGCTGATGCGCGTTCCCGACGAGGCGATGCCGGAGTACTTCCGCCTCCTGCTTGGGGGCGAGGTCCCGGCCGGCCCGCCGAACGAAGCCAAGCGCGACCTGGGCCGGCGGATCGTCGCCCGCTTCCACGGCGAGGAGGCGGCGCGGGGGGCGGAGGAGCACTTCGATCGGCTCTTCGTGCGCCACGAGGCGCCGGAGGAGATCGAGGAGCTCGACCTCGGGCCCTACCTCGACAACGGCGACGCGGCTCGGGTCCACCTGCCGCAGTTGCTGGCGGATGCCTTCGCGATCAGCTCGAGCGAGGCCCGGCGCCTGCTCAAGCAGGGCGGGGTGAAGCTGGACGGCGAGGCGCTGGACGGGGAGCGGCTCGACCTCGACTTGGCCGAGCTGGAGGGACGCGTGCTGCAGGCCGGCAAGCGCCGCTTCCGCCGCCTGCGCGCGCCCGCCTGAACCAGGCACGGCCCGTGCGTGGCCGGGCTTGCATTCAGCCGCCGCAGCGCTATACTCCTCCGTCCCTCTGGGATTGGCCCTGTGCCGTCCCATGCGCAAAGACGGCGAATCCCGCCGCAGAGGCGCAGCGGTCTTTGAAAACTGAGCAGCGTGCACTCCGCGGACCCGCGAGGTCCGTGGATTGTTTGAGCCCGATCCACTCGGCTCGTCAGCGTGCCGAGTGGTCTGATTTACCCGTCATGCCGGCCGCCATGTTTGTGTACCCGGCGGCCCGCCAGGCATGACGACTCTCTATGAGAAGTACCTTCACGGAGAGTTTGATCCTGGCTCAGGACGAACGCTGGCGGCGTGCTTAACACATGCAAGTGGTGCGACGAACCAGGGCTTGCCCTGGGGCAAAGCCGCGAACGGGTGAGTAACACGTGAGTAACCTGCCCCGATGACCGGGACAACCCGAGGAAACTCGGGCTAATACCGGATGTGGTACATGGACTTAAGCCTGTGTACTAAAGGAAGCTTCGGCCTCCGCATTGGGAGGGGCTCGCGGCCCATTAGCTTGTTGGTGGGGTAACGGCCTACCAAGGCAACGATGGGTAGCTGGTCTGAGAGGACGATCAGCCACACTGGGACTGAGACACGGCCCAGACTCCTACGGGAGGCAGCAGTGGGGAATCTTGCGCAATGCGCGAAAGCGTGACGCAGCAACGCCGCGTG
>JBKPOW010000061.1:0-6781 GCA_046733275.1 Actinomycetota bacterium
ATGTTCGACTCCGAGCAGGCGATCGTCCGCCTCGACATGTCCGAGTACATGGAGAAGCACACGGTGGCGCGGCTGATCGGCGCGCCCCCCGGCTACGTCGGCTACGAGGAGGGCGGCCAGCTGACCGAGGCGGTGCGGCGCCGCCCCTACGCCGTCGTGCTGCTGGACGAGATCGAGAAGGCCCACCCCGACGTCTTCAACACCCTGCTGCAGATCATGGACGACGGCCGCCTCACCGACGGCCAGGGCCGCACGGTCAGCTTCACCAACACCGTGCTGATCATGACCTCCAACGTCGGCAGCGACCGGATCGCCGGCGAGTCGGTCGACGAGCGGATCCGCGAGCAGATCGAAGAGGTGCTGGCGGCGACCTTCAAGCCCGAGTTCCTCAACCGGATCGACGACACGGTGATCTTCCACCGCCTCTCCAAGCAGGACATCGGCCGCATCGTCGAGCTGCAGGTGGAGCAGCTGGTCGGGCGGGTGCGCGAGCGCGGGATCGAGGTCGAGCTGAGCGACGACGCGCGCGCCCTGCTCGGCAACCTCGGCTACGACCCGACCTACGGGGCGCGGCCGCTGAAGCGGGTGATCCAGAAGCAGCTGGTCGACAAGCTGGCGCTGAAGATTCTCGAGGGCGAGTTCGGCGAGGGCGACACGGTGCGCGTCGATGCCGCCGACGGCGTGTTGTCTTTCCAGAAGGCGGGGGAGCCCGCCGCGGCTGCGGCTTAGCTGAAAGTCGCAAGCCAGGCGGCGCCTCTTTAGGAATCCCATAGAGATTCCGACGTAAGCTTTGGTGGGCTTCGAACAGATGTTTAGACGACGGCAGATCAACAGGGATGTGAGAGGGAGTGCTGTGCGCTTCCTGCTTGCCCTTGCCGACGCCGTCCGCCGGCCCTTCGAGCGCGCCGCCTGGGCGTTCGAGCGGGTGATCCTCTGGCCGCTCGAGCGAGTGGTCGTCTGGCCGCTGCGGGAGCGGTTCACGGGGCTGGAATTCCCCGCGCACCGCGCCGGCGCGGCGGCGCTCGGTACGATCGCCGCCGCCGTTCTCGCCGCCGTCCTCCTGCTCCCCGGCGAGGAGGGCGCGGAGAAGCGTGGCACCGCGACTCAGGTCGCGATCGCCACCCCGGAGCCGGCCCCGCGGCAGGAGAAGCACTCGGGGCCGGTGCTGCAGGGCGTCTCGCCCAACTTCGGCGTCGCCGGCCGAAGCGGCGGCACGGCAAGCGAGGCCGCGGCCGAACTCAACGCCGGCAGCGTGGCCGAGGCGCCCGCGAGCGCCGACGAAGTCCTCTCCGCCGAAGAGGACGCGGCGGCAACCAGCTCGGCGAAGAAACCGGTACCGGCCGGGCCGGGGGCGATGAAAGTCGCGCGCCGCTTCTCCGAGGCCTTCGTCTTCTACGAGATCGGCAAGCGGCAGGCGCGGGCCGAGGCAGTCTTCGACGAGACTGCGAGCCCACAACTGGCCGAGGCGTTGGTCGAACGCGAGCCGCGCCAGCCTGCCGCGGGCGAGGTGCCGAAGGCGCGCGTGCTCAACCTCGTCCCCGGCCCCCGCGCCGGCAAGGCCTACACGATCAGCGTCTCGCTGCTGCGGGTCGGCCTGACCAGCGAGCTGCGGCTCGAGCTGAACAAGAAGCAGGGGCAATGGCTCGTCACGGACGTGCGCGGATGAGGCGCCGCCTGGCAGGGATCCTGGCTGGGACGGCGCTTGCGCTGGCATTCGCCGCGCCCGCTTCGGCGGCTGAAGGCACGATCGCGCCGGTGTCGCCCGCCGAAGCCGGCGAAACGCCACCGGCCAGCCAGACTGAGGCTCCCGCGCCGCAGCCCTCGGTGCAAGCGGGCGATCCGCTCGAAGCACCCCCAGCTCCCAAGCCCACGCCGAAGCCAGACGGCGGCGGGGTGACGGCGAAGCCGCAGGCGCAGGCCGCACCCGAGCCGGAACCGGACGAAGGCGGCGCGGCGCCGATCCCGCCGCCCCCCTCCTTCTCGGTGCCGCTCCTGCCGGGCTCCGAATGCGCGCCGTCGGGCGTCCCCGCCGTCCTCATACCGATCTACCAGCGGGCCGCCACCGCCTACGCCCTCGGCCCGCAGGGCGCCGCCGTGCTCGCCGCGATCAACGGGATCGAGACCGCCTTCGGCACCAACCTCAACGTCTCCTCCGCCGGCGCCGTCGGCTGGATGCAGTTCATGCCGGAAACCTGGGCCGGCTACGGCGTCGACGCCAACGGCGACGGGGTCGCCGATCCCTACGACCCCGAAGACGCGATCTTCGCCGCCGCCAACTACCTCAGCGCCTCCGGCGCCCCGGTCGACTGGTACAACGCCGTCTTCGCCTACAACCACGCCGATTGGTACGTGGCCGAGGTGCTCGCCAACGCACAGTGCTACGGCCAGCTGGCCGGCCCCGGCGCCTTCGAGCTGACGCCGAAGCTGAAGGTGCTCACCTGCGAGGTCGCCAAGCCCTGGCGCAAACGCGTCCCGGCCAAGTACCTCAACGCCTTCGAGGCCGCGGCCGCCCGCTACGACCTCGGCCGCAGCGGCGTCTGGACGCTGGCCGCGGTCGCCCGACTCGAGTCCGACTTCGGCCGCGGCATGACGAAGGCCGACCTGCGCCGCCACGGCGCGCTCGGCCTGGTCGGCAAGGAGTGGCAGGAGTACGCGGTCGACGGCGACGGCGACGGCCGCATCCGCCGCGAGGACGCCGACGACTCGGCCGCCACCCTGGCGCGGCTGATCTGGTCCGAGGGCGGCCTGCGCGCCGGCCTCTTCGAGCACAACCACGCCAAGTGGTACGTCGACGCGGTCCTGGTCGAGGCGGCGCGGATCGAAGGCGAGTGCGAGGTCGGCACCGTCGACTGGGCGCTCTCGCTGCCCAACGCCGTGCTGGCACCGATCAAGTGGGAGAACCTGAGCTTCACCAACGAATCGCAGCAGCAGGATCTCGAAAGCGGCGCGATCGACCCGCGCGTCGTCGGCCTGCTCGGCGCGATCACCCAGTCGCACCAAGTGACGATCTCCTCGCTGCGCTCCGACCACTCGATGTACACGGCCGAAGGCGGCGTCTCCAACCATTACTACGGCCGGGCGATGGACATCGCCGCGGTCGACGGGGTCAGCTGCACGGACACCGCGCCGACCAGCCCCTGCGGTGAGCTGGCGGCGACCCTCGCGCAGCTTCCCGCCCCGGCGATGCCGACCGAGCTGATCTACTGCTACGACGTCGACGGGCCCGGCCCGGCCTTCGCTCGCAGCGACCACTGCGACCACGTCCACGCCGGCTACGACGGCTAGCCCGCCGGCCGCGATTAGCGTAGGCTCGAATCTCCCCGCCGAGAGGAGATCGAATGCCTACTTACGTGATGCTGACGAATCTGACCGCCGAGGGCGTGCGCACGCTCAAGAACAATCCCGGACGGGTTGCCGAGGTCAATAAGGAGGTCGAACAGATCGGGGCGAAAGTCCAGGCTCAGTACGCGACGCTGGGGCAGTACGACTTCGTCACGATCGTCGAGGCGCCGGACGAGAAGACGATGGCCAAGGTGTCCGTCGAGCTGGGGTCGCGGGGGACTATGACCAGCCAGACGATGGCCGCCATGCCGGCTGACGAGCTGTCCGATTCGCTCTAGAGGCTGAGTTTGAAGGTTCTCGTCGTTGGGGGTGGTGGTCGCGAGCACGCGATGGTGCGGGCCCTTGCCCGCTCGCCCCGCTCGCCCGAGCTGCTCTGCGCCCCCGGCAACGCCGGCATCGCCGCCGATGCGGAGTGCCTGCCGGGGGTCGGCGCAGGGGACGTCGAGGCGATCGTCGCGGCGGCTCGCGAGCAGGCTGCGGACCTGGTCGTCGTCGGTCCCGAGGCGCCCTTGGTCGCCGGTGTGGTGGACGCCCTCGAGGACGCCGGTATTCCGGCGTTCGGCCCACGCGCCGCGGCCGCCGAGCTGGAGGGGTCGAAGGCGTTCGCCAAGGAGGTGATGAGGGCCGCCGGCGTGACAACCGCCGCGCACGTGGTACTGCGCAGCCGCGAGGAGGCAGCCCAGCACCTCTCTTCGGCCTCCTATCCCGTGGTGCTCAAGGCCGACGGCCTGGCCGCCGGCAAGGGCGTCCTGATCTGCGCCACCGAGGCGGAGGCGCGCGAAGCGGTCGCGGTCTTCTTCACCGAGCGGCGGTTTGGCGAGACCACCGTCGTCCTTGAGGAATTCCTCGAGGGCACCGAGCTCTCGTTGCTCGCTCTCTGCGATGGCGAGAACGTCGTGGCCCTGGCTCCGGCGGAGGACTACAAGCGGATCTTCGACGGCGATCTCGGCCCCAACACGGGAGGGATGGGCAGCTTCTCGCCCGCCCTCGATTGTCCGCCGGAGCTGATCGACGAGATCGTCGACACGGTGCACCGGCCCGTCCTCGTGGAGATGGCTCGCCGGGGGAGTCCGTTCCGCGGCGTCCTCTACGCCGGCCTGATGATGAGCCCGAATGGCGTGAAGGTGCTCGAGTTCAACGTCCGTTTCGGCGATCCCGAGACGCAGGCCGTGCTGCCACGCCTGCGTTCCGATCTGGTCGATCTCTGCCTGGCGGCGCGTGAGCCCGGCGGACTGAAAGGGATCGAACCGGAATGGTCGACCGATTGGGCCGTGACCGTGGTCCTGGCGTCTGCCGGCTACCCGGAATCCTCCTCGACCGGCGACGCGATCCACGGCCTCGACGCGGCGGCCGAGCTGGCCGAGGTGACCCACGCCGGCACGGCGGCGCGTGGGGGCGAGATCGTCACCGCGGGGGGCCGCGTGCTCAACGTCACCGCCCTCGGCCCCACCCCGGCGGCGGCCCGCGATCGTGCATACGATGCGGCCGGCCGGATCGCCTTCGAGGGAATGCAGATCCGCTCCGACATCGCCGCCCGCGCGGTCGAGCGGGTACCCAGTTGACGACGACACTAGAGAGGAAGGGATGAGCGAGATCTCAGAGGACCCGCAGCCGACCGGGGCGACCACGATGCCCGCCGTGGAGGAGGCGTTCGAGGAGATCGACGTCGACGAGCCGCACGTCGGGATCATCATGGGCTCGAAGAACGACAAGCCCAAGATGCAGCCGGCGGGCACGGTCCTGGAGGAAGCCGGCATCCGCTACGAGGTGCGGGTGATGAGCGCCCACCGCGACCCCGAGCTAGTGCGCGAGTACTGCCACAGCGCCCGCATGCGCGGGCTCAAGGTGATCATCGCGGGCGCCGGCATGTCGGCGGCGCTGCCCGGCGTGGCGGCCGCCCACACCGACCTGCCGGTGATCGGCGTGCCGATCCTCGGCAAGAGCCTCGGCGGCCTCGACGCGCTGCTCTCCGCGGTGCAGATGCCGCCGGGCGTGCCGGTTGCCTGCGTCGCCGTCGACGGGGCGAAGAACGCCGGCCTGCTCGCCATCCGGATCATCAACTGCTGAGCGCCGGATGATCGCCCGCTACACCCGCCCGGAGATCGGCGAGGTCTGGTCCCAGCAGCGCAAGCTCGAGTGCTGGCTCGAGGTCGAGCTGGCGGCGACCGAGGCCTGGGCCGAGGAGGGGGTCGTGCCGAAGGAGGCGGCCGAGGCCGCGCGCGCCAATGCCACCTTCACGGTCGAGGCGGTTGCCGAGCGCGAGAAGGTCACCGACCACGACGTCGCCGCCTTCGTCGACGTCGTCGCCGCCTCGGTCGGCGAGCACGGCCGCTGGGTCCACTACGGCCTCACCTCCTCCGACGTGCTCGACACGGCGCTCGCCCTGCAGCTGCGGGGGGCGGGCGAGGTGCTGCTCGCCTCGGCCCGCGCCTACCGCGACGCGCTGGTCGAGCGGGCGCTCGAGCACCGCGACACGCTTTGCGTCGGCCGCACCCACGGAGTCCACGCCGAGCCGACGACCTTCGGCCTGCGCCTCGCCGGCTTCGCTTTCGAGGCCGACCGCAACCTCGCCCGCCTCACCGATGCCTTCGAGCAGCTGCGCTTCGGCAAGCTCTCCGGCGCGGTCGGCACCTACGCCTCGGTGCCGCCGGCGGTCGAGGCGCGGGTGATGGAGCGACTGGGGCTCGAGCGCGAGGACGTCGCCACCCAGGTGATCCCGCGCGATCGCCACGCCGTGCTGACCTCGCGCATCGCGATCGCCGGAGCCGGGCTGGAGCGCTTCGCCACCGAGGTGCGCAACCTGCAGCGGACCGAGGTGCGCGAGGTCGAGGAGCCGTTCGCCGCCGGCCAGAAGGGCTCCTCGGCGATGCCGCACAAGCGCAACCCGATCCGCACCGAGCGGATCACCGGCCTCGCCCGCGTGCTCCGCGGCTACGCCCAGACCGGCCTGGAGAACGTCGCCCTCTGGCACGAGCGCGACATCTCGCACTCGGGAGCCGAGCGGGTGATCCTGCCCGACGCGACGATCGGCCTCGACTACATGCAGGACCTGGCGGCGAAGGTCGCCGCCGAGATGACGGTCCGCGCGGAGCGGATGAGGGAGAACCTAGAGTTGACCCACGGCGCGCTGTTCAGCCAGCGCGCCCTCACCGCCCTGGTCGAGTCCGGCCTCAGCCGCGACGAGGCCTACCGCGTCGTCCAGGAGAACGCCCAGCGCGCCTGGGACACCGGCACCCACTTCCGCGACCTGCTCGCCGAGGCAGCCCCGGACCTCGACCTCGACGCGGTCTTCGACTACGACGCCTATCTCACCCACGTCCCGGCAATCTTCGAGCGCCTCGAAGCGCTGCGCTGAAGCTTCCGCTGTTAGTTCTGTGTCCTATAGGCCCATAGGTCACAGCGGAAGCCGGTACGGTTCACAGCGATGATCCTCTACACC
>JBKPOW010000062.1:0-2476 GCA_046733275.1 Actinomycetota bacterium
GGTTCACCCAGCGCCTCTTCCCCGTTCCCTACGAATGGGGACGGCTTGCGCGGGTCCTCCTCGTCCCCGCGGGCCTGGTGTTGCTCGGCGAGCTGCTCCTGCCGACCGACGGCATCCCTGCCCTGATCGCTCGGTTCGCCCTCTGGCTGCTCTACCCCCTGGCTCTCTTCGCTTCCGGCTTCTTCACCGTCGAGGAGCGTGGCTGGCTGGCGCGCCTCCGCCAGCCCGGCAAGCTGCTCGACCGCTACCGCGCCGCCCGCGAACGCCCGGCCGCGGTCGACGGCCGGCTCCCCGAGGCCTTCGAGGCTGAGCAGATGGACGAGGACGCTAGGAGGTAGCGCGGTCGCGGAGGCTTTCGCCCCGGCCCGGCAAGAGCGCTTGGCGAGCGTGGGCCCACATGATGCGCGGCGAGCGCCTCGGGAGGACGAGGGCAGCCAGGGCGCGGAGGGCGTAGGACCAGGCGGTGAGCAGGCGGATGGCGAGCGCGGCGGCGCGGCCGTGGTGCTTGTGCATGTAGAGGTCGCGATTGCGGTGGAACTCGACGATGCGGGGCAGGCCGGCGCCGAGGTCGGTGGAGAGCTGGTCGTGGTGGATCGCCTCGGCCGCTGGGACGAAGAGCGTGTGCCAGCCGGCGTCGGCGAGGCGCCTGCAGAAGTCGCACTCGTCGTAATAGACGAAGAAGTCCGGGTCGAGCCAGCCGACCTCGGCCGCGGTCTCGCGCCGCACCATCAGCGCGCTCGACTGCGCCCAGTCGACTCGCCGCGTCTCACTTCCCTTGCTCTGCACGGTCAGCCGGCGGTGCAGGAAGAGGGCGCCGATCGCCGCCGTGCCGACGCCCGGGAAGCGCCAGGCGCAGGGGACGGGATTGCCCTCGCCGTCGAGCAGCTGGGCCCCGGCGGCTCCCGCGCTGGGATCCGCTTCGAGCGCCGCGATCAGCGCCTCGACCGCTCCCGGCCGCAGCTCCGAGTCCTCGTTGAGCAGCAGGCAGTAGCCGCCCTGCGCCTCGCGCAGCAGCAGCGAGTCGTTCTCCGCCTTGCCCTTGCGCCGCTCGAGCGCGATCAGGCGGATCTCGCCGCCGCGAGCCCGCACCGCCTCGGCCGAACCGTCCCCCGAGGCGTTGTCGAGGACGAGGATCTCGCGCTCGACTCCGGCCGGGTGGGTGCGCTCGATCGCGTCGAGGCAGGCGATCAGGTCGTCGCGGCCATTCGTGTTCACGACGCAGTAGGAGAGCGCGGGTGGCACGCTCGCCACGATAATCGCCCGCTATGCAGGACCCGATCCGCGTGCAGCAGGTCGACCCCTCGGCCTTCACGCCGCCCTACGACCGCGCCCTCGCCGCCGCCCTCGCCCGTCAGGGGGCCGCGGTCGAGCTGCTCACCTCCCGTTTCCTCTACGGGCCGGTGCCGCCGGCCGAGGGTTACGCCGTGCGCGAGTGCTTCTACCGCCGTAGTGCCGCCCGCGGCCTCGAGGCGCCGGGCCGCCGAACCTTCAAGGCCGTCGAGCACCTCGCCGACATGCTGCGCTTCCGCCGCGCCGTCACACCGGCCGGAGGCGGCGCCCAGGGAGGGCCCGCGCCGATTCGACCGGACGTGGTGCACTACCAATGGCTCACCTTTCCCGCGCTTGACGCGACGCTGCTTCCCCCGACGAGACCCCGCCTGATGACCGCTCACTACGTCCTGTCGCCCCAGCCGAGCCGGCGGCAGCTGGCGAGTGCCCGCCATGCCTTCGGCGCGATGGACGCGGTCGTCGCCCACTCCGAGCACGGCGCCAGCCGCCTGCGCGAGCTGGTCGGCCTCGAGCCCAACCGCGTCCGCGTCATCCACCATGGCGCCTTCGACTACCTCACCCGCCTGCCCGAGGAGCGGCCGCTGCCGGCCGAGCTGGAGGGCGCCGACGGGCCGGTGATCCTCTTCTTCGGCCTGCTCCGCCCCTACAAGGGAATCGACACCCTGCTCGAAGCCTTCCGCCGCATCGAGGGCGCCGAGCTGTGGATCGCCGGCAACGCGCGGATGGAGGTGGAGCCACTGCGCCGCCTCGCCGCCGAGGCGCCGGGCCGCGTTCGCTTTCTCACCCGCTTCGTCGAGGACGTCGAGATCCCGGCGATCATGCGCCGCGCCGACCTCGTCGTCCTGCCCTACCGCGACGTCGAGCACTCGGGTGTCCTCTACGCCGCGCTCGCCTTCGGCAAGCCGCTGGTCCTCAGCGCCGTCGGCGGCTTCCCCGAGGTCGCCGAGGGGGGCGCCGCCCGCCTCGTTCCAGCTGAGGACCCCGGTGCACTTGCTTCTGTGCTCAGCGAACTGGTCGATGACGAAGCTGCTCGAATCGAGTTGGGCAAAGCTGCCGCGACTGCCGCGGCGGGCTCTTACTCCTGGGACGAGGCCGCCCGCCAGACTCTGGCGCTCTACCACGAGCTGCTCGAGAGGAGGGGATAGGGGAGGGATACCCCTATCCCCTCCCCCGCGAAGCCCATGAT
>JBKPOW010000063.1:0-10071 GCA_046733275.1 Actinomycetota bacterium
CCGTGTGCCGCCGTTGCGCCCGACCGGATCGCCGAGATGACCGGCAGCCTCACCTACAGCCCCGCTCTCGACGCCTATCTGCTGCTCGGCATGGCGACGGCGTCACGTCCCGACGCCCCGCTGCCTCGCACCGGCGTCTACTACTCGACGTCGACCGATCTGATCCACTGGGCGCCGCGCCGCCTGCTGCTGGGCGCGCCAACCGTGCACAGCTACCGCTGCGGCGGGCCGGAGGCGATCGCTTATCCCTCACTGTTGGATCCAGGGAGTCGCTCGCGCACCTTCACGACGACCGACTCCCGTGCGTTCGTCTACTACACCCAAATCCACTATCGCGACTGTCACAAGACGCCCGACCGCGACCTGGCTCGTGTTCCCGTGAGGATTTCGCTCCGCCAGGGAGACCCCTAGCTTGGAAAGGCTCAAGGTCCTCTTCAGCGGCATGGCCGCGGGTGATCCCGAACAGGGCGGCGCCACCTGGGCGGTGCTGCAGTACGTGGCCGGCCTCGAGGCGCTGGGACACGAGGTCGTCTTCGTCGAGCCGCTGGCGCCGCCGCCGGCGGGCGCTTCCCCGTTTCGCTCGGCGACTGTCCGCTATTTCGAATCGCTCGAGCCGCTCAGAGGGCGAGCGGCGTTGCTGGCGCCCAGCGGCGAGCAGACGGTCGGTCTCTCCTACCGTCAGCTAGTGGAGTTCGCGGCCGACGCTGACCTGTTGCTCAACGTCTCCGGGATGCTGCGCGACGAACGCCTGCTCGAGTCGATCCCGATCCGGGCGTTCCTCGACCTGGACCCTGGCTTCAACCAAGTCTGGGAGGCGACCGGTGAGGAGATGGGAATGGATCGCCACACTCATCACGTGACGGTCGGGCTCGGAGTGGGCCGCGAGGACTGTCCGATCCCAACCTGCGGGTACGACTGGATCCACACCCTTCCGCCGGTGGCCCTCGATCGCTGGCCGCCGGCGCCCGCGGTCGCAGCCGACGCTCCCTTCACCTCGGTGGGTCATTGGCGCAGCTACGGGTCGGTCGAGCACGCGGGTATCCATTACGGCCAGCGAGCTCACTCGCTGCGCGAGCTGATCGAGCTGCCGACGATGACCGCCGAGCGGTTCCGACTGGCCCTCGGTATCCATCCCGGCGAGACGGCTGATTTGCGGGCTCTGCGGGCGCGTGGGTGGGAGCTGGTCGATCCACTGGCGGTCGCCCACACGCCGGCCGCCTACGCCGAGTTCATCCGTGCTTCGAAGGGGGAGCTGTGCGTGGCGAAGAGCGGTTACGTGGCTTCTCGCAGCGGTTGGCTCAGCGATCGCAGCGCCTGCTACCTGGCCAGCGGTCGTCCAGTGGTGGCGCAGGACACGGGCTTTGCGGAAGCGCTGCCGGTCAACGAAGGGCTGTTCGCATTCGGCGACGTTGCCGATGCCGCTGCCTCGGTCGAGCGGATCGCCCGGGAGTGGGAGCGCCATAGCGCCGCCGCGCGCGCGCTGGCGGACGAATACCTCGACGCGGGCAAGGTGATCGGTCGGCTTTTGGAGACCCTGGCGGGCGGATCGCTCTGATTTCCATAGATTTGTATTGATGACGTCGCTTTCTGTGGAGGTGCTGGACGTTCGCATGTCCGACTCCGTCGACGACGTCGCCAGGGGAGACCTCACGGCGGCAGCGGAAGACGGCGCCCTCAGCCTGCGGGGCTGGGTCGTCGGCAACTCGACTCCGATCGAGGAGATCGAGATCGCCGATCAGGCGGAGCGGCTGATTGCCCGCGTGCAGGTCAACAGGCCGCGCCCGGACCTCGCTCAGATGTTCGAGCGCCCACAGCGAGACAGCGCCGGCTTCAGCGTCACCCTCGAGCCGCACGGGACGGGCGATGACGAGCTGGTCGTCCGGCTCATATGCGGTGAGGGGCACGCTCCGCTGCTCGCCTCCATCGGAGTGGGCGTAGCGGTCCCTTCCCGACGGGCGCCGAACGGTTCCTCTCCCAATGGGTCGGGAGTCGTGTGGTCGTCGCTCACCTCAGATCCCCCGTACTGGTCGGTCGCCGACATCGGAGAAAGCCGCAAGGTGCTGACAGGTCGTGACGGTTGGCTCTTCTTGCAGGGAGATGCCAACGACGTCATCGGCCAACACACGGGAAGGGTGCGCCTTGGACGACGCAGGCGACGGGCCTGGAGACGCCTGCTGGCGCGTCGTCGCAAGTTTGCCGACGAGCGGGACGTCGCCTGGCTGTGCCTCGTCATCCCCGACAAGGAGGCCGTGTATCCCGAGCACATGCCGGCAAGTGTGAAGCCAGCGCCCCAAAGGCCGGTTCACGAATTCATGCAGGTCGCGAAGCGCTGCCGGGCTCCGGTCGTCTACGCGCTGCCCCATCTGGAGACCCGTAAGGGCGAAGGCGACCTGTACGCGCGAACCGATACCCATTGGAACCACCGCGGTTCCTACGCGGCTTATCGACTGATCTGCGACCGCCTGCGCGAGCGGGGTATGGCCCTCGACGTCCTCGAGCCGGAGGCGTTCGTCTGGTCCGAGGAGACGATCGCCGGCGATCTCGGCGGCAAGATGCACCCCGGACCCGTCCTCGGTCCGATGCTGCGCGCCAGCCCTCGCAATCCTCGCGCTCGCCTCGCTCTCGACAATGGGGTTCCCAACCACGGCAGGGTCTGGATGTACGAGCAAGCTGGGGGGGAGGGGCCGACCTGCGTCATGTTCGGTGAGTCATTCGCCGAAAACCTGATCGTCTTCCTCAAGGAGACGTTCCGCCGGCTGGTCGTGGTCCACACCAGCATGTTCGTGCCGGAGATCCTCGAGCGTGAGCAGGCGGACGTGGCCCTGAGTCTTCCGCTGGAGCGATTCCTGGTTCGCGTCCCCGATGACGATGACGCCCTCCGCAGGCTGACCGAGACCGCGCAGCGCAAGGGAGGCGAGCTGCCCTGGACGCTCTGAAGGAGGTCCCCTTCACCCGGCCCTTTCTCGCCGGGACCGAGGTCGATTACGTCCGTCAGGCAGCCGCGGAAGGGCTCGCCAGCGGCGGTCCCTTCACCGAGCGCTGCGAGCGCTGGCTGGAAGAGCGGACGGGTGCTCGGCGGGCGTTGCTCTCGCACTCCGGCACGGGAGCGCTCGAGGCGGCGATGATCCTCGCCCGGCTCGGTCCCGGGGACGAGGCGATCATGCCCTCGTTCGCTTATCCGACGATGGCCACTGCCGTGGTCCGGCAGGGGGCGACGCCGGTCTTCGTCGACATCGATCCAGCCACGCTCAATCTCGATCCGGCTTGCGTCGAGGCGGCGGTCGGGCCGCGGACGCGGGCGATCGTCGCCGTCCACTACGGCGGGATCGCCTGCGAGATGGACGAGCTGCTGCGGATCGCTCGCGAGAGCGGCGCGACCCTGATCGAGGATGCGGCTCACTGCCTGCTCGCCACCTACGGGGATCGCCCGCTCGGCTCGATCGGCGACCTCGGCACGCTCAGCTTCCATCACACCAAGAACCTGACCAGCGGCGAGGGCGGGGCGCTACTCGTCAACGACCAGGAGCTCTGCGAGCGGGCGGAGATCGTCTGGGAGAAAGGCACCGACCGCAAGCGCTTCGAGCGGGGCGAGGTCGATCGCTACACCTGGGTCGACGTCGGCTCCTCCTTCGCCGCCAGCGAGCTGACCGCCGCATTCCTCTGGGGGCAGCTCGAGGTGGCCGAGCAGGTGACGGCGCAGCGTCTGTCGATATGGGATAGCTACCACCGGGCCTTCGCCGAGCTGGAGGGCGAGGGCCTCGCCCGGCGGCCCGTCGTGCCGCAGGGCTGCCGGCACAACGGCCACGTCTACTACCTGGTCCTGGGGGACGAGGAGCGGGACGCCGTGCTGGGCGAGCTGCGGGCGGAGGGCATCGGTGCCTCCTTCCACTACGTGCCGCTGCACAGCTCGCCCGGCGGCCGCCGCTTCGGCCGCACGGCGGGTGAGCTGCGCAACACCGATCGCCTCAGTCGCGGCCTGATTCGCCTGCCGCTGTGGGCCGGTATCCGGCCCGAGGCCGTCGATCGAGTGATCGAGGCAACCCGCCGGGCGGTGCACAGCGCCGCCCGAGCGCGAGCCTAGCGCTCGTGCAGGCCGTGGCTCCCACCGATTCGGAGCTTCGCGACGGCCTCGAGCGAGCGCTGGCCGAGGTCGGCCGCCCTGGGCCGAGCAAGGTCGTGCGGCGGGCCTCCGAGTACCGGACGAGCTTCCCGCTGGAGGAGCTTGAGGTGACCTTGTCCGACGGCGAGGAGCTGCGCCTGGCCTTCAAGCAACTCGACTGGCGCCTGCTCGCCGAGGAGGCCCGCCTCGCCAAGCCCGAGTTCCTCCACGACCCGGCGCGTGAGCCGGCGGTCTACGCCGCCCTGCTGGCGCCGGCGGATCTCGGCGCCCCCGCCTACCGCGGTGCGTTGGTCGAACCAGAGGCGAGCAGGCACTGGCTCTTCGTCGAGTGGATCGAGGGCCGCGAGCTGTACCAGGTGGGGGATGTCGCGCTCTGGGCGGAGTCGGCCCGCTGGCTGGGTCGGCTTCATGGCGGTTTCCAGGAAGCGGCCGGCCGCGAGGCGGTCGACGTGCCGCTGCTCGAGTACGACGAGGACTACTACCGGCGCTGGCTCGCCCGAGCGCGCGACTTCTCCGAGGGGGACGCGGAGCGGCGGCGGGCGCTGTCGTGGCTCGCCGAGCGCTACGACGCCGTCGTCGAGTCGCTGCTCTCGCTGCCGCGGACCCTGCTGCACGGAGAGTTCTACGCCTCGAACGTCCTCGTCGACGCGGGGCCCGGCGCCTGTCGGGTGGCGCCCGTCGATTGGGAGCTGGCGGCGTGGGGCCCCGGCCTGATCGACCTCGCCGCCCTAGTCAGCGGCGGTTGGCGGGAGGAGGAGCGGGCGAGCATCGTCGAGGCCTACCGCGGCGTCGCGGGCGTCGACCCCTTCGCCGCCCCCCAGCTCGAGACAGCGCGGCTCCACCTCGCGGTCCAGTGGCTCGGTTGGGCTCCGCCGGAGTGGACCCCGCCGGAGGGGCAGCGCCACGACTGGCTTGCCGAGGCGCTCGAGCTGACGGAGAGGATCGGGCTCTGATGGCGGTGCGCTTCCTGATCGTCAACGCCGACGATTTCGGGCTTTCCGCCGCCGTCAATGCCGGCATCGTCGAAGCTCACGAGCGCGGCATCGTCACCAGCGCGAGCCTGATGGTGCGCCAGGCCGCCGCCGCCGATGCGGTCGCCCAGGCGATGGAGGACCCCGCGCTTTCGGTCGGCCTGCACATCGACATCGGTCAGTGGGACTACGAGGACGGCGAGTGGAAGCTGGCCTACGAGCGCTGCCCCCCCGATGACGCGGCCGCGGTCGAGGTGGAGTGCCGCGGCCAGCTCGAAGCCTTCCGCGAGCTGTTGGGACGCGATCCGACCCACCTCGACTCACACCAGCACACCCACATGAGCGAGCCGGTCGGACCGGTCGCCGCGGCGATCGCCGACGAGCTCGGCGTGCCGGTGCGCGGTCGCGGCATCACCTACGCGGGCGGCTTTTACGGCCAGTCGGGACGGGGAGAGCCGTGGCCCGAGGGAATTTCCGTCGAGCGCTTGATCGAGCTGATCGAGGGATTGCCGCCCGGATGGACGGAGCTCGGCTGTCATCCCGGCCGCGGCGTCGGTGCGCGCGAATCCTCCTACGGGGCCGAGCGCGAGCAGGAGGTCCGTGCGCTCTGCGACCCCCGGGTGAAGGCGGCGATCGAGGGTCGAGGCGTCCAGCTGCGTTCCTTCGCCGAGCTCGGCTGACACGCCGGGGGATTCGGCCAGCGTCAGCGCCGCAGGGTTTTGCCGTCGGCCGCCGTACATGAAGGGATGAGCGAGCACGAGCGCGACGGCGCCGAGGACTGGCGCCTGCCAGAGCGTTCCCGCCCGCCGCTGCTGGGCGAGCTGGTCGAACGGATCGACGAGGCGCTAGCCACGGCCCGTGCCTCGGAGGCGGCGGTGATGACCGTCGGCGCGGCGGCGCTCGACGCGGCCGAGCAGGCCAAGCGGGCTGCCGAGCTCGCCGAGCGGGCGAGCGCCGCGATGAACGGTGAGAACGGCATGGACAGCTTCAGCGCTCGCGCCGACCGCGTCGCCGAACGCCTCCAGCGCATCCAGCGCATGCCGCTCTCCGCCTGACATTCGGCTGCCGGCCCGGCGCCGATATCCTTCGCCATCCCGCCCCCGACCGGATCAGGAGCCATGGCCGTAGAGACCGCCGCTTACACCGAGCTGACCGACATCCAGCGCGACATCACCGAGATGGTGCGCCAGTTCGCCGACGAGCAGATCATCCCCAACGCCGAGCACTACGACCACGAGGACTCCTTCCCGGAGCCGATCGTCGAGCAGATGAAGGAGCTCGGCCTCTTCGGCGTCACCATCCCCGAGGAGTACGGCGGCATGGGCCTCGACCTGACGACCTACGCGATGATCGTCGAAGAGCTATCGCGCGGCTGGATCTCGATCTCCGGCGTCGTCAACACCCACTTCATCGGCTCCTACCTCTTGATGAAGTTCGGCACCGACGAGCAGAAGGACTACTTCCTGCCGAAGATGGCGACGGGCGAGATCCGCGCCGCCTTCTCGCTCTCCGAGCCGGAGGTCGGCTCCGACGTGCAGGGGATCAAGTCGACCGCGAAGAAGGGCGAGGACGGCAGCTGGGAGCTCAACGGGCAGAAGATGTGGGTCACCAACGGGCTCGGCTCGGGCGTCGTCTTCGTGCTGATGAAGACCGACACCACGGCCGATCCGCCCTACAAGGGGATGACCTGCTTCATCACCGAGAAGGAGCCCTGGGCGGAGAAGAACTCAGGCGATTACGAGGGCCTCGTCGTGCCGCCCAAGATCAAGAAGATGGGCTACAAGGGGGTCGAGTCGACCGAGCTCGTCTATGACGGCTACAAGTGCCCGCCCGAGCGCGTCCTCGGGGGTGAGGAGGCCGGCGTCGGCCAGGGCTTCGTGCAGATGATGGACGCGCTCGAGGTCGGCCGCGTGAACGTCGCCGCGCGCGGCGTCGGCATCGCCCAGCGGGCGCTCGAGCTGGCCCTCCGCTACAGCCAGGAACGCAAGACCTTCGGTAAGCCGATCGCCCAGCACCAGGCGATCCAGTTCAAGCTCGCCGACATGGCGACCAAGGTCGAGGCCGCGCGCCTGGTCACCCGCAAAGCGGCGCGGATGAAGGACGCCGGCGAGCGCTCCGACCTCGAGGCGGGGATGGCGAAGCTGCTCGCCTCGGAGACCGGCAAGGAGTGCGTCGAGGAGTGCTTTCGCATCCACGGCGGCTACGGCTACTCGAAGGAGTACGAGATCGAGCGGCTCTACCGCGACGCGCCGCTGCTCTTGATCGGCGAGGGCACTTCCGAGATCCAGCGCATGGTTATCGGCAAAAAGCTGCTGCAGCGCCACAAGATCTGACGAGGGCGCTGCAAAGCTGCGCATTTCGCGCCCTCGTCTAGATCTTGGCTAGGAGCCGGTGCGGCTGTTCGTTCCGGTTCCGCCCGTGCGGGTGTCGTTGTCGTTGGTCGTTCCCCGGGTCGAGTGACCATTGTTGCTGGTGTCGTCGGTGCCCAGTTTGGTCGCCGTGTCGTCGTCGTTGGTCGTCCCGCGCGTCGAGTGGCCGTTGGCGCTGGTGTCGTCGGTGTCGGCGCGGGCGCCGGTGCGGGTATGGGTGCCGGTGCCGCTGTCGTCGTCATCGTCGCCACCGTCTCCCGGGCCGCTGCGATCGTCGTCATCGTCATCGCCGCTGCCCGGGCCGCTGCTGCCGCTATGGGCGACGGCGGACGGCAGGTCGCCGATCAGGCCCGAAGCGTTGGCCGCCCAGAAGAGCGGGGCGGAGACGAGCACCATCAGCGCCAGCAAGACAGCGCTCGAGCGGCGCAGCGCCGAGGCCTTTCCCGGCAGGAGGACGTCGTCCGCTTGAAGTGAGCTGAACACGCGCGCCGCGGGGGACATCGCCTGGGTCGCCTTGGATCTCTTGGCCATCGTCAACCTCCTGGTCTGGCTGTTGGGGGTGGCTACCCGTGTAGGTGCTCGTAGAACCCCGAGCGGCGGCAAAGATCACGCTCGCTTCGACAGACGTCCAAGGCGCGCTCAGATCCCGACCGGCCCCCGCCGCGAGAGGCTCATCCTGCGCGGCAGCTCCGCCACCAGCGGCTCGAGCCGCTCGACCGCCTCGCCGCAGCTGGGCCGCCGGTCCGGATCGCGGTCGAGCAGCTCGGCGATCAGCTCGCGCAGGCTCCCCGGCAGCCGCGGCGGCAGTGGCCGTGACCCCTCGACCAGCTGGGGAAAGCGCTCCGGGCCCTCCTCGCCGCTGCCCTTGGGAAAGGGCCTCTCGCCCGAGACGGCGTAGAAGAGGGTGGCGCCCAGCCCCCAGGCGTCGGCGGCCGGCCCAATCGGCGGGCCCGTGCCCTCCGGCAGGCACTGCTCGGGCGCCATGTAGGGGTCGGTGCCGAGTGGGCCTGAGGTGCGGGCGGCGCGCTCGAGGGTGCGGGCGATGCTGAGATCGAGCAGCCGGGGCGGCAGCCCCATGACGATGTTGTCCGGCTTGACGTCGAGGTGGACGTAGCCCGCGTTGGCCATGTACTGGAGGGCGCCGGCGACGTTGGCGGCCAGCGGCAGCAGCTGTTCGAGCCCGATCGCTCCGTCGCGGCGGATCAGGCGGCGCAACGAGGGCCCCTCGAGGTGCTCGATCAGGACGTGAGGGTGGGGGCCGTCGAGCACTGCGCCGAAGCTGCGGACGAGGGTCGGGTGAGCGAGCGCCTCCAGGGCCTCGACCTCCCGCGAGAGGTCGCGCAGGGCCTTCTCGTCGGCCGCTTGGTCCGGTCGCAGGACCTTGGCCACGCCGAGGGCGAAGAGCGACCCGTCCCAGACGAGGAAGACCTCGTAGCGGTTGCCCCCGCCGATTGGCTTGAGGATCGCCCGGCCCGGATGGATCTCAGTGCCCGCCTCGAAATCCCAGCTGGCGTACTCACTCATCGGCGCTCCCTTCTGTCGCCTCTCATGGCGGAAAGCGTAGGGCCCGCCCGGCCTCGGCTAGCATCGTGCGCGATGGCAGGCGACACCAAGGCGCTGATCGAGACCGCGGTCACCCGCTTCCAGGCGGAAGTGCCGGCCCTGCAGAAGCTGAAACTGGTCTTCGGCCTGGAGCTGAAAGGCAGGGGGGACGTGCAGCTGTACCGGGTCGAGCTGCCCGGCCCGAAGATCAGCAAGGACCTGGCCCAGGACGAGCGCGTCCTCGTCCAGGTCGACCGGCCGCAGTTCAACGAGCTGGCCGAGCGCGGCACGCTGAAGAGCTACCGCAAGGCGGCCGAGACCGGTCACATCAAGGCGACGGGCGATTCGAACGTGAAAAAGCTCGTCGTCCAGGTGGTGGAGCGCCAAGAGCAGCGCTCGCGTCTGAAGAAGATCCACTGACAGTATTTTCAGAACCGCTTGACCAAAAACACTGATCTTGGCCGGATGTTTGACTCCGCCCATTGGTCAAACGTCGAGTCGCTCGGTACGTTGAGCTTCGATGACGGTCAAGTCCCTCCCCTTGCGGGTCGCTCGTATGATCGCCGGGCTCGCCGCCTGCATGGCGCTCGCCGCTGTCGCCGCCTATGCCTCGGCGCCGAGTCCGCAGCTGGGCTCGATGGCGACGGTCAACCTCTGCGTGCGCAAGGCCGGGCCTGAGAAAGGCGCCCTGCGCTTCGTGCAGAAAAAGGGCTACTGCAAACCCGCCGAGCTGCGTGTCGGCGTCCTCGGAGAGGGCAGCACGCAGGCGGCGCTCGGATACGACGGCGCCTACGCGGCTGGTTCCCGCGCCGCGCCGGCGGGGGCCACCGGTTACCTCCGGATCGAAGCTGGCTCCCCTCTCGCCGCCAACCTGCCTGAGACCGCCACCGCGACAGCGTCCTGCCCGGCGGGAAGGCGCGTCGTCGGCGGCGGCTACCGCGTCGACGCGGGGACCCCGGATCCCGGCAGTAATCCTGCCGAGATCGTCATTACCGAAAGCCGCGCCGTCTCCGACACGACCTGGTCGGTGACCGCGTTCGCGGACGACCCAGAGGACGTCGGACCGTGG
>JBKPOW010000064.1:0-1610 GCA_046733275.1 Actinomycetota bacterium
CCGCCAGGCGCTCGCCCGCAGCCGCCTCCTCGGCCCGGACCGCGTCGACCGTCTGGTAGGCGATCGCCTCCAGCGCCGCCCGCGCCAGGTGGGCGCGGCCGCTGCCGCGGGTGAGGCCGACGATCGTGCCGCGCGCGTAAGGATCCCAGTGAGGCGAGCCGAGGCCGGTCAGGGCCGGGACGAAGTAGACGTCGTCGTTCCCCTCGAGCCGCGCCGCCATCGCCTCCGTCTCGGCGGCATCGGCGATCACGCCGAGGCCGTCGCGCAGCCACTGCACCGCGGCGCCGGTGACAAAGATCGAGGCCTCGAGCGCGTAAGCGGCATCCCCTTCCGGCGCGCAGGCGACCGTGGTCAGCAACCCCTCTCCGGGCGCCGGCATCTCGGCGCCGGTGTTGAGCAGGACGAAGCTGCCGGTGCCGTAGGTGTTCTTGGCGCTGCCCGCGTTGTGGCAGGCCTGGCCGAAGAGCGCCGCCTGCTGGTCGCCGGCGATCCCGGCCACCGGCACTTCGCCGCCGAACTCCGAGGTCGTGCCGTAAACGTGCGCCGAAGGACACGGCCTAGGCAAATCGGCTAGATCGATCCCCAGCAACCCGCAGAGCTCGTCGTCCCAGTCCAAGCGGCGGATATCGAACAGCATCGTCCGCGAGGCGTTGGTGTAGTCGGTCGCGTAAGCGTCGCCGCGGGTGAGTCGGAAGAGCAGGTAGGAGTCGATCGTGCCGTAATTGACGCGGTCCGGCTGATCGAGGTTGTGCTTCAGCCACTCGATCTTGGTCCCGGAGAAGTAAGGATCTATGACCAGTCCCGTCCGCTCCCGAACGAGGCCTTCGTGGCCCGCTGCGCGCAGTTCCTGGCATCGCTCCGCGGTGCGGCGGTCCTGCCAAACCAGCGCCCGATGGACGGGCTCACCCGTGGTCGGGTCCCAGGCGACCACGGTCTCACGCTGGTTCGTGATCCCGATCCCGTCAAGTTCGCGGCCCTCAATGCCCGCCGCGGCGATCGCCTCGCTCGCGACCCGTCGCGTCACCTCCCAGATCTCGTCCGCGTCGTGCTCGACCCAGCCCGGGTGGGGGAAGTGCTGCTCGAACTCCGAGTAGGCCCGGCCCGCGATCCGGCCCTCGCCGTCGAAGACGAGGCAGGTCGTCCCGGTCGTCCCCTGGTCGATCGCAAGGATCACCGCTCGTTCCTCCGGCGGGAAAGGTAGACGCGGGCGAAGTCGACGAGCTGCCGGCCGCGATGGACGAAGCCGGCGAGCGAGCGGCCGGTGGCTCGGTGGGAGAGGTCGAGCTCGTACTCACGCAGGCGGTAGCCGGCGCGGACGGCGTCGATCGTCATCCCCACCTCCATGCCATAGCCGCGGGCAAAGGGGAGCACGCTCCGCAGCACCTCCCCCCGCATCGCCCGCTGACCGGAGATCGGCACCCGCGTCTCCAGCCCGCAGCGGCGGCGGATCGCCCAGCGGGCGAAGCCGACGGCGACGCCGAAGCCGCCGCCGACGCGACGGCTGAAGGCGGCCACCGCGAGGTCGCACTCCCCCCGCCGGATCGCCTCGACGAGCTCGCCCAGCTGCGCAGCCGAGGCACCGAGGTCGCCGTCGCAGAGCAGCACCAGGT
>JBKPOW010000065.1:0-15187 GCA_046733275.1 Actinomycetota bacterium
GTGCTGCGCCGTCGGCGGGCAGAGGCCGCCGCGCGGGTCGGGGGCGGCGGCGCAGTCGCCAATCGCCCAGACCCGCTCCGCCCCGCGCACCCGCAGGTGATCGTCGACCGGGACGCGGCCGCGCTCGTCGAGCGGCAGGCGAAGATGGCGCAGGCTCGGGTGCGGCGCGACGCCGGCGGTCCAGACGACCGTCCGCGTCGGCAGCACCTCGCCGCTGGAGAGGCGTGCGCTCCTCGCCGTCACCTCCTCCAGCGTCGTCTCCAGGCGGATGTCGATGCCGCGACCGCGCAGCTGCCGCAGGGCGTAATCGGCCAGGCCGGCGTCGATCTCGGGCAGGACGCGGTCCTTTGCCTCGACCAGGACCCAGCGCATGCCGTGCAGGCGGGCGCGCGGGTAGCGGTCCATCGCGTCGGCGGCGAAGTCCTGCAGCTCGGCGAGCGCCTCGAGGCCGGCGTAGCCGCCGCCGACGAAGACGTACGTGAGCAGCTCGTCACGTCGGGCGGGGTTCTCGCTGGCGTTTGCGGCCTCGAGCGTTTCGACCACGTGGTTGCGCAGCCAGATCGCGTCGGCGAGGCTCTTGAAGCCGACCGCGTGCTCGGCGAGGCCGGGCACGGGCAGCACGCGCGAGACCGAGCCGAGCGCCAGCAGCAGCTGGTCGTAGGGAAGCTGCTCGACGTCGCCGTCGCGAGTGCGCAGCTCGACCACCTGCGCCTGCGGATCGTGGCCCGTCACCGTCCCCAGCCGCAGGTAGGTGCGGTCGAGGATCTCACGCAGCGGCGTCACCACGTGGCGCGGCTCCAACGTGCCCGCCGCCGCCTCGGGCAAGAACGGCGTGTAGAGGAGGAAGTTGACGTCGTTGACCAGCGTCAGCCGGCACGACTGGCGCGGCATGGTCCGCTCCAGCTCCCGCGCCGCCATCGCCCCCCCGAATCCACCCCCGGCGATGACGACGTTCCAGGCCACGAGTCCACCGTAGCACTTTGTAACAACTTGTTACAAAGTTACGGACCGCACATTGCCAAGCGAAGGGCCCATTCGACCTGATGTAGCGCTAAGATTGCGCAGTCGTCAATTGACTGAACTGAACGGCCCCGGGGAGGATGCCCCGGGGCCGTTTCTTTTGACGGTGTCTCCTAGCGGTCCGCCAGCTTCGACGCGAGCGCGATGAGCGCTCGGATCACGCTGGCATTAGCCAGGAGCACCGCCGTATCGTCAATTGACATACGGGTCAAAGAGCCGAAAGAGGGAAACTCTTCCCCTCGTTGCGTGGAATGTGCGCTAGATGCCGAGCTGCTGCTTGATCAGGCGGTTGACCTCGCCGCCGTCGGCGCGGCCCTTGGTCTCCTTCATCACCGCGCCGACGATCGCGCCGATCGCCTTCTGGTTGCCGGCGCGGATCTGCTCGGCGGCCTCCGGGTTGGCTTCGACCGCGGCGGCGACGATCGACTCGAGCTCGCCGCTGTCAGAGATCTGGGCGAGGCCCTCGCGCTCGACGATCGCCGCCGGGTCTCCCCCCTCTGCGACCAGGGTCGCCAGCACCTGCTTGCCGCTGCCGTGCGAGATCTTCCTCTCGCCGACCATCGCGACCAGGTCGGCAAGCGCTTCGGGGGCGACCTTGGAGTCGGCGGGCGACCCGCCGTCGGCCTGGCGCAGGGCGGCGGCGAGCTCGCCCGTCACCCAGTTGGCGATCACCTGCGGCTCGACCCCCGCCGCGGCGCTGCAGACGGCCTCGAAGTAGCCGGCCTCCTCGGGGTTGGCGGCCAGCTGGGCGGCGTTCTCGGCCGAGAGCTTCAGCTCCTCCGCGTAGCGCCGCTGCCGCGCCTCGGGCAGCTCGGGAAGCGACTCGCGCGCCTCGCGCAGCATCTCCTCGGTCGGCGCCAGCGGCACCAGATCGGGCTCGGGGAAGTAGCGGTAGTCGTGCGCCTCCTCCTTCGAGCGCAGCGGGTGCAGGGTGCCGTCCTCGGGATGGAAGTGGAGGGTCTCCTGGACGACAAGTCCCCCCGCCTCGATCAGCTCGCGCTGGCGGGCCAGCTCCGCCTCGATCCCGCGTTCGAGGAAGCGGAAGCTGTTCATGTTCTTCAGCTCGGTCTTGGTGCCGAGCTCCTCGCTGCCCGCCGGCCGCACCGAGACGTTGGCGTCGACCCGCAGGCTGCCCTCCTCCATGTTGACATCGGAGACGCCGAGCTGGCGCACGGTCGTGCGCAACAGCCGCGCCCAGGAGGCCGCTTCGGAGGCGCCGCGCAGGTCGGGCTCGGTGACGATCTCGACCAGCGGCGTGCCGCCGCGGTTGAAGTCGACCAGGGAGGCGCCGGAGCCGTGGATGCGACCCGACTCCCCCAGATGGATCGTCTTCGCCGCATCCTCCTCGAGGTGGGCGCGGTGGATGCGGATCCCGCCGAGGCGCCCGTCGACCGCGAGCGGCTCGTCGTACTGGCTGATCTGGTACGCCTTCGGGTTGTCGGGATAGAAGTAGTTCTTGCGGTGGAAGATCGAGCGCGGCGCCACCTCGCACTCCAGCGCCGCGGCGATCTTCAGCGCGTAGCGGATCGCCTCCTCGTTGGGCACCGGCAGCACCCCCGGGTGGGCGAGGCAGACCGGGCAGGTGTGGACGTTGGGCTCGTCGCCGAAGGAGAGGTCGCAGCCGCAGAACATCTTCGTCTTGGTGGAGAGCTGGACGTGGATCTCCAGCCCGATCACGGCCTCCAGCTCAGCCATCGCCCCTGCCTCCGGGCTTGGCGTCGAAGCCGATCGCCCGCTCGAGCGCGTAGGCGGCCTCGAGCAGGCGCTGCTCGGCGAAGGCCGGCGCGGCGATCTGGAAGCCGACCGGCAGCCGCGGCCCGCCGCCCGGCGGCTCCGCGAGGCCGGCCGGGATCGAGATCGCCGGTATTCCGGCGAGGCTCATCGGCACGGTGAAGAAGTCGTTCATGTACATCGCCAGCGGGTCGTCGGTCTTCTCACCGAGGCCGAAGGCGACCGAGGGCGAGGTCGGCGTGACGACGAAGTCGAAATCGGCGAAGGCCGCGGCGAAGTCGGCGGCGATCTTCGTGCGCACCTTCTGCGCGCGGCCGTAGTAGGCCTCGTAGTAGCCGGAAGAGAGGGCGTAGGTGCCGAGCATGATGCGGCGCTTGACCTCGTCGCCGAAGCCGGCCGCGCGCGTCGCCTCGTACATCTCGACCACGTCGCCGGCCGCCTCGACCCGCATCCCGTAACGGACGCCGTCGTAGCGGGCGAGGTTGGAGGAGGCCTCGGCCGGGGCGATCACGTAGTAGGCGGAGATGCCGTGCTCGGCGTGCGGCAGCGGCGCCTCGGCGATCTCGCCCCCAAGCTCCTCGATCCGCCCCAGCGTCGCCTCGAAGACGGCGCGCACGCCGGGGTCGATCGCGTCGTGGGCCAGCTCGGCGGGCACGGCGAAGCGCAGGCCCGCGAGGTCCTCGCGGCTGGGCGCCTCCACCCCGCCCCCGATCCCGACCGAGGTCGAGTCGCAGGGGTCGCGGCCCTGCATCGCCGCCAGCAGCAGCGCGGCGTCGGTCACGTCACGGGTCAGCGGGCCGCACTGGTCGAGCGAAGAGGCGAAGGCGATCATCCCGTAGCGCGAGATCGCGCCGTAGGTCGGCTTCAGCCCGACGATGCCGCAGAGCGACGCCGGCTGGCGGATCGAGCCGCCCGTATCGGTGCCGATCGCGCAGGGCGCCAGGCCACCGGCGACGACAGCCGCCGAGCCCCCCGAGGAGCCGCCGGGCACGCGCTCGCGGTCCCAGGGGTTGCGCACCGGCCCGTAAGCGGAGTTCTCGTTCGAGGACCCCATCGCGAACTCGTCCATGTTGGTCTTGCCGAGGATCCCGGCGCCGACCTCGGCCAGCCGCCGCACCGCGGTGGCGGTGTAGAGGGGCTCGTGCCCCTCGAGGATGCGCGAGCCGGCGGTGGTGGCGACACCCTCGGTGCAGAAGAGGTCCTTGACCGCGACCGGAATGCCGGCGAGCGGCCGGGCGCCCTGCCCGTCGCCGTTGTCGCCGGCAATGACAGAGCTCTCCTCCGCCCGCCAGAGATATGCATTCAGCTCGTCTGTCGCGGCGGCCTCGCGCCAGGCGCTGCCGTACTCCTCCGCCGAGACCTCCCCGGCCGCGATCTCTCGCGCCGCCTCGGCGACGCTCAGCTCGAGCAGCTCTGCCATCAGGCCTCGGCCTGCGGCGAAGGCACCCGGAACGCCCCCTCGGCCGGGTCGGGCGCCTGCTTCAGCATCGCCTCGCGCGGCCAGCTGGGCCGCGGCTCGTCGGTCCGCAGGACGTTCTCCAGCTCGACCACGTGCGAGGTCGGCTCGACGTCGTCCAGCTCCAGCTCGGCGATCCGATCGACGTGATCGAGGATCCCCGAAAGCTCACCGGCCATCTTCTCCACCTCGGCGTCGGACAGCCGCAGCCGGGCCAGCTTGGCGACATGCAGCACCTGCTCCCGCTCGATCACGGCCGGGATTCTAGGCGCCATCCCTCCTGGCCAGCCAGCCAGTTAGAGTGCGCTCGACCATGCGGGGAGAGAAAGCAGAGCGCTTCGTCGTCCTCAATCTGCGCCTGATGGCGCTCGGCTTCGCCGTGGTGGGCCTGCTCTTTATCGCCGTGCCCGACGGCGTCCTCGACACGATCACCGACCTCGGCGATGCGCTCGGTGACTTCACCCCCGCCCCGCACGGCGAGGAGCAGCTCTGGCTGGCGCTCGCCTTCGCCTACATGGTCGTAATCACCGGCATCTGCCTCCTCGCCCAGGCCGACGTCGTCCGCTACCACCCGCTGCTGCTGGTGCTGGCCGCCGGCAAGGCCGCCTCCTCGCTCGGCTCGCTCGGCTTCTACCTCTTCGACCAGGACGTCTTCATCTACCTGCTCAACTTCCTGGTCGACGGCTTCCTCGCCCTTGCCGCGCTCTGGCTGTGGTCGCTGAGCGCGCGGGTCGAACGCGCCGACCCCGGCTGACAGCGCTCGCCGGGGCTGTCGACCGCCGAGCAGCGCACCCTGAGCGCGATCTGCGAGGCGATGGCCCCCGCGCTCGACGGCCTGCCCGCGGCCGAGCGCGAGGTCGACGTCTCGGGCCCCGTCGCCAGGCTCCTCACCTCGCTTTCGCCGCGCGTCCGCACCAGGATCCGGCTAGCGCTGCGCCTCTTCGAGTGGCTGCCCTTCCCGTGGCGGTTCAGCCGGCTGGAGCTGGGCGCGCGCGAAGACTTCCTGCAGCGGATGGAGCACTCACGCTTCGGCCTCTACCACGAGCTGGTGCTGATGGCGAAGACCTTTACCACCCTCGGCTACGCCGTTAATCCGCGCGTCGAGGCGAGGCTGGGGCTGGAGACGAGCTGCCGGGTGGTGGACGGCTCGCTGCCGGAGCCGGCCGGACCGCTGGGCGACCTCGAGCCGGCGGGCGAGGGCGAGGAATGCGACGTGGTCGTGATCGGCTCGGGCGCCGGCGGCGCCGTCGCCGCGTCGACGCTGGCCGAGGCCGGCCTCGACGTGATCCTGCTTGAGGCGGGCGCCGGCTACAACCGCGACACCTACCCGAGCGACCCGCTCGAGGCGATCGCCTCGATCTACCGCGACGGCGGCCTGACGATCGCCGAGGGCCGCCCGCCAATCCCGGTGCCGGTGGCGCGCACGGTCGGCGGCACCACCGTGATCAACTCGGGGACCTGCTTCCGCGCCCCCGAACCGATGCTGGAGAGCTGGCGCGATCGCTATGGGATCGCCTGGGCCGACCGCCTGGCGCCCGACTTCGCCGAGGCCGAGGAGTTCCTGCGGGTGACGCCGCTCGATCCCGAGCGGATGGGGCGCAACGGCCAGCTGGCGATGGAGGGAGCGGCAGCGCTCGGCGTCAGCGGCGGCCCGATCTCGCGCAACGCCGGCAACTGCGTGCAGTGCAGCTCCTGCCCCTACGGCTGCCGGATCGACGCCAAGCGCGGCATGCACGTCAGCTACGTGCCGCGGGCAGTGGCCGCCGGAGCGCGGTTGCGGGCGGGCGTCGAAGCGCGCCGCCTGATCGTCGAGGACGGCCGCATCGCCGGGGTCCGCTGCGTCGTCGAGCGGCCGGGCACGAGCAACGGCAGGCGCCCCACCTACACCGTACGCGCTCGCCAGGCGACGATCGTCGCCGGGGGCGCCCTCGGCACGCCCGAGCTGCTGCTGCGCTCCGGCCTCGGCGGTGACCAGGTCGGGCGCAACCTGCGCATGCACCCCGCCTGCTGGGTCGGCGCCCGCTACGAGGAGCAGGTGCGCGGTTGGGAAGGGGTGATGCAGAGCTACTACGTCGACGAGTGGGAGGTCGAGGGGGTCTTGCTCGAGGCGACCTTCACGCCGCTCCCCTTCGGCGGCGCCTGGCTGGCGGGCTCGGGCCGCGAGCACCAGGAGGCGATCCTCGGCTTCGATCGCGTCGGCTCGATCGGCGTCCAACTGACCGACGAGTCGAGCGGCCGCGTCGGCATTGCCCGCGACGGCTCGATCCGTGCCAACTACAGGCTGACCGACGAGGACACCGCCAAGGTGGTCTTCGGCATCGCCCGCGCGGCTGAGGTCCACTTCGCCGCCGGCGCCGCCGAGGTCTACCCCAACATCGGCCGCGTTCCGGTGCTGCGCCCCGGCGACGTCGCCGAGTTCGAGGCCACCCGCTTCAAGCCCTCGGAGCTGCGCCTCGAGGCCTTCCACCCGATGGGCACGGCGCGGATCGCCGCCGAAGGCGAGGGGGTCTGCGACAGCCGCGGCGCCGTCAGGGGAGTCGAGGGCCTCTACGTCGCCGACGCCTCGCTCTTCCCCACCGCCGTCGGGGTGAACCCGATGATGACGATCATCGCGTTTGCGAAGCGAGTAGCCGCCGAAGTGGCCGAGGCCACCCCGGCGGCGTAGCGATCCCTACTGCGCTGGCGGTGGCGGAGGGGGCGGCTGCTGCTGCGTGGGAGGAGGCGGGGGCGGTGGGGGGCCGCCGGCCGGCGGCTGCTGGCCCGGGCCCGGACCTGGGCCGGGACCGCCGGAGAGGCGATCGGCCTCGCCGCCGAAGGTCGCGCCTTCCTCGCGCATCGCGCTGTAGCCGCCGTAGGCGATCCCGGCGGCGGCGAGCAGGCCGAGGAATATGCCGAGCTTGAGCGTGATGTCGACGCCGACCCCTGCGAGCGCGTCGCCGTCGCCGGGCGGGTTGACGATCCGGTAGAGGATCAGCAGCACCGCGAGGCCACCGAGCCCTGCGACGATCGTGTTCATCGAGACCGGCGGCTCGACGTCGGCGTCGGTGAGGCGGATCACGGCGACCGCAAGCGCGACGACGATCGCCAGCATGAGGAAGATCGGGATCACGTCGAGCGCATCCCAGGCGCTGCCGCCGGCTTCGACGCTGCCCGAGAACCCGGGCACGCCCTCCACCTTGGCGCCGAACCAATCGAAGAACATGAATATGAAGAGGAGCACCGCGGAGACCGCGGAGATCTTCTCCCCCGTGCTCAGCCTGTCAACTTCCATCTATCCCTCCGAGGAGTAGGGGTCGGGGCGACACTACACCCGTGCTCGGGCGGCAGCCAACGTATTTACGAGCAGCATCGCGATCGTCATCGGCCCAACCCCACCTGGCACGGGGGTGATCGCGGCGGCAACCTCGGACGCGGCCTCGAAGTCGACGTCGCCGCAGAGCTCGTCCTCGGTGCGGTTCATGCCGACGTCGATCACGACGGCCCCCGGCTTGATCGCGTCCCGGCCCAGCAGTCGGGGCACGCCGACGGCGGCGACGAGCACCTCGGCGCGCCGGCAGGTTGCGGCCAGGTCGCGGGTACGCGAGTGACAGACCGTGACCGTGGCGTTCGCCCCCAGTAGGAGGCGCGCGACCGGTACCCCGACCAACTTCGATCGCCCGACCACGACCGCCTCCGCACCCTCCAGCTCGACCCCATCGTGGCGCAGCAGCTCCATCACCCCGGCCGGCGTACAGGGGACCAGGCCCGGCATGCCGTGGGCCAGCAGGCCGGCGTTGGTCGGGGTGAGGCCGTCGACGTCCTTCGTCGGGTCGATCGCCGCGACCACCCGGTCCGGGTCGATGCCCTCCGGGACCGGCAGCTGCACGAGGATTCCGTCGACTTCCTCGTCGAGACCGAGCTCTACGACCAGCTCGAGCAGCTCCTTCTCGCTCGTGTCCGCGGGCAGCCCGTGGTGCAGGGAGCGCATCCCCGCCTCCTCGCAGGCCTTGTGCTTGTTGCGCACGTAGATCTGCGAGGCCGGGTCCTCGCCGACGAGGACCGTAGCCAGACCCGGCGCCCGCGCGCCCTCGGCGACCAGCGCCGTGACCTCCTCCCGCACCCGCTGTCGCACCGCCGCGGCGACCGCCTTGCCATCGATCAGACGCGCCGCCACGCTCACTTCCTGCGGATCGGGGCGTAGTCGGCCATCAGCTTGCGCTCGGAGCCGTCGCCGGCGAAGCGGACGACGACCACGCCGCCCGGCTCCGTGGCGGTGACGACGCCGTCGCCGAAGCTGGCGTGGACGACGTCGTCGCCGGTGCGCAGCTCCAGGGCCGGCCCGGGATCGAGCGGCGAGATCGCCTCCCCCGCGCCGCTCCCCCAGCCGGCGCCGACGGCAGCGGCCTCCGGCCCGCGCTCGGTCAGCTCCTCCGGCAGCTCGTCGACGAAGCGCGAGGGTAGGTTGCGCTCGGCCCGGCCGAACAGCCGCCGCTCCCGCGTCCAGGTCATGTAGAGGCGCCTGCCGGCGCGGGTGATGCCGACGTAGCAGAGGCGCCGCTCCTCCTCCTCGCCCCCCTCTTCGAGGGCTTTCATGTGGGGGAAGGCGCCGTCCTCGCAGCCGACGATGAAGACCGTCTCGTACTCGAGCCCCTTGGCGTTGTGCAGGGTCATCAGCGTGATTGCCGACTCGTCGCTGAGGCCGTCCTGCTCGGTGTAGAGGGCGATCTGCTGGAGGAACTCCTCCAGGGCGGAGACCTCACCCTCCCCCTCCAGCTCGCGGTTGGCGTCGAACTCGCGGGCACCCTCGATCAGCGCCTCGAGGTTCTCGGCGCGCCCCTCGGCCTCGATCGTCCGCTCCGCCGCCAGCGCCTCCAGGTAGCCGCTCTCACGCAGCGTCGCCTCCAGCAGCTCGGCGACCGGCGTCTCCTCGATGCGGGCCCGCAGACCGTCCATCGTCTCGTGGAAGCGCGAGACCGCCTTGATCGCCGCCGCGCCGAGGCCCGGCACCTCCTCGACGCGCCCGGCCACCTCCCAGATCGGCAATCCGGTCGTGTTGGCGTGCGCGGCGAGCCGTCCCTGGCTGGTTTTGCCGATCCCCCGCCGCGGCGAGTTGACGATCCGCGCGAAGGAGACCTGGTCGGCGGGGTTGGCGAGCAGGCTGAGGTAGGCGACCGCGTCCTTGATCTCGGCCCGCTCGTAGAACTTGGTCCCGCCGATCACCTGGTAGGGCAGCTCGAAGCGCACCAGCGTGTCCTCCAGCACCCGGCTCATCGCGTTGGTCCGGTAGAAGACGGCGACGTCCTCGCGCCGCACCCCCTCCTCCTCGCCGAGGCGCTCGATCTCCCCCGCCACCCAGCGGGCCTCCTCGTGCTCGTCGCCGAGCTCGCGCAGCTGCAGCGGCTCGCCCCCGGCGAGCTCGGTCCAGAGCCGCTTCGGCCGCCGTTCGCGGTTGTTCTCGACCACCGCGTTGGCGGCGGAGAGGATGGTCTGAGTCGAGCGGTAGTTCTGCTCGAGCTTGACCACCTCGGCCTCGGGGAAGTCGTTCTCGAAGTCCAGGACGTTGCGAATGTCGGCGCCGCGGAAGCCGTAAATCGATTGGTCCTCGTCGCCGACGACCATCAGGTTGCCGTGCTCGGAGGTGAGCAGCTGCAGCAGGCGGTACTGGGCGTGGTTGGTGTCCTGGTACTCGTCGACGAGGACGTGGCGGAAGGTGCGGCGCCAGCGCTCGCGCACCTCCTCGAACAGCTCCAGGGCGTTGACCGTGCGCACCAGCAGGTCGTCGAAGTCCATCGCGTTGGCGGCGAGCATGCGCTTCTCGTAGAGGTGGTAGACGCCCGCCGTCGTTTCCTCGAAGACGCCGCCCTGCGCCTGGGCGTAGGCGTCGGCGTCGACCAGCTGGTTCTTGGCGCCGGAGATCTGCGAGCGGATCGCCCGCGGTGGGTAGCGCTTGGGGTCGACGTGCTGCTCTTCCATGCAGCGTTTGAGCATGCGCAGCGAGTCCGACTCGTCGTAGATCGTGAAGCCGCGCGAGTAGCCGAGCCGCTCGGCATCGGCGCGCAGCATCCGCGCGCAGGCCGAGTGGAAGGTGGTCACCCACATCGCCCGCGTGGCGCGGCCGACGAGGATTTCGACCCGCTCGCGCATCTCGGTCGCCGCCTTGTTGGTGAAGGTGATCGCGAGGATCTCGCCCGGCCGCGCCTGGCCGGTGGCGAGCAGGTAGGCGATGCGGTGGGTGAGCACGCGCGTCTTGCCCGAGCCGGCCCCGGCGAGGACCAACAGCGGCCCCTCGCCGTGGCGAACCGCTTTGCTCTGCGGCTCGTTCAGCTCGGCGAGCAGGCGCTCGGCGCGGTCGGCGCCGGGCTCGGTCGGAGCGCCGCGCAGCGGCTCGGCGGCGCTCTCTGACTCGGTCTGGAGCATCGCCTCCGAGAATAGAGACGAGCGCGGTTGGCTCAGCCGCCCGCCGAGGAGCGTCCGGTGCGGGTTCGCAGCTCGTGCGCGTCGCCCGGCGATCCGTCGCCGCCGTCGAGCTCGGCGAGGCGCTCCTCGAGGCGGGCGATCCGCTCGGAGAGCGTCTTGATCGCCTCGGCGATCGGGTCGGGAAGGTGGATCCAGTCGGCGTCGGGCCCTTCCGGCCGCTTGCCTTCGACCTTGACCGGGTGACCCGGGTTGCCGACCACGGTCGAGCTCGGCGGCACGTCCTCGACGACAACGGTGTTGGCGCCGACCTTGGCGCCGTCGCCGACGGCGATCGGGCCGAGCAGCTTCGCCCCAGACCCAACCGTGACGTTGTCGCCCAACGTCGGGTGGCGCTTGCCCGGCTGGAAGCCGGTGCCGCCAAGCGTCACCCCCTGGTAGAGGGTCACCCGCCGGCCGATTTCGGCCGTCTCGCCGATCACCACGCCGGAGCCGTGGTCGATGAAGAATTCCGCCCCGATCTTCGCCGCCGGATGGATCTCGACCCCGGTCACCGAACGGCTCAGGTAGGCGATCGCGCCGGGAGCCAGCGGCACCCCGGCCTCGTACAGCGCGTGGGCGACGCGATGGGCCAGCAGCGCCTGCACTCCCGCCCAGCCGGCGAGGATCTCGAAGGAGGAGACGCCGTGCGCCGCCGGATCGCGATCGCGCGCCGCGGTGACGTCCGCTTTGATCTCGGCGATGACTCGCTTGAGCATTCTCACGGTGCGAAGAAGGGTAGGGACATGTAGCGCTCGCCCGAGTCGCAGATCACGGTGACCACGCGCTTGCCCTCCATCTCCGGCCGGCCGGCGACCTCCAGCGCCGCCTTCACGTTGGCCCCGGCGGAGATCCCGGCGAGGACCCCCTCGCGCTGGGCCGCCTGGCGCGCCGTCTCCAGCGCGTCCTCGTCGGAGACCGCGATCGTCTCGTCGATAACCGAGCGATCGAGCACCTCGGGGACGAAACCGGCACCGATCCCCTGGATCTTGTGCGGGCCGGGCGAGCCACCTGATAGCACGGGGGACGCCGCCGGCTCGACCGCGACGACCAGGGTCTCCGGGCTGCACTCGCGCAACATGCCACCGACGCCGGTTATGGTGCCGCCGGTTCCGACCCCGGCGACGAAAGCGCCGATCTCGCCGTCGGTGTCGCGCCAGATCTCCTCGGCCGTCGTCTTCCGGTGCGCCGCCGGATTGGCGGGGTTGGAGAACTGCTGCGGCATGAAACCGCGCCGCTGCTCGCGGATCTCCTCCGCCAGCTCGACCGCCTCGTTCATCCCGCCGAGGGAAGGCGTCTCGCGCACCTCGGCGCCGTAGGCGCGCAGCAGCTTCGCCCGCTCGCGGCTCATCCCCTCGGGGAGCGTCAGGATCAGCTCGTAGCCGCGCGCCGCGCAGACCATCGCCAGGGCGATGCCGGTGTTGCCGCTGGTCGGCTCGACGATCACCGACTTTCCCGGCTCGATCAGTCCTTCGTGCTCAGCCGCATCGATCATTGCCACGCCGATCCGATCCTTCACCGAACCCCCCGGATTGAAGTACTCCAGCTTCACGCAGACCTCCCCCGGCAGCCCCTCCCCCAGCCGCCGCAACGCCACCAGCGGCGTCCCTCCGACCACCGCCGATGCCTCGTTCCCGATCCTCATCGCTGGGTACCTTAGGACGATGGTGCGCTGGAGCGTTTCCTTGGGGGTGATGGCATTGCTCTTGTCATCCGCCCCCGCCTCGGCGGCGACGCTGGTGCCGCTTGCACCCGGCTCGGCCTGGGACAGCACGCCAATCCACGCTGCCTCGCCATCCGGAGACCCGCGCCTCTTCGTCGTCGAGCGCGGCGGTGGGGTGCGCATCGTCGAGGACGGCGTGCTGCGCGCGCCGCCATTCCTCACCGTGCCGAACGTCGACACCGATGGCGAGCGCGGCCTGCTCTCGATCGCCTTCGCCCCCGACTACGCGACGAGCGGCTTGTTCTACGTCTTCACCGTCGCGGACGGAGACGACGCCCTCGACCCGTCCGGCGCCGTCGGCGATCTGCGCGTGGTCGAGTACCGTCGCTCGACTTCAGATCCCTACGTCGCCGACTCCGACTCCGCCCGCCTCGTGCTCAAGGAAGCCCACGGCGGGGCGACGAACCACAACGGCGGCCAGCTCGCCTTCGGGCCCGAAGGCCTCCTCTACGTGACCACGGGCGATTCCGCGAACGGCGCCAACGCGCAGAGCCTCGCGAACGACCTCGGCAAGCTGCTGCGGATCGATCCGCGCGAGCAGAGCGGCGGCGCGGACTTCGGCATCCCCGCCTCCAACCCGTTCGTCGGCACCGCCGGAGCGAGACCGGAGATCTACGCCCTCGGCCTGCGCAACCCCTTCCGCGCCTCGTTCGGACCCGGCGGCGAGCTCGTCCTGCCCGACGTTGGCCAGGAAACCTGGGAGGAGGTCAATCTCGGCAGCCCGACCGGGACCGCCGAGGCGACCACCCTGGCCGGCGCCAACCTCGGCTGGCCGACCTGCGAGGCGGCATGCTCGAACCCCACCTTCGTCGACCCGATCTTCCAGTACGGCCACTCCGGACCCACCGAGACGACTGGCTGCGCGATCATCGGCGGCTACGTCGTCCGCGACCCGGCCTTGACCGGCATAACCGGTCGCTACCTCTACGGCGATCTCTGCCGCAGCGATCTGCGCACGCTCGACCTCGGCGTCGCCGGTGCCGACCCGCAGCCTGCCGGGGTCTCGACGCCAACGCCGGGCGACGGACCGCTGGGCTTCGGCGAGGACTCCCGCGGCTGCGTCTACGTAATGGCTGAGGGGACCGTCTACCGGGTCGCCCCGTCAGCGATGGCTGGGGCCGCCTGCCCGCCGAGCGCCGAGGAGGCGGGCGGCACGTCGAGCAGCGGGAGCGGCGGGCCTGTGGCCTCCGCCGATACGACCCGCCCCAGCCTCTCGCTACAGGCGGGCCGGCGCCAACCCCTCCGTCGCTTCGTCACGATCTTCGCCACCTGCGACGAGACCTGCGCCCTCCGCGCCCGCGGCGTCCTCGGCTTCTCCGCCGCCACCGCCTCGCGCTCCGCCCCGTTGTTCACAGCAACTAAACAGGCCCAGCCCGGCACGCGAGCGCGCCTGCGCCTCAGACTGCCGCAGCGCAGCCTGAAGCGAGCGAAACAAGCCAGGCGACGAGGATGGAGGGTCACCGCCCGCGTCAGAGGGACCGCAACCGACGCCAGCGGCAACTCGACGACGCGCCGGCTCCGCATCGCCCTTTCATCTGATCTGGATCAGATGAAATACATGCCGGAGCAAGGGATGCGAAGTCGCTTGTCAGAGCGGTTTGCGGTCACCTCGCGCAGCCTATGCGCCAGTCGGTGCGCCAGTGAGCAGCCCGCCAGCCGTCCGAACGGCTTCCTCGTCCCGCTCGCGCTGGGCGCTGAGGTAGGATCGAGCAGCCCCGCAGCCTCGGCCTCGGCCTCGAAGCCGGGCATCAGGTGGCCGTAGCGGTCCAAGGTGATCGAGAGGCCGACCGCCGCGCCGATCTCGCGTAAGGTCGCCCCCGCTTCCTTGGCCTGCTTGAAGCTCTCTCGCGGAGCTTTGCCTTCTTGGTCGAGCCGCTCCTGAGCCTTCTCGTACTTTGCTTGCGAGCGTTGTGCCTCTTTAAGCGCTCGCTGCTTTGGATCGGCCATGGCCGGGGAGCCTAGAAGTTGCAGCCGGTCTTCGCGGTTGCCGTCCGAGTATGCAGCGCAGCAGTCACGCTCCCTCGAAGACCCGCTCCGCGTTCTCGGCGGTCCACCGTTCCAACTCGCTCGCCGGAACGAGGCGCTTGCGACCAGGTCGGATCAGTCGCAGCTCGGGCGCGACATTGGCATCGAAGAAGTCGGGCCGACGCCAATGGCAGCCGCCGCCTCTGCCGGCGTGAGAGCGATGCGCGGGATCGAAACGGCGAGCTTCCTACCCATCGCCCCACGGCACCGCGTCCGTCGTTGCCTTGGTTCGTCCGAGCCAGTCGACCAGTCGATCCGGCTCGCCGACGGTGCGGAAGATCGGCGCGAAAGGTCCGCGCTCCGTCAGCTCGTCCGAGAGGCAGAAATGGATCGCCACCCCATAGGCGCGCTCGAGTTCCGGGTTCCCTTCCAGCAGCGCTATCGCGATGTCTCGCCGAGCGAGGCGATCACCTCGGCGGTCCCTTCGGGGAACCGCAAGCCCGCTGCCGCCTTCCAACTCATGCGGACCCCCAGGCCGATTGACGGCGGAGCCCTGCGGAGCCAGCGCGGAGACGATGATCGGCTGTGGAGTCGGGTTGCCAGCACCAAGGCGATTAGGTCGCCGAGGTGATGGAGAGCCGCTGCGGAGCCAGCGCCGAGGCGATAGCGCAGGCGTCGAGTGCAAGGGACGCGGAGAAGGTCGAGAAGGTGACGAACAGCGCCGCCTTGATGTTTTGACGCGGAGGTGCAGTAGGAATGTCGGCAAATCTCCAGGCCCGCAAACGGCGCTGCGGTGGGCATTGGCGCCCGTTGGGCCTAATCGGGCCGCGAAGCGACAGGGGAAGCGATAGGCGCAGCCA
>JBKPOW010000066.1:0-8989 GCA_046733275.1 Actinomycetota bacterium
CGGAGATGTGTATAAGAGACAGCGGGTCCGCAACCGTCACAATGCCCTCCCATGGCCGAGCGCGGACAGGTAGGTGCGGTTGCCGACCCGATCGCGGGTTCGCCGGTCTACCCGTCCGGCAGCCGCGTGAACGAGCGCGGCCACCTCGAGGTGGGTGGCTGTGACGTAGTCGAGCTCGCCGCCGCCCACGGCACCCCCGCCTACATCTACGCCGAGGAGGAGATGCGGGGCCGGGCACGCGCCTACCGCGAGGCATTCGAGCGCCGCACCGACGACTTCGAGGTGCTCTACGCCAGCAAGGCCTTCCCCTGCACCGCCGCCTACCGGCTCTTCGCCGAAGAGGGACTGTCCGTCGACGTCGCCTCGGGCGGCGAGCTGCACATGGCGCTGCGCGCCGGCTTCGACCCGGCCCGCATCCACATGCACGGCAACAACAAGAGCGACGAGGAGATCCTCTTCGCCGCCCGCGCCGGCGTCGGCCACCTGATCCTCGACTCCTTCGACGAGATCGAGCGCTGCGAGCGACTGCTCGACGAACCGCAGGACGTGCTGATCCGGGTGACGCCGGGGATCAAGCCCTCGACCCACGATTACGTCCAGACCGGCCAGCTCGATTCCAAGTTCGGCTTCGGCCTCGAGGACGGGCTGGCGGCGCGGGCGATCGAGCGCGTGCTCGCCTCCGAGCAGCTCAACCTCGTCGGCCTGCACGCCCACATTGGCTCGCAGATCTTCGAGCTAGAGCCATACAGGCTGGCGATCCGCGCGATCGGCGAGCTGGCCGGCGATTGGTGCCGGCTGGTCAACGTCGGCGGCGGCCTCGGCATCGCCTACACCGCCGAGGACGAGCCGCCCTCGATCGACTCCTACGTGGAGGTCAAGGTGCGCGGCGTCGCCGAGGTCTTCGGCGAGGGCGTCCGCATCCTGGTCGAGCCCGGTCGCTCGCTGGTCGGCAACGCCGGCCTCACCGCCTACCGGGTCGGCACCGTCAAGGAGATCCCCGGCATCCGCACCTACGTCGCGGTCGACGGCGGCATGTCGGACAACATGCGGCCGATGCTCTACGGCTCGCGCTACGAGGCCTTGATCGCCGACCGGGCCGGCGACCCCCCCGACGCGGCAGCGACGATCGCCGGTATGCACTGCGAGTCGGGCGACGTGATCGTCCGCGACGCGGTGCTGGCCGCGCCGGCCGTCGGCGACGTGCTCGTGACCCCGGCCACCGGCGCCTACGGGCACGCGATGGCGAGCAACTACAACGGCGTTACCCGCCCGCCGGTGATCTTCTGCCGGGACGGCCAGGCGCGGGTCGTCGTGCGGCGCGAGTCCTACGAGGACCTGACCTCACGCGACGTCGATGGCTGAGCCGGTCCGCATCGGGGTGCTCGGCAAGGGCACGGTGGGCGCCGCCTTCGCCAAGCTGCTCGCCGAGCGGGCCGACGCGGTCGCGGCGGCGACCGGGCGGCGGCCCGAGATCTGCGGCACGCTCTCGCGCAGCGAGGGCGAGTTCGCCGAGATCCTCGCCGGAGCGGACCTGATCGTCGAGCTGATCGGCGGTACTGAGCCGGCGCGCGGCTACGTGCTCGAGGCGCTGCGCGCCGGGGTGCCCGTGGTCACCGCCAACAAGCAGCTGCTCGCCCAGCACGGCGAGGAGCTCTTCGCCGTGGCCCGCGAGGCCGGCGTGCAGCTGCGCTTCGAGGCCGCCGTCGCCGGCGTGATCCCGATCGTGCGCACGATCCAGGAGAGCTTCGGCGTCACCGAGATCGACAAGGTCTTCGGCATCGTCAACGGCACGACCAACTTCATCCTCAGCGAGATGGCCTCCAGCGGCGCCGCCTACGAGCGGGTCCTGGCGCGCGCGCAGGAGCTCGGCTACGCCGAGGCCGACCCGAGCGAGGACGTCAACGGCGCCGACGCGGCGGCGAAGATGGCGATCCTCGCCCGCCTCGCCTTCCACACCCCGGTGACGCTCGACCAGGTCGCCTACGAGGGGATCGAGGCGATCCAGCCCGATGACCTCGCTTACGCCAAGGAGCTCGGCCTCTCGCTGAAGCTGCTCGGGGTCGCCGAGCGCCGCGACGGCGGCATCAGCGTGCGCGTCTTCCCCTGCTTCCTCTACGGCGGCCACCCGCTCGCCCCGGTCGAAGGCCCGTTCAACGCGGTGATGGTCGAGGCGCCGGCGATCACCGAGGTGACGATGTCGGGACCGGGCGCCGGCGGCGTCGAGACCGCCTCGGCGGTGCTCGGCGACGTCGTCTCGATCCTCTCCGGCGACGCCCCGGCGAACGAGGTGCACGCGGAGCTGCCACTGGTCGCCGATGTCACCTCCTCCTTCTACCTGCACCTCGAGGTCGCCGACCGGCCCGGAGTGCTGGCGCGGATCGCCCAGGTGCTGGGGGAGAACGAGATCTCGGTGAAGAGCGTCGTCCAGCGCGGCATCGGCGACGACGCCCGCCTGGTGATGGTCGTGCACGAGTGCCTCGAGTCGCGCTTCGCCGCGGCGATGGCGGAGATCGGCGGCCTGGAGGAGCTGCGCTCGGCGCCGCGCTCGATCCGCGTAATCGAGGAGGAGTTCGTTTGAGCCCGCTTCCCCTGATCGAGCGATACAGGGAGAAGCTGCCGCTGGAGGAGGGGGATCCGGTCGTCTCGCTGAACGAGGGCTCGACGCCGCTGATCGAGGCGGAGCGGCTTTCGGAGCGCCTTGGCGTGCGGGCCTACCTCAAGTTCGAGGGGGCGAACCCGACCGGCTCGTTCAAGGACCGCGGAATGACGGTTGCTGTCTCGCGGGCGAAGGGGCGGGGGGCGGAGGCGGTGATCTGCGCCTCGACCGGCAACACCGCGGCCAGCGCCGCCGCCTACGCGGCACGGGCGGGCCTGCGCGGCGCGGTGATCGTGCCCGAGGGCAAGATCGCGATCGGCAAGCTGGCGCAGGCGCTGATGCACGGCGCCCGCGTCGTCGCCCTGCAGGGGAACTTCGACGACGCGCTGGGGATCGTGCGCGAGCTCGCCCAAAAGCACCCGATCGAGCTGGTCAACTCGGTCAACCCCTTCCGCATCGAAGGGCAGAAGACGGCGGCCTTCGAGGTGGTCGAGGAGCTCGGCCAGGCGCCGGGGGCGCTGGCGATCCCGGTCGGCAACGCCGGCAACGTGACCGCCTACTGGCGCGGCTTCGAGGAGGCCGGGGCGGCGCCGGTCCTCTACGGCTTCCAGGCCGAGGGGGCGGCGCCGCTGGTCCACGGCAGCCCGGTCGCCGCGCCGGAGACGGTCGCCTCGGCCATCCGCATCGGCAACCCGGCTCGCTGGGAGGAGGCGATGGCCGCCTTCACCGCCTCGCGCGGTCGGGTAGCAGCGGTCTCCGACGGGCAGATCCTCGACGCCTACCACTGGCTGGCGGCCAACGAGGGGATCTTCTGCGAGCCGGCCTCCGCCGCCTCGGTCGCCGGCCTGCTGACCCACGGCCTGCCGGTGGTCGAGGACGCCGCGCCGCCGGAGTCGGTCGTCTGCGTGCTCACCGGCCACGGCCTCAAGGACCCCGACACGGCGCTCTCGAAAGCGCCGCCGGTGATCAATTGTGAGAACGACCTGAGCGCGGTGGAGAGAGCGGTGTTCGCGTGACCGCCCGCCGCCGCGTCGTCCGCGTGCCCGCCTCCTCGGCCAACCTCGGACCGGGCTACGACGTGATGGCGGCGGCGCTCGACCTCTGGCTCGAGCTCGAGATCGAGGAGACGGGTGAGTTCTCGCTCGACCCGGGCGGCCTCGACGTGCCGACCGGCCGCGACAACCTGATCGTGCGCGCCTTCGAGAGCCTGCACTCCGCCGATGGCATCTCCTTCCGCCTGAGGGAGACGATCCCGCTCGGGCGCGGCCTCGGCTCGAGCGCAGCGGCGATCGTCGCCGGCCTGGTCGCCGCCGACCACCTCTACGAGCTGGCGCTCTCGGAAAAAGAGCTGCTGGCGCTGGCCACCGAGATCGAGGGCCATCCCGATAACGTCGCCGCGGCGATCTTCGGCGGCATCGTCATCTGCGACCCGATCCCTGAGGGGGGCAAGCCCGACTGCTCGCGCTTCCCGCCGCCCGACGGACTCGAGGGCGTGCTCGTCATCCCCAGCTGCGAGGTGGCGACGGACGCCGCACGCGAGGCGATCCCCCCTGAGATCCCGACCCGCGACGCGCTCTCCAACATCTTCTCCGCCGCTCGCTTGACCCTCGGCCTCTACCGCGGCGACCTCGGCCTGATCGCCGCCAGCCTCAACGACAAGATCCACCAGGTGCGTCGCCGCGGCCTCTACCCGCGCTCGATGGAGCTGGTCGAGAAGGCGCACGAGCTGGGAGCGCTGGGGGCGACGATCTCGGGCGCCGGGCCGACCGTCCTCGTCTGGACCACTTGGCAGGACGCCGGCAAGGTCACCGAGGCGTTGGAAGAGCGTTGCGGCGAGTGGGCCCGAATCCGCCGCATCCCCTTCAGCGACCAGGGCGCCGACGTCCCGGAGCTTTAGGACCACCGATCGCGACAGCGGCCGGGAGCGCGGTATCGTCCCGGCCGTGGCGGGCGGCTACACGATCAAGCATCGCGACGAGTTCGAGTCGATGGAGGGGTCCGGCGGCGCGACCTGGAAGCTGGCGCGCAAGGCGCTCGGCACCGCTGCCTTCGGCTTCAACCTGGTCGAGATCGCGCCCGGGGGTGAAATCCCCGAGCACGACGAGGCGCAGAGCGGCCAGGTCGAGCTCTACGCGATCCTCGAGGGCGAGGCGACGATGCGTCTCGACGGCGAGGAGCACGCGGCGCCGGCCGGAACCTTCGCCTCGATTGAGCCGTCCGCCAAGCGCACGATCCTCAACCGCTCTGAGGCGCCAGTGACGGCGCTCCTGATCGGCGTCCAGCCTGAGGGCGGCTACGAGCCGATGAGCTGGGCCTAGATTTGCCCGCATTTCGCGGTTAAACCCGAATTCGCCGTTTGACCGGCGGTTCCCGCCCTATAATTCCGAGACCTGTCAACCCGTCGCGCGCCCGCTCGGAGAAGGCGCGGAAACCGGGAGGTCGAGATGTCCGATACCCAGTCCCGTGAGCTTCACGGCGAGGGCGCGCCCGTCCGCTACTCGCCAGAGCGCGCCTACCGGCCGCTCGTCTCGCCGCCCAGCGTCGAGGACAAGGACGCTTGTGCCATCTATGCCTCGGTACGCAGGGACGCGACGCCTAGCCATGAGCCGATCGAGCGGGCGATCCCGGCGCTGCAGAAGATGCTCCACCGCGCCGGCAACGTCGACGGCGAGGGCGACGGCTGCGGCCTACTGCTCGACATCCCGCGCAAGATCTGGGCCGAGGAGGTCCGCTCCGGCGGCCACGATCCCTCGCTCACCCTCGACGATGCCTTCGCCGTCGCCCACGTCTTCGTCGAGCGCTCGCAGGACCTGGGGAAGGTCCAGCACGACGCCCGCGAGCTGCTCGGCCGCGGTGGCTTCCGCGTCCTCGCCGAGCGGATCGGCGCGGTCGACTCGACCGCGCTCGGCCCGACCGCGCGCGAGGAGGAGCCGCACTTCTGGCAGGTCGCCGGCCTCGTCGCCGACGCCTCGCGCCGCGACCGCGTCCTCTTCGACCTGCTGATCGAGCTGGAGGAGGAGCTCGGCGTCCACATCCCCTCCTTCTCGGCGACGATCTGCGTCTACAAGGTGATGGGCGCTCCGAAGATCCTCGGCGAGTACTACCCCGACCTGCGCGACGAGCGCTTCGAGACCATCGGCTGCTTCGGCCACAACCGTTACTCGACCAACACCTGGCCCTCGTTCAAACGCGTCCAGCCCTTCTCCGTGCTGGGCCATAACGGCGAGATCAACACGATCGAACAGCTGCGCCAGGAGGCGCGCATGCTGGGCGTGCCGATCCAACCCGGCTCCTCCGACTCGCAGGACCTCAACCAGACGATCGCCACCCTGGTCAACCGCGACGGGCTCAGCCTCGCCGAGGCGATGGAGATGGTCGTGCCGCCGATCGTCAACGAGATCCGCTCGCTGCCCGACGACCTGCACCCCTTCTACATGTACCTGCGCCAGGCGATGGGGCCGTTCGCGCAGGGGCCGGTGGCCCTGATCGCCCGCCACGGCGACGAGTGCGTCTTCTCCGCCGACGCGCTCGGCCTGCGCCCGCTCTGGCAGGTCGAGACCGGCGACGACTACGTCTTCTCATCCGAGCCCGGCGTCGTGTCCGTGGCCGAGATGGTCGCCGAGCCGAAGCCGCTCGCCCCGGGCGAGAAGGCGATGGTCTCGATCCACCGCGACACCCGCCGCTCGACCCTGCGCGCCCACGACGAGATGCTGCGCCTCGTGCGCGACCGCTGGCTGGAGCGCACCGGCGCCGCGGAGGCCGGCCCCTACGATCGCGCCCTGACCACCGGTGGCCCGCTCGAGGGCGGCGAGGTGCCGGGCTACTCCGACGCCGGCCCGGAAGAGCCGGTCAAGGTCGCCGACCGCGTCCTCGCCGGCTTCGGCTGGCAGCGCGACGACGTCAAACTCGTCCAGCAGATGGCCACCACCGGAGCCGAGCCGGTCGGCTCGCTCGGCTACGACGGCCCCTTGGCGGCGCTATCGCCCGAGCGCCAGAACCTCGCCGACTACTTCAAGGAGACGGTCGCCGTGGTCACCAACCCGGCGATCGACCGCGAGCGCGAGATGGAGCATTTCTCCACCCGGGCCGTCTTCGGCCGTCGCCCCTCGATCGAGAGCGCCGGCGAGGACACCGGCACGGTCGAGACCTCCTTCCCGGTGATCCTCGGCGGCCACCACGACCTGGCGCCGCTCTCCGACAGGGCATACCGCGAGATCGCCCGCGAGAACCACACCTACCTGCTCGAGGACCTCTGGGAGGAGTTCCGCGGCCGCGCCGCCGCGGTCGACGTCTCCCTGCTCGAGTCGGAGACGACCCAGGGGGCGATCGAACGGCTGCGCCAGGAGGCGGTGAAGAAGGTCCGCGACGGGGCCGAGCTGCTGGTCCTCACCGACCGCACCGTTTACGACGCCGACCGTCGCTACCTCGACCCGCACCTCGCCACCTCGGCGGTCGACCAGGCGCTAAAGCAGTTCAAGGTCGAGCCGGGCGAGGAGAACCTGCGCCGCCGCTGCGGCATCGTCCTGCGCTCCGCCGCGATCCGCAACGTCCACGACACGATGCTCGCCCTCGGCCTCGGCGCCGACGGCGTCTGCCCCTACACGATGGTCGAGGTAATCTGCGTCGAGGACTACCGCACCGACATCGGCAACCTCTGCGCGGCGCTGGCCAAGGGGATCGAGAAAGTGATCTCGACGATCGGCATCCACGAGGTGCGCGGCTACGCCCGCCAGTTCTCCTCGATCGGGGTCAGGCCCGAGCTGGCCGAGATCTTCCAGACCGAGGCCTTCGCTTCCTCCGAGGGCGGCGGCGCCGGCTTCGCCGAGCTCGACGAGAGCAGCAACGAGCGGGCGCGCATCCTCGGCGGCGACGAAGATGCCAAACCGGCGAAGACCTTCCGCTTCTACCCCAAGGTCTACAAGGCGGCGATCGCCACCGCCAACGGCTCCGGCTCCTACGCGGAATACAGCGAGAAAGTGCGCGACCTGGAGGTGCAGAGCCCGATCTCGATGCGCCACATCATGGGGCTCAAGGGTGATCGCGAGCCACTCGCCGACGCCTCGGGCGTCGACGCCGGCATCGGCCACCACGACTACCCCGTGGTGATCTCCTCGATGAGCTTCGGCTCGCAGTCCGAGCCGGCCTTCCGCGCCTACGCCGAGGCGGCGAAGGCGATCAACATCCTCTGCGTCAACGGCGAGGGCGGTGAGATCCGCGACATGTACGGCCACTACCGCAAGTGGCGCGGCCAGCAGGTCGCCTCCGGTCGCTTCGGCGTCTCGGCGGAGATGCTCAACTCCTCCTATCTCGCCGAGATCAAGATCGGCCAGGGGGCGAAGCCCGGAGAGGGCGGCCACCTGCCCGGCAAGAAGGTCTCCGAGAAGGTCGCCGCCGCGCGTAACGCGGCGCCCGGCACCGACCTGATCTCCCCCTCCAACAACCACGACCTCTACTCGATCGAGGACCTGGCCGAGCTGATCGACGAGCTGAAGACGGTCAACCCCGACGTGCGCGTCTCGGTCAAGGTGCCCGTCGTGCCGAACATCGGCACGATCGGCCTCGGCATCGCCAAGGCCGGCGCCGACATCATCACCCTCTCCGGCTTCGAGGGGGGGACCGGCGCCGCCCGCCAGCACGCCCTGCGCCACGTCGGCCTGCCCTCGGACATCGGCACCCGCGCAGTGCACCGGGCGCTGATGGAGGCCGGCCTGCGCAACCGAGTCGAGATCTGGGCCGACGGCGGCTACCGCACTGGTCACGACGTCGTCAAGCTGCACTGCCTCGGTGCCAACCGGGTCGGCTTCGGCACCCTGGCGATGGTCAGCCTCGGCTGCACGATCTGCCGCGGCTGTCAGCTCGATACCTGCCACGTCGGCATCGCCACCCAGATCGAGACTGTCGAGCAGGCCCAGGAGCACGGCCTGAAGAAGTTCACCCCGCAGGAGATCGACAGCGCGGCGGAGAGCTGCGCGCGCTTCTTCCAGTCGATGGGCGAGGAGGTCAAGGAGGTCGTCGCCTCGCTCGGCTACGACCGCGCCCAGGATCTGGTCGGCCGCTACGACCTGCTGGAGCAGGTCGCGGCCAAGGATTCGGTCGACCTGGCGCCGCTGATCACGCCGCTCGAGGAGTTCCTCGACCTCGAGCCGATCGATCTGCCGGTGGCCGAGGATGCCGTCGAGTCGCGGGCCGAGGCGGGCCTGGTCGTCGCCCGCCCGATCCGGATGGAGGCGAAGCAGGCCTCAACCCAGATCGCCGCCCTGGCCGGCGACATCTGCTCGGGGCGGACTCTGCGCAGCGAGTTTCCCCGGGCGACCGACGCCAACGACCGTGTGCTCGGCACCGAGCTGTCCGGCGCGATCGCCCGCTCCCGCATCTTCGAGGACGGGCCCGAGT
>JBKPOW010000067.1:0-1022 GCA_046733275.1 Actinomycetota bacterium
GTTGTTGCCAGTGTAGAAGTGCTCGATCAGAAAGAGGACCCCGACACCAAGCAAGACCATCCCTACGGTTCCAAGGACGAAGTACACCGGCCAAGGATACGCCGGAACACCGGTTCCCCTTTAATCCGGGGCGTGAGCGAGGCCTACCTGATCGATGCGGTGCGGACGCCGATGGGCGCCTACCGCGGCGCCCTCTCCGGCGTCCGCCCGGACGACCTCGCCGCCCACGTGATCCGCGCGACGGTCGATCGCAGCGGGATCGACCCTGCCGAGATCGGCGACGTCTACCTCGGTGCCGCCAACCAGTCGGGCGAGGACAACCGCGACGTGGCGCGGATGGCGGCGCTGCTCGCCGGCCTGCCCGACAGCGTTCCCGGCGCCACCGTCAACCGCCTCTGCGCCTCGGGCCTCGAGGCGGTCAACTGCGCCGCCCGCGCGGTCAAGCTCGGCGAGGGGGACTTCTACCTCGCCGGCGGGGTCGAGTCGATGAGCCGCGCCCCCTGGGTGGTCGGCAAGCCGGAACGCGGCCTGCCGCGCGGCGAGCAGACGATGCACGACACGACGCTCGGCTGGCGCTTCGTCAACCCGCGCATGGCCGAGTTGGGGGTCTCGACCGAGTCGATGGGCGAGACCGGCGAGAACGTCGCCGAGCGTTACGAGGTAAGTCGCGAGGACCAGGACGCCTTCGCCCTGCGCAGCCACCAGCGCGCCGTTGCCGCGGCCGAGGCCGGCCGCTTCGCCGAGGAGATCGTCCCGATCGAGGCGCCGCGCGGACGCGAGACGGTCACGGTCGAGGCCGACGAGGGGCCGCGTCCCGACGCCTCGCTGGAGAAGATGGCGAAGCTGCGTCCGGTCTTCCGCGAGGGCGGCACGGTCACCGCCGGCAACGCCTCGACCCTCAACGACGGCGCCGCCTGCCTGCTCGTCGCCTCCGAGGACGGCGCGGAGAAGCTCGGCGCCGAGCCGCTCGCCCGCGTCGTCGCGACCGGCGTCGCCGGCGTCGATCCCGCCTACATGGGAAT
>JBKPOW010000068.1:0-4540 GCA_046733275.1 Actinomycetota bacterium
GCAGCGGATAGACCAGCGGCACCGAGACCCCGATTTCCGCGCGGTTGAAGAAGTAGTTCGACACCCCGAACCCCAGCAACACCGCCAGATCGAGCGTCGCCACCCGCCACGGCCGCCGCCAATCGATCAACCCCACCAGGAACAACACACATAACGGCAGAAACACGTACGGCGCGTTCAGCTTGTGTCCAAACGCCCCCGAGTACCCGCGCGCCATCTTCCACAGCACCTGGTGCCCCGTCCACGACTCGCGCACCTTCCCCGTCTTCGGGTCGACCACGACCAGCGCCACCTGGTCCAACCCGGCGAAATAAGCCACCTCCCAGCGTCCGTCCACTATCGAAGCGCTGTGCGTCAGCTCCCCGTTCTCCTCCCGCTGCTCGACCACCTTCGCGTCCCGGTCCGCCACCCGCACCGCTTCGCTGGCGCTCACTTCAGAAGCGTGCGCCGGAGAGGCGAGCAATGCAGTCAGAAGGACGAGCGCAAGAGCGACGGCTCGGCTCATAGCCCGAAGTGCGCGAGCACGGCGGGGGCCACGTCGCGCAGCGTCCACTGCTCGCGCTCCCCCGGGTCCTCGGGCCCGCAGCCGACGAAGAGCAGCGGACCGAGCGAGTCGCCGGCGTGGAGGGAGCCGTGGCTGCCGCCGCCGGCGTGACTGACCCCGCCCCAATCGACCGCCTCGTAGCCCGGCGCCAGCGAGACGATGAAGTCGCCCGCCTGGGGCGCGGTCAGGGCGGAGAAGACGCGGGAGAAGGGATCCGGGTACTCCTCGCTGTGGACCTTGCCGTCCTCGACGCTTGCCTCGAGCACGCCGAGCTCGCCCTTGATCTCCCAACCGACTCCGCGGCGGTCGACGAGACCGTCGCCCGGCCGAAATCGCAGTCGCTCTCCCTGGCGCTCGACTACCGCCGCCCGGCCCTCGCGCCGGCAGACCAGCTCGATGCCTTCCATCTCTCCCAGCCGACGCGCGACCTCCGCCGGATCGGCCCGCTCGCCCTCGCCGGGCAGCAGGTAGACGTGCGCGGCGCGGCCGGTCGGGCTGACCGCCAGCTGCGCCAGCTCCGGCCGGTCGTCGGAGGGCGCCAGCACGGTCCACTCCCGGGCGAGCACCTCGGCCAGAGGCAGGCCCCGGCTGACCGCCGTCTGCGCGTGGTCGGCGACCAGGATCAGCGCGTGGTCGTCGAGGAAGGCGTCGATCCCGCCTCCCGCCTCGATCACTTTGCCCAGGCAGTGGTCGGCCTTGGCGATCGACTCGACGCTCGCCTCGGGGCCGTAGCGGTGCGAGTAGTTGTCGTTGTCGGGCAGCGAGAGGAGGAGGAAGTCGTACCCCCCGGCCCGCTCCAGCTCGGCGGCGCAGCAGGCGGAGTAGCCGTCGCGGCCGCCGGGGATCGAGGTCGGCTTGCAGGGGACCTCGCGGCTGGCGTAGAGCTCGCCGTAGAAGAGCTCGGCCGGCCCCCAGGTGTGGTGACGGAACTTGAGCCGCGTAGTCTCGACCGCGCGCCGCATCAATCCCTCGAGCGAGACCTGGTGGCGGTGACGCCCGCGGTAGATCAGGAACGGGGTGCAGGCGGTGCGCAGCCCGGCGTCGTCGAGCCGCTCGAAGAGGGTCTCGACCGCCGGGTTGAGGTGGGCGAGGTTCATGTTGTAGACGAGGTCGTAGAGGGCGCGGAAGACGCCGACCGTGCGCGTCGCCTCCAGCGAGGAGCCGTACTCGACATAGCGCTGCTCCAGCCGGTGGTACCAGTTCATGCCGCTGATCCAGTGGCGGTCGGCGGCGACGCCGGTGACCATCTCGGCGCAGGCGACGGGCGTCACCGAGGGGAAGCTGGAGACGCAGTCGGGGACGAGGACGCCGCGGTCCAGCAGGGCGGCGAAGGTCGGCGCCCGTCCCTCATCCACGGCCCGTTCGAGCATGTCGGTCCGCAGGGAGTCGACGTAGGTGAGGACGAGCTTCTTCGCCGGCATCTGGCGGCGAATGATGAAGCGCGGGCGGCGGCGGGGCCTAGCGGAGGACCCGCAGCCCGGCGTGCTTGCGCTGAGCGCGGCGGTGGCGGGAGATCCCGACCCAGATCAGCAGGGCAAGCGCCAGCAGGATCAACGGCGAGAGCAGGATCGCAATCGCGACCACGACGAGGGCCACGAGCGAGACCAGGAAGGCGAGCGCGCCTCCGCCGCCGCCCTCGCGGCGGCCCGCCCCGGCGACGAGATCGCTGACGACGACGCACGCGACCACGGCGCCGATCAGGCAGACGAGCGCCGAGACGACCGTGTCCAGGTCCGCCGTGCCGGCCAGCAGGATGCCGACGACGAGGCCGATCGCCGCGGCCAGCAGCGTCATCCGCCCGCGCGCCGAGCCGTGGGTGCCGGTGGTGCCGGCGAGCATCCCGATCGCCACCCCGATGCCGAGGACAAGCGAGATGTCGGAGAGAGATCCCATGCTGAAAAACTAACCTGCGCGGCGGCCGGGCGCCGATTCGCCACACTATCCCGATGGAAGAGACGCCCCACCGGCGGCGCGCCCACACCCGCACGCGCGATCTGGAGCGCTACGCCGGCCTCTTCGCCGCGCGCACGGGGGTGATGCGCTCCTCGGCGATGCGCGACCTGATGGCGATCACGGCGCGGCCCGAGGTGATCTCGCTGGCGGGCGGCCTGCCCGACACCTCGACCTTCCCCGCCGGCACCTTCGCCGCGCAGATGACCCGGATCGCGCAGGAGTCCACCGCGCAGGCGCTCCAGTACGGGCCGACCGAGGGCTTCGCCGAGACCGTCGACTGCATCGTCGAGGTGATGGGAGCGGAGGGCATGCTGCCCGACCCCGACGACGTGATCGTCACCACCGGCGGCCAGCAGGCGATCGACCTGATCTGCAAGACGCTGGTCGACCCCGGCGACGTCGTCGTCTGCGAGGCGCCGACCTACCCGGGCGCGGTGCCGGTCTTCTGCAGCTACCAGGCGGAGACGATCCAGATCGAGTGCGACGCCGACGGCATGCTGACCGACCAGCTGGAAGGGGTGCTGGCGCAGCTCGACCGCGAGGGGCGCCGGCCCAAATTCGTCTACTCGGTACCGAGCTTCCAGAATCCGGCCGGGGTGACGATGTCGCTCGAGCGGCGGCGGCGGCTGGTCGAGCTCGCCCGCCGGCGCGAGCTGCTCGTCGTCGAGGACAACCCCTACGGCCTGCTGCGCTTCGGCGGCGAACCGCTGCCACCCCTCTACCAGCTCGACGGCGGCGACTTCGTCATCTACGTCGGCACCTTCTCCAAGGTCCTTTCCCCCGGCATCCGCCTCGGCTGGGCGGTGGCGCCGCCGCCGGTGATGGAGAAGATCGTCCTCGGCAAGCAAGCCTCCGACCTCTGCACCTCGACCCTCACCCAGTACTTCGTCCGCGAGTACTTCGCCGAAGGGCGCTGGCGCGAGTACGTCGACGACCTGGTCGAGATCTACCGGGGCCGGCGCGACACGATGCTGGCCGCGTTGCGCGAGCACTTCCCCGCCCAGGCGACCTGGACCGAACCGCAGGGCGGCCTCTTCATCTGGGCGACCCTGCCCGATTACATCGACACCAGCGACCTGCTGGCCAAGGCGCTGCGCGAGGACGTCGCCTTCGTCCCCGGTCAGGCCGCCTTCGTCGACGAGGGTCGCGGCCGTAGCTCGATGCGACTCAACTTCTCCGGCGTCGGCGAGGAGGAGATCCGCGAGGGCGTGCGCCGCATCGGCAAGGCCGTCGCCGAGCAGGTCGAGCTGTACGGAGCGCTGACATCAGATTCCGCCGCGTCCTCTGCTCCCGCCCAGCCGCGGGAATCAGATATGGACGCGGCTGGGTCCCCGCGTCCGGGCGCGGCGGAGCCGGCGCAGGACGGCGGAGACGTACTCCCCTTTCGGAAATCCGGCGAGGGAGCTGCTTGAAGGTCGCCGTGCTCAAGGGCGGGCGGTCGCTAGAGCGCGGCGTCTCGCTGCGCTCCGGCGCGCGGGTCGAGGACGCGCTCAAGCGGCTCGGGCACGAGGTCGTCTCGATCGACGCCGGGGTCGACCTGGTCAAGCGCCTCGCCGAGGCTCAGCCCGAGGTCGCTTTCGTCGCCATGCACGGCCTCGGCGGCGAGGACGGCACGGTCCAGGAGCTGCTCGAGATCCTCGGCGTCCCCTTCACCGGCCCCGGCGTCGCCGCCTGCGCGCGCTGCATGGACAAGGTCTGGGCCAAGCACGACCTGCGCGCCGCCGGTGTGCCGACGCCCGACTGGTTCGCCTTCAACGAGACGGCCTTCCGCGAGCTTGGCGCCGCCGATGCGCTCAGCGGCCTGGAGGAGCGGCTCGGCTTCCCGCTGGTGGTCAAGCCGAGCCGCGGCGGCTCGGCGCTTGGGGTGAAGTTCGCCGCCAGCTGGTTCGAGGTGCCCGAGGCGCTGGTCTCCGCTTTCAGCTACGACGACCGTGTCCTGCTCGAGCGCTTCGTCGACGGTCGAGAGCTGGCGGTCAGCGTGCTCGGCAACGAGGCCCTGCCGGTGGTCGAGGCAATTCCCCAATCGGGCGACGTCTACGACTT
>JBKPOW010000069.1:0-13397 GCA_046733275.1 Actinomycetota bacterium
CTCGAGCACGGTCCGCTATGAGGGAAGGCTGCGGACGATCGACGCGGTCAGGGAGGCCGGGCTGGAGACCTGTGTCGGCGGCATCCTCAACCTCGGCGAGTCGCCGCGCCAGCGGGTGGAGATGGCCTTCGAGCTGGCCGAGCTGGAGCCGACCTCGGTGCCGATCAACCTGCTCAACCCACGCGAGGGGACCAAGTTCGGCGACCGCCCGCTGATGGACCCGTGGGAGGTGGTCAAGTGGGTGGCAATCTTCCGCCTGATCATCCCCGGCGCCCTCTTCCGCCTCTGCGGCGGCAGGGTGGAGAACCTCGGCGAGCTGCAGCCGCTGGCGGTGAAGGCGGGACTGAACGGCGTGATGATGGGCAACTTCCTAACCACCCTCGGCGCCGAGCCGGAGGACGACCGGGCGATGTTCGAGGAGCTGGGCCTGAACGTGGCGCGCCAGCCCGACAACGGCGCCAACCCGCGCCCCGACAACCGCTCCGGCTGGCTCGACGGCGAGACCCCGGCGACGCCGATCGAGGAGCTGATCGACAGCCAGGAGGAAGCCAACTTCTGGGACCCCTCGACCCAGCTGCGGGTCGTCAAGAAGACGAAGAAGCCGCCGCCCTACCCGGCCCGCCAGACAGCCGCATGAGCGAGGTCGCCGAGCGGTTGGAGGAGCTTCGCGGGAGCGGGCTCCACCGGCGGCTGCGCCTGGTCGAAAGCCCGCAGGGACGGCGGGTGCTGCTCGACGGCCGGGAGGTGCTGCTGCTCTGCTCGAACGACTACCTCGGCCTCGCCGGCCGGGCGGAGGTGCGCGACGCCGCCGCGCAGGCGGCGCTGCGCTGGGGCGCCGGCGCCGGCGCCTCGCGCCTGATCTCGGGCAACATGGCCCCCCACCGCCGGCTGGAGGAGCGGCTCGCCGCCTTCAAGGGCTACGAGGCGGCGCTCCTCTTCGGCTCCGGCTACCTGGCCAACATCGGCGCGATCTCGGCGCTCGCCGGCCGCGACACGGTCGTCTTCTCCGACGAGCTCAACCACGCCAGCATCGTCGACGGCTGCCAGCTGGCGCGGGCCGAGACCTTCGTCTACCGCCACGCCGACGTCGAGCACCTCGCCTGGGGCCTGCGCCAGGCGCGCGGCCGCGCCTCGCTGATCGTCAGCGACGGCGTCTTCTCGATGGACGGCGACACGGCGCCGCTCGGCGATCTCGTGCGGCTCGCTCGCGAGCACGGCTGCAGGTTGATGGTCGACGAGGCGCATGCGACGGGCGCGCTCGGTCCCGGCGGCCGCGGCTCGGCGGCCGCGGCCGGGCTCAGCGGCGAGGTCGACCTGGTCGTCGGCACCCTGGGCAAGGCGCTCGGCTCCTACGGCGCCTACGTCTGCGCCGACGCCGAGCTGCGCGAGTACCTGCTCAACACGGCGCGCTCCTTCATCTTCTCCACCGCGCTGCCGCCCCCCAGCTTGGCCGCCGCGACCGCCGCGCTGCAAGTGCTCGAAGTGGAGCCGGGCCTGGTCGAGCGGTTGAACGCCAATGCGGCGGCGCTGCGCGAGGGGCTGCGGTCCGCGGGCCTTGCGCCGGGCGGCGGACAGAGTCAGATCGTGCCGCTCGAGGTCGGCGACGCGGGGCGGACGATGGCGCTCTGCGAGCGGCTGCTCGAGCGCGGCGTCTTCGCCCAGGGGATCCGCCCGCCGACGGTGCCGGCTGGCTCCTCCCGCCTGCGCTTCAGCGCAATGGCGACCCACGAGGAGGCCGACCTGCGCGAGGCGGCACGGCTGGTCGGCGAGGCGGCGCGGGAAGTCGGCATCGCGTCGCGGCCACGGCGGGCCCTGCCGGTCGCCGTCTGAGGCGTGGAGGGGGTCTTCGTCACGGGGACGGGGACCGAGGTCGGCAAGACCGTGGTCGCCGCGAGCATCGCTCGCTCGCTCGCCGCGGAGGGCAAGCGGGTCGCCGTCTTCAAGCCGACGGTCACCGGCCTGGACGACTACGCCGACGAGGGAGGCGGTACGGCTGCCCGCCCCGACCACGCCGTGCTCCGCGATGCCGCGGGCAGCACGCAGTCCGACGAGCAGATCGCCCCCTACCGTTACGGCCCACCGATGTCGCCCCACCTGGCGGCGGCACTGGCCGGCGAGCAGATCATGCCTGGGCGGCTGCTGGCGGTCGCGCACGACGCGGCGGCGGACGCCGACGCGCTTGTCTGCGAGGGCGTCGGCGGCCTGCTCGTGCCACTGACGCCCGACTACCTCGTCCGCGACCTCGCCGTCGACCTGGAACTGCCCCTGGTCGTCGCCGCCTCGCCCGGCCTCGGCACGATCAACCACACCCTGCTGACGCTCGAGGCGGCCCGCTCCGCCGGGCTCACGGTCGACTCCGTCGTCCTCACCCCCTGGCCAGAGGAGCCCTCCCCGATCGAGCAGTCGAACCGCGCGACGATCGCCGCCCTGGGCCGCGTCAGGGTCGAGACGCTGCCGCGCCGCGACCTCTGACCGCTCTCGCTCAGGCGGGATGCTCGAGCTCGCCCCGGTATGGGCCCGGCTTGGGACGCTGGGAGCCGCCCGGGAAGGCAAGCCGCAGGATCGTCCGCTGCACCATGCCGAGCTGCTGGCCGAAGGGACCGCTGTTGTAGGGGAGGCCGTAGCGCTCGCAGATGTCCTTCACCTGCGGCGCGATCTCGGCGTAGCGGGTGCTCGGCATGTCGGGGAAGAGGTGGTGCTCGACCTGGTAGCCGAGGTTGCCGCTGATGACGTGGAAGAGTGGGCTTCCCTCGATGTTCGCCGCGCCGACGAGCTGGCGCACGTACCAGCCCCCGCGACTCTCGTTCTCGACCTCCTCCGGGCTGAAGGTGTAGGTCTGGTCCGGGAAGTGGCCGCAAAAGATGATCGCGTAGGCCCAGACGTTGCGGATGATGTTGGCGGTGGCATCCGCCGACGCGGTGGACCGGTATGCGCCGGTGCCGCCACGCAGGGCCGCCTCGAGCGCGTGGGAGAGGCCGCTGCGACGCCTGCGGCGGAGAAGACCGCGGCGCTTTCGGCCGCCGCCGCGGCTGCGGCCGGCCTCGACCGCGGCGTCGAGGGCAGCCATCGCCAGCCCGCTGAGGAGCGGCCAGGCGATGTAGTCCTTGACGATCTGGCTCTTCGCCTTTTCGCGGATCCCCGCCAGCTCGCGCTTGAGCTGGGCCTTCGATTTCTTGCCGGTCCGTATCGCCTCGAAGTCGAGATCGTGCAGCGCCACCCCCCACTCGAAGAAGGCCGCCAGCACGAGGTTGTAGAACGGCTGGAGGAGGTAGACGGGATTCCACTTCTGGCGCGGGTCGATGCGCATGATCTCGTAGCCGAGGTCCTTGTCCTTGCCGAGGATGTTGGTGAAGGTGTGGTGGACGTAGTTGTGCGAGTGCTTCCACGCCTCTGAGGTCGAAGCGGTGTCCCAATCCCAGGTCGAGGAGTTGATCTGGGGATCGTTCATCCAGTCCCACTGGCCGTGCAGGACGTTGTGGCCGATCTCCATGTTCTCGAGGATCTTCGCCATCGAGAGCGTCGCCGTCCCCGCCACCCAGGCGAGCCGGTAGCGCGAGGCGAGCAGCAACACGCGCCCCATCACGGCGAGGCGCCGCTGCATCGCGATCATGCTCTCGATGTAGCGGCGATCGCGCGTGCCGAGCTCGGCGAACACCCGGTCTTTGATCGTGTCGAGCTCGCGGCCCAGCTCGTCCAGCTGCTCCGGGGAGAGGTGGTTGAGGGGGCTGGCGGTCTCAGAGTGCAATTTCAATTGGTCCCTCCGGTGCGTTGACACAAGTACGGATCATTTCTCCCTCGTTGCCGTGAACCTCGCCGGTGCGAAGGTCGCGGACTTCGCCGGCGCAGAGCTTTCCCACGCAGGTGTGGCAGATGCCCATGCGGCAGCCGAAGGGAAGGACCGCGCCCGCTTGCTCGCCGCCGACGAGGATCGGCGTGCCGCCCTCGCACTCGGCCTCGACGCCGCTCTTGGCGAAGCGCACCCTCCCCCCCTCTCCCTCACCGGGGTCGCCGCCGATCATGGGCTGGAAGCGCTCCATGCTGAGCAGCTCCTCCACTCCCTGCTGCCGCCAGTGCTCGCTCATCGCGTCGAGCATCTCGCCCGGCCCGGAGAGGAAGGCGCAGCGCCGGCGCCAGTCGGGGCAGACCCCGTCGAGGTCGGTGGGGGCGATGCGGCCCTGCTCGCCGGTGATCCGCAGCTGCAGGCGGTAGCCGCCGTGCGCCTCGTCGATCTCGCGCAGCCGATCGGCGAAGATCACGTCGTCCATCGCCCGGGCGGAGTGGATATGGACCACGTCGCGCACCTGGTCGCTGCGGTGGAGACAGCGCAGCATGCTCATGATCGGCGTGATCCCGCTGCCGGCGCTGATGAAGAGGAGCTTGTCGGGAACCGGATCGGGCAGGACGAAGGTCCCTTCGACGCCGCCCAGCCTGACGATGTCCCCCGGCCTCGCCTGGCGGACCAGGAAGGGGGAGACCTTGCCGGTGTCGACCAGCTTCGGCGTGATGCTGATACAGCCGTCCGGCCGGCCGGGCTCCGACGTGAGCGAGTAGGCGCGCCAGTGGTGCACGCCGTCGATCACCACCCCGATCCGCAGGTACTGCCCCGGGCGATGGCCAGTCCACTCGTAGCCGGGACGGATCAGCACCGTGACCGTGTCGGCGGTCTCCCTGTCGATCCGCTCGATCCGCCCGCGCAGCTCGCGGGTCGACCAGAGGGGGTTGATCAGTTCGAGGTAGTCGTCGGGGAGCAACGGGCTGAACAGGGCGCGGACCGAGCGCAGGGCCCGCCGCCGCGCGGCAGGGACCTGGGGGGTAGCTCCGCGCTCAGCCATCTGCACTAATGCTACATCGTTTTATGTAATGTTCTGTGAACTCCCGCACGCTGGCAGGACGGTACCCGCCGCGGCCCAGGTCTAGACGGCCTTACCCGCGCCACAGCCGAACTCTCCCGCCGCGGCCACGTCTATGTTGATCGCGCCGATGCCGGTGGACCACGCTCAGCTCGATCGCGACCACCTCTGGCACCCGTTCACCCAGCAGCAGGGTTGGGTCGAAGAAGAGCCCATGATGATCGAGCGGGCCGAGGGCGCGCAGCTGATCGACAGCGAGGGGCGTCGCTACATCGACGGCGTCTCCTCGCTCTGGTGCAACGTCCACGGGCACCGCCACCCGGGCATCGACGCGGCCGTGCGCGACCAGCTCGACCGCGTCGCCCACTCGACCATGCTCGGCCTCTCCCATCCCGGGGCGGCCGAGCTGGCGGCGAAGCTGGTCGAGCTGGCGCCGCCCGGCCTCTCGCGCGTCTTCTACTCCGAGTCGGGCTCGACCGCAACCGAGATCGCGCTGAAGATGGCCTTCCAGTTCCAGCAGCAGCGCGGTGGCCAGCACCGCCGCCGCACCTCCTTCGTCCACCTGCGCGACGCCTACCACGGCGACACGATCGGCTCCGTCTCGGTCGGCGGCATCGACCTCTTCCACGCCACCTACCGGCCGCTGCTCTTCCCCACCCACGCGGTCGAGCCGGGCGACGCCGGCGACCTGGAGCGCGTCCTCGCCAGCCACGAAGAGGAGATCGCGGCGCTGATCCTCGAGCCGCTGGTCCAGGGCGCCGCCGGGATCATCGTCCACCCGCCCGGGTACCTACGCGAGGCGCGTGAGCTCTGCGACCGCTACGGCGTGCTGCTGATCTGCGACGAGGTGGCTACCGGCTTTGGCCGCACCGGGACGATGTTCGCCTGCGAGCAGGAGGACGTCAGCCCCGACCTGCTCTGCCTCGCCAAGGGTCTCACCGGCGGCTACCTGCCGCTGGCGGCGACGCTGGCGACCGAGCGGATCTACGAGGGCTTCCTCGGGGCGCCGGAGGAGGCGCGCACCTTCTTCCACGGCCACACCTACACGGGCAACCCGCTCGCCTGCGCCGCCGCCCTCGCCAGCCTCGAAGCCTTCGAGCGCGAGCGCACGCTGGAACGCCTGCAACCGAAGATCGAGCTGCTGGGCGAGCTGCTCGACCCGGTCGCGGCGATGACCGAGGTGGCCGAGGTGCGCCGCCGCGGGGCCATGGTCGGCATCGACCTCGGCCGGCACGACCCCGCCCTCCGCCTGGGTCACCAGGTCAGCCTGGAGGCCCGCAAGCGCGGTGCGATCGTCCGCCCGCTGGGCGACGTCGTCGTCCTCATGCCCCCCCTCTCGATCTCCGAGGCCGAGCTGCGGCATCTGGTCGAGATAGTCGCCGCCTCGATCGAGGCGGCGTGCGCGTCTGCCTCCCTGTCGCTTGCAGAGGCTGCGTAGGCTGGCTGGGTGAGCGAGAGGAGACGAGGCCCGGCTGAGGCGCCCAATCTGGGGGAGCCGGCGGTGCCGCGGCCTTCGGCCTCGGTGGTGCTGCTGCGGCGCGGAGGGAAGCACGGCGACCGGGCGCTGGAAGTGCTGCTGATGAAGCGGACCGAGAAGGCGAGGTTCATGCCAGGCGTCTGGGTCTTCCCCGGCGGGGGCGTCGACGAGTGCGACGGGGAGGGCGAGGTGGGCTACCGGGCCTGCGCGGTGCGGGAGCTGGAGGAGGAGGCGGGGATCGCCCTGCCCGAAGACGAGGAGCTGGTGCTGTTCTCGCGCTGGATCACGCCGGAGGTGGTCTCACGGCGCTTCGACGCCTGGTTCTTCCTCGCCCTCGCCCCCGCCCACACGCCGCCAAAGGCCGACGGCGTGGAGACGACCGAGGCCGGCTGGTTCGAGCCGCGGGCGGCGCTCGCCGCCCAGGAGGCGGGCGAGATGGTCCTCGCCTTTCCCACCATCCACCAGCTGAGCTCGCTTCTCCCCTACGGCACCGCAGCCGAGGCGATCGAGGAGCATCGCGGGCGCGAGGTCGAGCCGATCCTGCCCAAGGTGATCGGCACCAAGGAGGACCACCGCGTCGTCCTCCCGGGCGACCCGGATTACCCGGCTTGAGGGGCGCCCTCGCTGGGGAACGGCTCCAAGCCGGCGTGCCAGGGGCCCGGCGGGTAGGTGTGGATGCCGCTCTCGTCCATCTCCGCCTGCAACCGCTTAAACAGCTGGCCGGCGTTCTTCAGCGCCTTCTTCAGCTCCGCATCGCGGCGCTCGCGCAGGCGCCAGAGGAACCAGAGCTGGCGGTCGTTGATGCCGAAGTCGATCTCACCGCTCATCGTCGTCGCCCAGGCGAGGAACCCCGGCCCGAACAGCTCGCGCAGCTTGACCGGGTCGTACTCGCTCGGCACCGTCGCCAGGTAGCGCCTGTTGAAGTCGATCGACTCGAACTCGACCTTGCGGGCAAAGCGCTGGGTGACGTGCTCGTGACCCTCGATCGACTCGACGTTGAAGGCCGGCACGACCCGGGCCAAATCGGGCATATGCGCCTTGGTCAGCAGCGCCGTCGGCAGCAGCGCCTTGCCAAAGAGCCCGCCGACCTCCTTCTCGTCGGCGTCGCAGCAGGACCCCCAAAACCCCTCGGCCAGCTGTCCCGTCAGCCGGTTCGTCCCGCCCACGCAGAGCGCGACGGGCCCGTCTTTCGGGTTGATCCCGCCGACCGGCTCGTAGGTCAGGTCGTTGCGCTCGCCGTAGCGGCGGACGATCTCGGCCCACTCGGCAGCTTCCTGTTTAGCCCCCACCCCGCGATCCTATTCAGCTTCCGCTGTTCCTTTGCCAGGTTATTTGGGGCTAAGGAACAGTGGAACGGGGAGGGCGGGAGGTAGGATGCCCCCATGACCATCGCTCTCATAGTCATCGGCGCACTCATCGTCATCGCCGTCCTCTACTTCGTCGCCAAGCGCAACTCGATCATCGCCTCACGCAACCGGGTCGACGAGTCCTGGAGCGGAATCGACGTGCAGCTCAAGCGCCGCCACGACCTCGTGCCCAACCTGGTCGAGACGGTCAAGGGCTACGCCACCCACGAGCAGGAGACCTTCGAGAAAACGACGCAGGCACGGGCAGAGGCGATGGCGGCGGAAAGCGTCGCCGACACGGCCAAAGCGGAGCAGAAGCTGACCCAGGCGCTGGCGGACGTACGCGCGGTCGCCGAGAACTACCCCACCCTGCGCGCCACCGAGAACTTCCAGCAGCTGAGTCGCAACCTCTCCGAGCTGGAGGACGAAATCCAGGCCTCGCGCCGCATCTACAACTCCAACGTGCAGGCCTACAACACCGACATCGAACAGTTCCCGGGCTCGATCGTCGCCAACCAGGGCAACTTCGAGGCGCGCGAGTTCTTCGAGATCGAAGATAAATCCGAGCGCGAGCCGGTCGCGGTCAGCTTCGATAAATAGGTTGAGTCTTCTAACCTTCCCGGCATGAGCGCGACGACCGAGGCGACCCTCTGGATCTGCGAGAGCTGCGGCTTCATCTACGACCCCGCGGTTGGCGATCCCGACGGCGGCATCCCGCCCGGCACCAAGTTCGAGGACATTCCCAGCGACTGGTTCTGCCCCGTCTGCGGAGCCCGCACCAGCGACTTCCGCCCCCTCGAGCCGGGCGAGGCCTAGGCCCCCAGGGACACCCACCGTGACCTACGACTACGACTGGGTTGTGGTGGGCTCCGGCTTCGGTGGGTCGGTCTCGGCGCTCCGACTGGCGGAAAAGGGCTACGACGTCGCCGTCCTCGAGTGCGGCAAGCGGTTCACGGACGACGACTTCCCCAAGTCGACCTGGGACAGCAAGCGCTACTTCTGGGCGCCGCGAGCGGGGATGAAGGGGATCTTCCGCCTCAGCCTCTTTCGCGACATCGCCGTGGTCAGCGGCTGTGGCGTCGGCGGCGGCAGCCTCGGCTATGCCAACACGCTCTACGTCCCCCCCTCGCCCTTCTTCCAGGACCCCCAGTGGGCCGACATGGAGGACTGGGAGCGGACGCTCGCCCCCCACTACGAGACCGCGCAGCGGATGCTCGGCGTCGTCGTCCACGAGCAGGACGACCCGGCCGACCAGCTCCTGCGCGAGTTGGGCGAGGAGCTGGGCGTCGCCGACACCTACCGCAAGACCCCGATCGGGGTCTACCTCGACAACCCAGGCCAGACCGTCGCCGATCCCTACTTCGAAGGCGAGGGCCCCGAGCGCACCGGTTGCATGCAGTGCGGGCGCTGCATGGTCGGCTGCCCGCACGGCGCCAAGAACACCCTGGTCAAGAACTACCTCTGGCTGGCCGAGCACCGCGGGGTGGAGGTGCAAGCCGAGCGCACCGTCACCGACATCCGCCCCTTGGGCGCCGCCGACGGCAGCGACGGCTACAGCGTCATCAGCGAGCGCTCCGGGCTGCTGCGCGGGCGCAAGCGGCGCACGCTCACGGCCCGCGGCGTCGTCGTCGCCGCGGGGCCGCTGGGCACCAACAAGCTGCTGCAGCGCTGCCGCCTGGGCGGCTCGCTGCCGCGGATCTCACCCCGGCTCGGCGAGCTGGTCCGCACCAACAGCGAGAGCATCCTCGCGGTCAGGGTCCCCGAGGACTACCCCGACGATCTGACGCGGCGGGTGGCGATCAGCTCGAGCATCTACCCCGACCCGCACACCCACATCGAGACCGTCACCTACGGCCACGCCGGCGACTCGATGAGCACGCTCAACACGCTGCTGGTCGGCGACGGGACCCGGGTCACGCGGCCGTTGAAGCTGCTCGGCCAGATCGTCCGGCACCCGATCAACTTCGCCAAGGTCCTCTGGCCGTTCGACACCTCGCGCCGCACGATCATCCTCCTGGTCATGCAGACGCTCGACAACGCGATCGCCCTGCGACCGAAGCTGAAGCGCAACGGCGAGGTGCGCCTGCAGACCGAGCAGGACCCCGAGAAGCCCAACCCGACCTTCATCCCGGTCGCCAACAAGGCGGCCGAATGGATGGCGAAGCGGACCGGCGGGATCGCCCAGAGCTCGATCATGGAGGCGACGCTGAACGTCCCCACCACCGCCCACATCCTCGGCGGCGCCGTGATCGGTCACGGCCCCGAGGACGGCGTCGTCGACTCGGGACAGCGCGTCTTCGGCTACGAGAACCTGATGGTCTGCGACGGCGCCGCGATCCCGGCCAACGTCGGCGTCAACCCCAGCCTGACGATCACCGCCCTGGCCGAGCACGCGATGGCCGGCGTGCCGCCGAAAGAGGGGGCCGAGCCGCGCGACCTTCCCGAGGCCGCGCGGCCGGCAATCGCCGCGTAACGCTCAGCTTGACGCGAAGCGCTCTTCGACATAACCCCAGTTGACGACGTTCCAGAAGGCGTCGATGTAGTCGGGGCGCTTGTTCTGATACTTGAGGTAGTAGGCGTGCTCCCAGACGTCGCAGCCGAGCAGCGGCGTCTTGCCGTCGGAGATCGGCGAGTCCTGGTTCGGGGTGGAGACGATCGCGACCCCGTCGCCGTCCTTGACCAGCCAGGCCCAGCCGGAGCCGAATTGTCCGATGCCGGCTTCTTTGAACTTCGCCTTGAAGTCCTCGAAGGAGCCGAAGGCGGCGTCGATCGCGCTCGCCAGCTCGCCGCTCGGCGCGCCGCCGCCGTCGGGGCTGAGCATCTGCCAGAAGAGGGTGTGGTTGTAGTGGCCGCCGCCGTTGTTGCGCACCGGTCCCTGCTTTTCGGCGGGCAGGCTGTCGAGGCTCTTCAGCACGTCCTCGACGTCGCGGTCCGCCCACTCGGTTCCCTCCAGGGCGCCGTTGGCTTTGTCGACGTAGGCCTGGTGGTGCTTGTCATGGTGGACGCGCATGGTCGCCTCGTCGATATGCGGCTCGAGCGCGTCGTAGTCGTAGGGAAGGTCGGGAACCGAGAAAGCCATCAGCGTCTCCTTGTTTTCGGTTGGTCTGCCGTGAGGGTATCTGGAGACCGCGCAGTTTCGCCGCACCGGGTGGCGGGTAGGCGACCGCTTCGTCACAATCGTCTTACACCGAGCCGCACGGCCCGTTTGGGCTCTAGGGCGGTACCGACCGATGATCGGGTTCCCCCAGGCGTTGCTATGGCTGTAGAGCGGCAAAGAGACGAAGAGATTGCTGCCCCCGGCCCGGGGGCGGAGGAGCAACTGGCACGCGAGCGCGAGCTCTGGCGGCGCTTCGCCGCGACGCGCGACCCGGCGATCCGCGAGGAGCTGGTGCGGCGCAACATGCCCTTCGCCAAGCGCCTCGCTCTGCGCTACCGCGGCGCCAGCGAGTCCTTCGACGACCTCCTCCAGGTCGCCAACCTCGGCCTGCTCAACGCCGTCGACCGCTTCGATCCCGACCGCGGCATCCCCTTCACCGCCTTTGCCTCGCCGACCATCCTCGGCGAGCTCAAACGCCACTTCCGCGACCGTGTCTGGACGGTGCGGGTGCCGCGCGGGCTGCACGACCGCATGGCCGAGGTCGACAAGGCGATCACCGAGCTGACCAAAGAGCTGCAGCGCTCGCCCTCGGTCGGCGAGATCGCCGAACGGCTGGAGCTGGAGCAGACCGACGTGCTCGAGGTGATGGAGGCGAACCACAACCGCCGGCCGCTCTCGCTCGACCGGCCGGCGGGCTCGGACGACTCCGAGGAGTCCGCGCCGACCGAGTGGATCGGCGAGGAGGACGAGTCATACGAGCTGGTCGAGGGCCGGATCGCCCTCGACGCCGCGCTTCCCTACCTGGACGAGCGCGAGCGCCTAGTCCTCCGCCTGCGCTTCGCCGAGGACATGACGCAGTCGCAGATCGCCGAGCGCATCGGCCACTCGCAGATGCACGTCTCGCGCATCCTGCGGCGGGCGCTGGCCCGCATCCGCGAGCAGATCAGGGAGCAGCGGCAAAGCGGATGACGAGGTACTCGCCGTCGTCGGACTCTTCGACGGCGAGCTCGTCGGCAAGCGCCTCCAGCGAGCCCCCCACGTCGGGGACCTCGAGCTCCTCGCGGATGCGTGCGGCGGCGCCCGGGTCCATCGGGCCGAGGCGCAGGTCGATGCCCGTCGGACGCTCCTCGAAACCGAGTCGCACGCGGCCGTTGCTGAAGCGCTCGGGTGCGGCGCTGGCAATCGCGTCGGTGACCAGCACCGCGTCGGAGACCCGGTCGATGGAGAGGTCGCGCCGGGCGGCGAGAGCCGAGACGACGCGGGCGAGCACCGGTGAGAGCAACTCGGAGCGATCGACCACGACCTCGGTGCGATCGGGCAGGGGCTTCATCTCGACCGAGTCCCCCCTGCCGTCGGCGCCGCCGCCCCGCAGGGGGACCCTCATCGTTATCTCGGTGCCGCGGTCGAGCCCGCCCGCGATCGAGAAGCTGCTGGAGAGGGCGGCGATCAGGGAGAGGCCGAGGCGCAGGCTCTCGCGCTCGGTGGTGTCGGCCTGGGGCCTGATGCCGATGCCCTCGTCGCGGACGATGACCGTCAGCCCGTCGGGATCGGCCTTGGCCTCTACCGCGAGCGGTCCCGGCTGCCCGTCGTAGGCGTGCACGACGACGTTCATGCAGGCCTCGGTGACGACCGTCTTCAGGTCGGCGAGGCCGGGTTCGTCCATGCCGATCTCCTCGGCCAGCCCGGCAAGTGCGTGGCGGATGACGGCGACGTTCTCGGATTTAGCGGGTAGCAACATCTGCAGCCCCCTGGGCCTATCTTGAATCGCCTGGGTGTCTGAGCTTGTTCCCATCTGGTCGCCCGAGGGACGAGCCCTCGTCGGCGAGAATGAGCATATTCACAGTCGTAGGGCTCTAAGTGTCCTTCGCTCCCCACGCGCTTCCTGGCACAAACCCGACAGCTTGTCCGGTCGGCGCGCGATCGATGCGCCGCTGCGATCGCCCTACGTGATCAGGTTGTCCCTGATGTAGGATCGAGACAGTGAGTCCAGTGCCATTTGAGGTGGAGAGAGAGAAGCTCGGGGACGGTATCCGTGTGTTCACAGTCCGGGGGGAGCTGGACATGAGCACGGCGCCCGAGCTGGAGCAGGCCCTGGAGGGCGCGCTCGCCGATTCCGACGCATCGGTCATGCTCGACCTCTGCGAGTGCGAGTTCATCGACTCGACCGGGATCGCGCTGATCGTGCGCGCCTGGCAGCGGATCGACCGCGAGGCCGGCGGCGACGGCAACGGCCGCCTCGTCATCTGCTGCTCGAACGATCAGGTCGAGAGGCTGCTGAAGATCACCGGAGTTGGGTCGTCGATTTCGATGCATGGGAATCGGGAGTCGGCTCTGGCCGACCTTCGAGGCGGAACTGCCTGACCGCCTCCTCCGGGTCGACGAAGACCCTGCCGCGCAGGAAGCGGCCGTCGCGCAGGTCCCAGATCCAGGCCGTAGGCATGTCACGTATGCCCAGCGCGCGGCTGCGCAGGTAGACGCGACCCTGCACCAAGAGGGTGTCTCCGCGCTGCTCGACCTGCCTCGGCGTGATCAGCAGCTCCTCCCAGACGCTGGCGACGTCGCTCAGATAGTCACCCAGCCCCTCTTTGCCGGCATAGGGCGCGTTCCGCCCGACCTCGTCTCCGGTG
>JBKPOW010000070.1:0-1852 GCA_046733275.1 Actinomycetota bacterium
GTCCCGGGTTCTGGGACCGGTGGGCCCGCCGCGTGATGGCTAGGCCCTGGCTCGCGGTCGCCTTCTCCGTCGGCATCCTCCTCTTCCTCGCCTCACCGCTGCTCTCGCTCGAGACCGGCACCAACGCGATCCAGCAGTTCCCCAAGGGCAGCGACGTGCGCGTCGGCAACGAACTCGTCGCCGAGCAGCTCGGCGGCGGTGCCGACCCGGTGCAGATCGTCGCCACCTTCCCCGGCGAGCCCGACCGCGGCACGGTCGCCGGCTTCGCCAAGAGCCTGCGTGCCGAGCCGGGTGTCGCCGCGGTCCCCCCGCCGGTCTTCGCCGGCGAGAGCGTCCTGATCGAGGCGACCTCGACCGCGCCGAGCGACTCCGAGGTCGCCTCGGCCTTCGTCGCCCGCCTGCGCGACTCGTTCGTCCCGGCAAGCGGGTTGGCCGCGGTCGCCGTGGTCGACGTCGGCGGCGAGACCGCCCGCACTGACGATGCCCGCGCCCAGATATCCGGCTCGCTCTGGAAGATCGTCGGCTTCGTCCTCGCGCTCAGCTTCCTAGTCCTGATGGTGATGCTGCGCTCGCTGCTGCTGCCGCTGAAGGCGGTGCTGATGAACCTGCTCTCGATCGGCGCCGCCTTCGGCGTTCTCGTCGCGATCTTCCAGTGGGGCTGGCTCGACAGCGTGCTCGGCTTCGAAAGCCTCGGCGCGCTCGACACGATCAACGTGCCGCTGATCTTCGCCATCGTCTTCGGTCTCTCGATGGACTACGAGGTCTTCCTCATGTCGCGCATCCGCGAGCGCTACATGGTGCACGGCGACAACGAGCGCGCCGTCGCCGAAGGCCTCGCCTCGAGCGCCCGCACGATCTCCTCGGCGGCGCTGATCATGAGCTGCGTCTTCGCCGTCTTCGTCCTCACCGGCGTGCCCTCGATCAAGGAGCTGGGGCTCGGCGCCGCCGTCGCGATCGCCCTCGACGCCACCCTCGTCCGCCTGATCCTGGTGCCGGCGGCGATGAAGCTGATGGGCGGCTGGAACTGGTGGATGCCCTCCTGGCTCGATCGCCTCCTGCCACGCCTCAGCTTCGAGGGCGGCGGCAAGCGCGAGCCCGAGCCGGCCGAGGCCTAATACCCTCCCTCGCATGAGCGAGGAGATCGCTTTCGCCGGAGCGGCGAGGCAGGCGGAGATGGTGCGCGCCGGCGAGGTCTCTCCCAGCGAGCTGGTGCGGCTCTACCTTGACCGCATCGCCCGCCTCGACCCGACGCTGAATTCCTTCCGCACCGTCTTTGCCGAGAAAGCGCTGCTCGAAGCCGACCAGGCCGAGGCGCGGCTGCAGGCAGGGGAGGAGCGGCCGCTGCTGGGCGTGCCGGTGGCGATCAAGGACTGCGTCGACGTCGCCGGCGACGTCACCACCTACGGCACCGACGGCTTCGACCAGCCGGCCAGGGCCGACAGCGAGATCGTCCGCCGCCTGCGCGAGGCGGGCGCGATCTTGATCGGCAAGACGACGCTGCCCGAGCTGGCGATCTGCGGCTTCACCGAGACGGCGACCTGTGGCGTGACCCGTAACCCCTGGAATCCGCAGCGAACCCCGGGTGGCTCGAGCGGCGGCAGCGGCGCGGCGGTTGCCGCCGGCCTGGTGCCGATCGCGCTCGCCACCGACGGCGCCGGCTCGATCCGCATCCCCGCTGCCTGCTGCGGCCTGGTGGGGCTCAAACCGACGCGCGGCCGCGTCTCGCTCGCACCCGACATCGAGCACTGGAACGGCCTCTCCGCTTACAACTGCGTCAGCCGCAACGTCGCCGACAGCGCGCTCTGGCTCGACCTGGTCAGCGGCGGCTCGCGGGAGCCCGGAGCCCCCGCCC
>JBKPOW010000071.1:0-3973 GCA_046733275.1 Actinomycetota bacterium
CCCTTCGACATCGTGCGCAGCGCCGCGGCGTGACCCGCCGCCGCGCTCCCCGGCCGGCCGCGTCCGCCTTTCGCTCGGCGCTCCAGCGGGTCGCGCCGAAGACGCGCCTGGCGGCCGTGCAGGCCGTCTGGGACGAGGTCGTCGGCGAGCGCCTGGCGAGCGCCGCTCGGCCGGTCTCCGAACGCGAGGGCGTGGTGACCGTCGCCTGCGTCGACAGCGTCTGGACCGAGGAGCTCGACCTGATGAAAGGGCAGCTCGAGCGGGGCTTGCGCGAGCGCCTCGGCGAGGACGCGCCCCAGGCCCTGCGCTTTCGCTTGGAAGGCGAAGCAGATTAGTTACAGTTTTCCGTGATTTGCAGGGATTTCTTAAACGGGCGCAAGCTTTTGCGGGGGCCCGAACTGGTATCCTTATGTCAACTCGACTTATGCCCCGACCGGGCGCGCCGAGAGCGCCAGGCGGTCGGGGTTTTCTGTGGAACGCGGAAAGGATCAGTTGCCTAAGAAGAACGAGAACGCGGGCGGGGGCAAGGCCAAGAAAGACGACTCCTACGGCGCCAAGGACATCACCGTCCTCGAGGGGCTCGAAGCGGTTCGCAAGCGCCCCGGCATGTACATCGGCTCGACCGGCCCGCGCGGGCTTCACCACCTGGTCTACGAGGTGGTCGACAACTCGGTCGACGAGGCGATCGCGGGGCACTGCAGCGAAGTCCGCGTCGTCCTCCACCCGGACGACAGCTGCACCGTCTTCGACGACGGCCGCGGCATCCCGGTCGAAGAGCTGAAGAAGGAGAAACGGCCGGCCGCCGAGGTCGTGCTGACCACCCTGCATGCCGGCGGCAAGTTCGGCGACGGCGGCGGCTACAAAGTCTCCGGCGGCCTGCACGGGGTGGGGGTCTCCGTCGTCAACGCCCTCTCCGAGAAGCTGCAGCTCGAGATCAGCCGCGACGGCAACGTCTGGAGCCAGGACTACGAGCGGGGCAAGCCGCAGGGGCCGCTGGCCAAGGGAGAGGCGACGAAGAAAACCGGGACGACGCTCACCTTTCAGCCGGACCCGGAGATCTTCGAGGAGGTCGAGTTCGACTTCGAAACGCTGGCCGAGCGGTTGCGCGAGACCGCCTTCCTCACCCGCGGCCTGAAGATCGAGCTGGTCGACGAGCGCGGCCAGACCAACAGCGTCAGCTTCCAGTACGAGGGGGGGATCGAGGATTTCGTCCGCCACCTCAACGAGAACAAGGACACCCTGCACCGCAAGACGATCTTCTTCGAGGGCGAGGAGGATGAGGGACAGGTCGAGGTGGCGATGCAGTGGAACACCTCCTACCAGGAATCGATCTTCAGCTTCGCCAACAACATCAACACGCACGAGGGCGGCTCCCACCTCTCCGGCTTCCGCGCCGCCCTGACCCGCACGCTGAACGCCTACGCTCGCGGCAAAGGCCTGCTCAAAGAGAAGGACGGCAACCTCGGCGGCGAGGACGTGCGCGAGGGCCTGACCGCGGTGATCTCGGTCAAGCTGCACGACCCGCAGTTCGAGGGGCAGACCAAGACCAAACTCGGCAACCCGCCGATCCGCGGCCTGGTCGAGGAGACCGTCAATCGCAAGCTGGCCGAGTTCCTCGAGGAGAACCCGGGCGACGCGCGGCGCATCATCACCAAGGCGATCGACGCCTCGCGGGCACGCGACGCGGCGCGTAAAGCGCGCGACCTGACCCGGCGCAAGTCGGCGCTGGAGAACTCGACCTTGCCGGGCAAGCTGGCCGACTGCACGGTCAAGGACCCGCGCGACGCGGAGCTCTTCGTGGTCGAGGGCGACTCCGCCGGCGGCTCGGCTAAGCAGGCGCGAGACCGCTCGACCCAGGCGGTGCTGCCGCTGCGCGGCAAGATCATCAACGTCGAGAAGAGCCGCATCGACAAGGTGCTGGCCAACAACGAGGTGCAGGCGCTGATCACGGCGATCGGCACCGGCGTCCACGAAGAGTTCAACATCGAGGACGCCAGGTACCACAAAATCGTCATGGCCACGGACGCCGACGTCGACGGCGCCCACATCCGCACCCTGGTGCTCACCTTCCTCTACCGGCAGATGCCGGAGCTGATCGACGCCGGCTACGTCTACATCGCCAAACCGCCCCTCTACCGGGTCAAGCAGGGCAACCAGGAGACCTACCTCGAGCGCGAGTCCGAACTGGAGGAGCTCTTGCTGCGCGACAAGCTTGAGGAGATCGAGGTCGCCGACGCGACCGGCAAGGCGAAGAAGCTGAGCAAGAGCCGCTGGCAGAGCTACACCCGCCGGGCGAAAGAGTACGAGGGCTGGGGCTCCTCGCTGCAGGCCGAGTTCGGCCACGAGACGGTGCGCTTCCTCGAGGAGTCGAGCCTGCTCGACGAGGAGGTGGCGACGCTCGCCGGCGCCGGCAAGGTGCTCGGCCGCAAGGCCGCCGAGGGCGAGCCCTTCGAGACCGAGATCGTCGAGGACTCCGACGCCGGCCTGGTGGTCAAGGCGATCGAACGCAAGAGCGGCCTCGCCCGCACCCACCGACTGCCGCGCGAGCTGTTCGAGCACCACGACTACCGCAAGTTCGCCGAGGTGCACGCGGCGCTGCTCAAGCAGGCCGGCCGGCCGCCGTTCGAGGTCCGCTACGGCGGCCGCACCTCGGAAGCGCTCTCCTTCCAGGCGCTGCGCCCGGCGGTGCTCGAGCTGGCCCGCCATGGCGTCCAGCTGACCCGCTTCAAGGGGCTCGGTGAGATGAACGCCGACCAGCTGCGCGAGACGACGATGGACCCGGCGACCCGCACGCTCGCCCGGGTGACGCTCGAGGACGCGACCGCCGCCGACCAGATCTTCTCGATGCTGATGGGCGACCAGGTCGGCCCGCGCCGCGACTTCATCGAGTCGAACGCCAAGGACGTGAAATTCCTTGACGTCTAGACACGGCACGCCGCCACGAGGGGCGGCGATCTAGATGGCGCTGGAGGCGCTGACGGGCAGGATCGAAGAGCGCGAGCTCGAGAAGGAGATGCGCTCGTCCTACCTCGATTACGCGATGAGCGTGATCGTCGGCCGGGCGCTGCCCGACGTGCGCGACGGCCTCAAGCCGGTCCACCGCCGGGTGCTCTACGCGATGCACGACATCGGCCTGCAGCCGACCCGGCCCTACCGCAAGTGTGCCTTCATCGTCGGCGAGGTAATGGGCAAGTACCACCCGCACGGCGACTCGGCGATCTACGACACGCTGGTGCGGATGGCGCAGGAGTTCTCGCTGCGCTACACGCTGATCGACGGCCAGGGCAACTTCGGCTCGATCGACGACGACCCGGCCGCGGCGATGAGATACACCGAGGCGCGGCTTGGGCGGTTGGCGACCGAGCTGTTGCGCGACATCGACGCCGACACGGTCGACTTCGGTCCCAACTACGACGAATCGACTCAGGAGCCGCTGATCCTGCCGGCCCGCTTCCCCAATCTGCTCGTCAACGGGGCCTCGGGCATCGCGGTCGGGATGGCGACCAACATCCCGCCACACAATCTGCGCGAGGTCTCGGCCGCGGTCACCGCTTACATCGACGACCCGGCGATCGATTTGGCGGGCCTGATGGAGCACGTCAAGGGCCCCGACTTCCCCGGCGGCGGGATCATGAGCATGGAGGGGATCCGCGACGCCTACGCCTCCGGTCGCGGCACGGTCAAGGTCCGCGCCCGCGCCCACGTGGAGCCGCTCAAGGGCGGCAAGGACGCGATCGTCGTCACCGAGCTGCCCTTCATGGTCAAGAAGGGCGGCGACAACGGCCTGATCACGAAGATCGCCGACCTCGTCCGCGAGAAGAAGCTCGAGGGGATCTCCGACCTGCGCGACGAGTCCGACCGCTCGGGGATGCGCCTGGTGATCGAGCTGAAGCGCGGCGGCCATCCGGCCAAGGTCGTGCTCAACAACCTCTACAAGAAAACCGGGATGCAGACCAGCTTCGGGATCAACATG
>JBKPOW010000072.1:0-5997 GCA_046733275.1 Actinomycetota bacterium
GCTCGGAGATGTGTATAAGAGACAGGTGAAGAGCGGCGTTAGCGCGATCAGGCCGATCGCGACCCCGGCGTGGCGGGCGGAGATCGTCCAACCGCCGTGGATCGCCAGCGGCGCCCGGCCGGCAAGCGCCGTTTCGGTCAGCGCCGAGAGGACGAGCGCCAGGCCAACGCCGACGAGGATTTGGGGCGGCAGGGTCAACACCACGTCGGCCTCGGGCAGCAGGGCGAGGGCGCCGAGGCCGCCGCAGACGAAGATCGTCCCCGCCGCGGCGCGGGCGCGGGCGTCGCCCCAATCCGGCCCGATGCGGGCGCCGAGCAGGGCCGCAAGCGGCATCGCCGAGACGACGATCGCGGCGCCGATCGGGCTCAGGCGCCAGCCTTCGATCAGCAGCAGGACGAGCAGGAAGAGGGCGGCGGCGATCGCCGCCGAGACCAGCGCCAGGGCGAGGTTCGCCGGCAGGTGCGGCCGCCCGGTCCGTCGCAGCTCGGCGGCGACGATCCCGGTCGTCGCCTCGTGGCGGGCGACGGCGAGCACGGGCACGCCGACCGCGATCGCGATCGGCGCCTGGACGAGGAAGATCGATTGCCAGGAGACCAGCTCGGTCAGCAGGCCGCCCACCGCCGGACCGAGAGCGGCCCCGGTCGCCCCCGCCGTCGCCCAGATGGTGACCGCGCGGCGCTCGGAGCCGACCGTCGCCGGCAGCAGCTCGAGCACCGCGGTGACCGCCACCGCACCGCCGAGCGCCTGAACGCAGCGTGCGGCGATCAGGGTGCTCAGCTCGCCGGCGAGGCCGCAGGCGAGCCCGGCGCCGGCGAAGACCGCGAGGCCCACCGCGGCGGCGCGGCCGGGCCCGATGCGGCGAGCCATATGCGCGGCCGGTACCGCCGCCAACGCCATCACCAGGTTGAACGAGACCAGGACCCAGGTCACCCCGGCGACGCTGGTGTCGAGCTCCCGGTAGATGTCGGGCAGCGCCAGGACGACGATCGAGGAGTCGGCCAGGATCAGGCCGACGGCGATCGCCAGGGCGGCGAGACGGGGGCGCGGCGGCGCGCTCAATATCCCAGCTCCACGGGGTACTCCTGGCGGTACTCGTCCCGCTTGTCGAGCACGTCTTCGACATAGGCGCGGGTTTCCGGGAAGGGGATGGCCTCGACGGTCAGCTCGCTGCCGCCCCAACGGTCGGCGTTGCCCGGCCCCGCGTTGTAGGCGGCGAGGGCCGCAGCGACGTCGCCGTCGTAGCGTTCGAGCAGTTCACGCAAGAGGAAGGTCCCATAGCGGATGTTGATTTCGGGGTCGGCCAGGTCGCCGAGCTCGAAGGTGGTGCCGCCGCTGTGGCGCTCTATGTCGGCCGCCGCCTGCGGCGTGATCTGCATCAGCCCGCGCGCGCCGGCGCTCGAGGTACGGTCGTCGAACTTCGACTCGGCGTAGATCACCGCCGCGATCAACGCCGCGTCGACTGCCTTTTCCTCCGCCTGCTGGCGGATGACGTCCTCGTGTCGGAGCGGCAGGGTCAGCTCCTGGATCACGTCGCCGAACTTGCCGAAGGCGCCGAGCGCCAGGCCGACCGCGAGGCCCACCGCGACCGCCGCGGCGCCGGCCAGCAGGCGCCGCCGCCTCGCCCGCCTCTTCCTCATCGACCAAGCTTCTCGACAAGGGCGGACAGCTCCCGTTCGAGGTCCTCGACGCTGCCGTCGTTGCGGACGACATGCTCGGCCCGGGTCGCCTTCTCCTCCTGGCCGAGCTGGCGCGCCTCGCGCTCGTCGACCAGGGCGTGGCCGCGCGCCTGGGCGCGCTCGCGCCGGATCTCGTCCGCGGTGACCACCGCGACCGTCGTGTCGAAGACGCCGTCCATGCCGGTCTCGAAGAGGAGCGGCACCTCGACCACGGCGACGCCGGTCCCTGCCGGCAGCTCGCCCAGCCAGGCGCCGATGCGCTCGCCGACGAGGGGATGAATCTGGCCCTCGAGCCATCTCAGCTCCGCCGGGTCGGCGAAGACGACCTCGCCGATCCGGTTGCGGTCGACCTTGCCGCCGGGAGCGACCTCGGCGCCCCAGCGCTCGGTCAGGCGCGGCAGCAGCGGCTCGGTCTCGAGCAGCTCATGGACGACCGCGTCGCTGGAGATCGTCGCCGCGCCGAGCCGCTCGAAGGCGGCAAGCGCCTCCGACTTCCCGGCCGCGATCCCACCGGTCAGCCCGATCGTCAGCGGCTGAGCCAAACCGCAGCTCAGTCCTGCTCTGCGTCGCCCGCCTGCTCCGAGTCGGGCGGGGGCGCCTCGGACTCGCCCGCGGCCTCGTCGACGTCGTCAGGCGAGTCCGGCCGCTCGGCAGCCGATTCCCCCTCCTGCTCCGCAGCTTCCTCCGGCTCAGGCGTGGGCGGCTCCTCCTCAGACGCCTCTTCCGTCTCGGGCGTCTCGGCTACAGGCTGCTCGGACTCGGGGGGCGTCTCCGCGACCGGGGCGGTCGCCTCCTCGGTCGAATCCTCCCCACCCTCGCCCCCGGCCTGGGACTCCTCGATCTGTTCCCCCAGATCGCCCATCGGCATGTTCTGCCCCTCGACCCGCTTGATGCTCAGCGAGAGGCGCCGCCGCTCCTCGTCGATCTCGAGGATCTTCACGTTCAGCTTGGAGTCCGGCACGACCACCTCGTTCGGGCTCTCGACATGGTGGTCGGCGAGCTCTGAGATATGGACCAGGCCCTCCACTCCGGGCAGGATCTCGACGAAGGCGCCGAAGGCGACGACCTTGGTCACCGTGCCTTCGAGCACGTCGCCGGCGCGGTGGGTGCTGATCACCCGCTGCCACGGGTCCTCCTGCGTCTGCTTGAGGCCGAGCGAGATCCGCTGCCGGTCGCGGTCGATGTCGAGCACTTTGATTCGCACGGTGTCGCCGATCGAGACCACCTCGGAGGGGTGGTTGACGTGGCTCCAGGAAAGCTCGGAGATGTGGATCAAGCCGTCGATCCCCTCGAGGTCGACGAAGGCGCCGAAGTCGACGATGTTGGAGATCTTGCCTTCGACCACCTGGCCCGGCTCGAGCCGGCCGAGGATCTGCTCGCGCACCTCCTTGCGCTCTTCCTCGAGCACGGCGCGGCGCGAGAGGACGACGTTGTTTCGGCTGCGGTTGAGCTCGATCACTTTGCACTCGAGCGTCTGGCCGAGGAACTCGTCGAGGTTGTGGACGCGGCGGATGTCGACCAGCGAGGCGGGCAGGAAACCGCGCACGCCGAGGTCGAGAATGAGACCGCCCTTGACCACCTCGATCACGCTGCCTTCGACCGGTTCACCCGACTCGGCAGCGGCCTCGATGCGGCGCCAGGCCTTCTCGAAGCGGGCGCGCTTCTTGGAGAGGACGAGGCGCCCCTCGGCGTCCTCTTTGGTGAGGACGAGGGCGTCGATCTCCTCCCCCAGCTCGACCTCGTCGGCCGGGTCGACCGACTTGCGGATCGAGAGCTCGGTCGAGGGGATGACCCCCTCCGACTTGTAGCCGATGTCGACCAAGACCTCGTCTTTGTCGATCCGCACGACCTTGCCCTTGACCACGTCCCCCTCGTCGAAGGAGACCATCGTCGCCGCGTAGTTGGGCACCACCTTGCCGTCGACTTCGAGCAGCAGGCCGCCGGAACCCTCGACCGGGGAGCCGGTCGGCGCGGGGGTCGAGGTCGTATCGGTCACGGTCGAGTCGGTCACAGCCACGAGCGAGGGATGATTGCAGAGTAAGTACGCTCCACGTCGTGCCGATCCGCGCCACGAAACGCGGGGACGAACGCGGTCCCCTCTCCGGCAGCCACGACGTACTGATCTGCGGCGCCAGCTTCGCCGGGCTCGCCGTCGCCCGCGAGCTCGCCGGCTCGGGCGCCGACGTGCTCGTCGTCGATCGTTACGAGATCGGCGAGCGGCAGACCTCGGCCTGCGGCATCCCCACCGATTGGCTGCGGGCGACGGGGCTGATGGGCGCCGAGCGGCAGCGCTTCGGCTCGCTGCTGATCCACACCCCGCACGGCAGCAGGCGCTACGAGCTGCCGTGGACCTTCTCCACCTTCGACTACCGCGAGCTCTGCCTGCTGCTCTGGGAGCAGTGCGACGCCCGCTTCGAGACCGCCAAGGTCGACGGCCGCGCCGCCCCGGCGAACGGCGACGGGGCGATCGCGGTCGAGACCGACCGCGGGGTGCTCTCGGCGCCGCTGGTCGTCGACGCGCTCGGCTGGCGCCGCGTGCTCGCCTCGGGCGACGGCTACCAGCCGCCCGACGCGCCGCTCTCGCGCGGGCTCGAGGTGCATCCCGACGGCAGCGGCGAGGACCTCGAGGTCTGGATCGACCGCCGCTACGTCCCCGCCGGCTACGGCTGGTCCTTCCCCGCCCGCGACGAGCTGCGCATCGGCGTCGGTTCCTTCGACCCGCGCTTCCACGTGCGGGAGACGACCGAGCTGCTGGCCGAGGACCTGGGCAGCGAGCGGGTGCGCTACCAGGGCAACTGGATCCCCCACAAGCTGCGCCGCGCCACCGAGGGCGGCGTCTTCTTCGCCGGCGACTCGGCCGGGCACTGCCTGCCGCTGACCGCCGAGGGAATCAGGACGGCGCTCTACTTCGGCATCGCCCTCGGGCGCGAGCTGCGCGCCGCGCACGAGGGACGCCAGGACCGCGAGCGGGCCGCCGCCCGCTACGCCGAATTCCACGACTCGCACGAGTGGAAGTTCCGCTGGATGCTGCGCGCGCAGCGGCTGGTGCCGCGCGTCCCGCCGCGCCTGCTCGGCCCGCTGATCCGGCTGCTGGGCGCGAAGCGCTTCGTCGATTGGTCCTTCAACCACTACCTGCGGATCGCCCCGCCGGACCTCCTCGGGGACCTGCCGTCAGCGCACGACGAGCACGGTGCCGACCAGGAGCAAGCCAACGCCGAGCAGGCGCTCGGGCGTGAGCGGGACCTCGTCGAGGCCGAATAGGCCGAGGCGGTCGATCGCGACCGAGGCGGCGAGCTGGCCGGCGACGGTCAGAGCCGCGACGCCGCCGGCGCCGATCACCGAGACGGCGATCAAAGCGTTGGTCACGTAGAGCGCGCCGAGCAGGCCGCCGACCAGGTAGTACCAGCTGACGTCGAAGGTCGAGCCGAGGCCGCCCGCCTTACCGCTGAGGACGACGATCGCGGCGAGCGCCAGCGTGCCGACCAGGAAGGAGACGAGCGCGGCGGCGAAGTTGCCGGTCGCCCGGCCTAGTTCCGCGTTGATCGGGGCCTGCAGGGCGATCAGGCCGCCGGCGACCGCGGTGAGAACGATTGCGACCCCCTTGTCCATGCGGGCATCCTCTCAGCCCATGCGGAGGGCCCCCTGGCGGCCCCAGCGCTCCGGCAGCGTGATTTAGCGGGATCGGCGGTGTTGCATCATCTGAACATGCCTTTGCCTGCAGAAGGACTCGCCTCGCGCCTCTTTCTCACCCCGGCTCTGCGCTCGCAGCCCGACCGCCGCCTGGTGAAGTTGGTCCGAGAGGGCTACGAGACGGCCTTCGAGGAGATCGTTCGCCGCTACGGCAGGCCGTTGGGGCGCTACGCCGCGTCGATCGTCGGCAGGCGCTCGGAGGACGTGCTCCAGGATGCCTTTGCCAAGGCGCTGCCGGCGCTGCGGCGCGACGACGCCGAGATCGAGCTGCGGCCCTGGCTCTTCCGCATCGTTCGCAACACCGCCCTCAACGACCTGCGCGACAACCCACCCTCGCCCGACGTCCTGGCCGAGGCGATCGCCGGCGGTGGCAACCCGGCCGAGGAGCTGGAGCGGCGCGAAGAGCTGACCGATCTGATCGGGCGCCTGCGAGCGCTGCCGGAGTCGCAGCGGGCGGCAATCGTGATGCGAGAGCTGGAGGGGCTGAGCCACGAGGAGATCGCCGCCGCGCTCGGCCTCAGCGGCGGCGGCGCCCGGCAGGCGATCTACCGGGCGCGGCGGGCACTGCGCGACAGCGCCGGGATGTTGGTCCCGCTGCCGTTGCTGCAGGCGCTGCTGGCCGGCGCCGGAC
>JBKPOW010000073.1:0-2303 GCA_046733275.1 Actinomycetota bacterium
CTCGAGCGTCTTCTCGATCATCCGTTCCGCCCCGGCGTGGCAGCCGGCGGCGGCGACCAGCCGCTCCCCCTGGAGCTCCCAGGCGATGTGGTAGAAGCCCTTGCCCTCCTCGCCGAGCAGGTTCTCGACCGGCACCCGGACGTTCTCGAAGCTCAGTTCGGCGGTGTCGGAGGCGTGCATCCCCATCTTCTCCAGCTCGGCCGAGACGCTGAAGCCGGGGACCTTCTCGCCGCTGGAGTCGCGCAGGTCGACGACGAAGAGGGTGATGCCGGCGTGGCGCTCCTCGGGATCGGTCTTGGCGACGAGGACGATGAAGTCGGCCCGCGGCCCGTTGGTGATGAAGGTCTTGGAGCCGTTGATCACGTATTCGTCGCCGTCGCGGATCGCCGTCGTGCGGATGCCGGCGACGTCGGAGCCGGCGCCCGGCTCGGTGATTCCCAGGCAGCCGATCTTCTCGCCCTTCAAGCCAGGTTCGAGGTACTTGCGCTTCTGCGCCTCGCTGCCGAGCAGGTGGATCGGCGGCAGGACCATGTCGGTCTGCACGGCGAAGCCCATGTTGGTCCCGCCCGAGCCCGAATAGCTCATGCATTCGGCGCGCACCAGCGAGTAGTAGTAGTCGCCGCCTTGGCCGCCGTACTCCTCCGGGAAGCAGAGGCCGAGGAAGCCGAGCTCTCCCGCCCGCTTCATCTTCTCGGTCGGCCAGTAGGTCTCCTCCCACTCGTTGCGGTGGGGGTAGAGCTCCTTCCTCACCCACGACTGCATCGAGTCGCGCAGGTCTTCGTGCTCTTGGCTGAAGATGAAGTGCTTGCGGCCCGCCTCGAAGTCGGGCTTGATGACTTTGGAGCCGTTCGTCGTCGCGGTTGCCACTGTTCTCTCCTCCATTCGCTGGTGCAAGAACGCTGGACCGTCCAGGCCAGAGTGGACAGTAGCACTTTCTACTTTCAGCGAGTGGCGAATTCGGCTATCGTGCCGAGAATGGAGCGCGAGGGAGGGACGAGTTGAGCGAGCCCAACGAGAGCCTGGTCGGCTACGAGGTCGCCGACGGCGTCGCCACGGTGACGCTGAACAACCCGGAGAAACGCAACATGCTCTCCGGCCAGATGCTGAGCGAGCTGGTCGAGGCGATGAAGCGGGCGCGCAACGACGAGGAGGCGCGGGCGGTGGTCCTCACCGGCGCCGGTGAGAAGGTCTTCTGCGCGGGCGCCGACCTCGGCGGCTTCGCCGCCGACGCCCCTGTGGTCGCCAAACACTTCGCCACCGACCTCTTCCTCGAGTTCTTCCGGCTGATGCCGCGCCTCGGCAAGCCCTCGCTCTGCGCCGCCAACGGCCACGTGCTGGCGGGTGGGATGGGCCTCGCTCTCTCCTGCGACCTCTTGATCGCCAAGGAGGGCGCCAGCTTCGGCACGCCGGAGATCAACGTCGGCGCCTTCCCCTACATGATCATGGCGATCATCTATCGCAACGTCCCGCGCAAGAAGGTCAACGAGATGATGCTGCTGGGCGAGCGGCTGAGCGCCGAGCAAGCGGTCGAGTACGGGCTCGCCAACAAGGTCGTAGCGGCGGGCGAGTTCGACGCCGCGGTCGCCGATTGGGCGGCCAAGCTCGCCTCGAAGAGCCCGGTGCTGATGCGGCTCGGCCACGACGCGATGTATCGCCAGCAGGACATGGCGGTCGACGACGCGCTCGAGTACCTGCGCTCGCAGCTCTCGCTCACCTTCTCGACCGAGGACATCGTCGAGGGCGTCAGCGCATTCTTCGAGAAGCGCGAGCCCCAGTGGAAGGGGAGGTAACGATGGCGAGCACGGAAGAGCGACCGGCGGGCCACGAGGGCGAGGAGGAGCGCCACCTCCTCCCCGGCACGGCGCCGCTCGGCGACCTGACCGAGCAACTCCATAGTCGCCGTGCGGTGGCCAAGCTCGGCGGCGGCGAGGAGAAGATCGCCAAGCAGCACGAGCGCGGCAAGCTGACCGCGCGCGAGCGGATCGACCTCCTGGTCGACGAGGGCACCTTCGTCGAGATGGGCATTCACGGCCGCCCCCACTTCGCCCAGCGGGCGATGGAGGGCAAGGAGGCCCCGGCCGACGGCGTGATCACCGGCTGGGGAGACGTCGAGGGACGGCCCTGCTGCATCGCCGCCTACGACTTCACCGTGATGGCCGGCTCGATGGGGATGACCGGCGAGCTCAAGGTCACCCGCCTGCGCGAGATGGCGCTCTCCAAGCGGATGCCGTTCATCTGGCTGCTCGACAGCGCCGGGGCCCGCATCCAGGAGGCGGCCGGTTCCCTCTTTGCTGGCTCCGGAC
>JBKPOW010000074.1:0-3884 GCA_046733275.1 Actinomycetota bacterium
GTCCCGGGTGACGTCGGCCGCCGCCGCGGGGGCGAGGACCCCGAACAGGACAAGTCTCAGGAGGAGGAGGCGCTTCAGTGGTGTTCTATGACGCGGTCGACGATGCTGTACTCCTTCGCCTCCTCCGCGCTCATGAAGTAATCGCGATCGGTGTCTTCGGTGACTTTGTCGAAGGGCTGGTTGGTGTGCTTGGCGATGATCTCGTCGAGGCGGCGGCGCACGTCGATGATCTCTTTCGCGTGGATCTCGATGTCGGTCGCCTGGCCCTGGAAGCCAGCCGATACCTGGTGGATGAGGATCTTCGAGTTCGGCAGCGCCATCCGCTTGCCAGGCGCGCCGCCGGCAAGCAGCAGCGCTCCCATGCTCATCGCGATGCCGACGCAGATCGTCTGCACGTCGGGCTTGATGAACTGGATCGTGTCGTAGATCGCTAGGCCGGCGTAGACGTCGCCGCCGGGCGAGTTGACGTAGATGCTGATGTCCTTGTCCGGGTCCTCGGACTCGAGGTGCAGCAGCTGGGCGACGATCAGGTTGGCGATTTCCTGGTTGACCTGCGTGCCGAGGAAGATGATCCGCTCGTTCAGCAGGCGCGAGTAGATGTCGAAGGAACGCTCGCCGCGCGAGGTCTGCTCGACCACCATCGGGACCAGGGGGCTCATGGCGCGCACTCTATAGAAGGGCCGCGGCGGACTTCCGGCGCGCGGCTCAGGCGGCCGGGGCTGCAAGCTTTGCCCCACCGCCGCTCGCCTTGGCCAGGTACATCGCCCGGTCGGCGGCGGCCATCAGGTCGACCTCGCCGGGAATGCCGTTCTCGTCGAACATCGCCACGCCGATGCTGACGCAGAGCTCGACCTGGCGGCCGTCGACCTCCAGCGGTGTCCCGCAGACGGCCTCGGCGAGACGCTCCGCTGCCACCGCCGCCCCGTCGGCGTCGGCTTCCGGCAGCAGGGCGACGAACTCGTCGCCGCCGAGGCGCGCCACGATCGCTTCCACCTCGGCCTCGGCTTCGACGCGGGGGGTGACCGCGTCCCGGGCGAGGGTGTCGCTGGCGCGCAGGTTGTCGCGCAGGATCCTGCCGACCTGGCACAGCGCCCGGTCGCCGGCGGCGTGGCCGAGCTCGTCGTTGATCTGCTTGAAACGATCGAGGTCGATCATCAGCAACGCCCCGCCACGGCCGTAGCGCCGCGTGTAGGCGAGCTGGCGGCGCAGCTCCTCCTCGAAGCGACGCCGATTGAAAAGCCCGGTGAGGGCATCGTGCTGGGAGAGCCGCTGCAGCTCCCGCTCCAGCTCCTTGCGGTCGGTGATGTCGCGGGCGACGGCGTAGATGACCGCCTCCTCCTGCAGTGGGATCGAGGTCCACTCCAGCCAGTGGACCTCGCCGTCCTTGGCGAAGTAGCGGTTCTGGAACTGCACGGTCTTCGCCCCTTCCGCCAGCGAGGCGGACTCGCGTTCGGTTTTCTCGCGGTCGTCAGGGTGGACGAAGTCGAGGAAGGGGCGACCGGTCAGCTCGTCGGGGCTATACCCCAGGGTCCGCTCGAAGGCCGGATTGACGCTCCTGAAGCGGCCATCGAAGCCGGCCGTGCAGATCATGTCCACCGAGAGGTTGAAGTGGCGCGCGCTCTCGGCCTGCAGCGCCCGCAGGGTCGTGGCGAAGCGCCCGGTGAGGCCGCCGACGAAGAGGTAGACGAGCGCCCGGTTCGCGTAGCCGAGCACGCTCGCCGGCGCGTCCGCGATCAGCGCTCCCACCGAAGAGAGGAGGAAGGCGACGGCGCCCGCCAGCAAGCCCGCCCGGGTGCCGCGGGCGGTTGCGATCAGGACGACGGGGATGACGTAGAGGAAGCTGATCGCATCGGCCAGCGTGCCCACGGTCACGCGCAGGACGAAGATCTCGGCGAAGAGGATCGAGGCGAGGGCGACAGCGGTCCAGCGGCGCTGTGTCAGCATCGTCATGGTGCTACCGAATATCGACTAGCAGCGGGGCGTCTGCAAGCTTTGCAAGCGAACGTCCGATAGAAACTCCGGCGTACCGTCAGGATCCGTGCCTGGCCTCAGGACTCGTCGCCGGGCGTCCACAGAGAGCCGGCCTCTTTGCGCTCCTTCTCCGGCGTCCAGATCTGCTCGCGCGCCTCGGCCTGCTCCAGCGGGATCGGCTTGGCCGCCTCGGCGACCACGTCGATCGCCTTGCGGAAGCGGATGTCGTCGCGGATCATCGCGTCGCGGCCGCTCTCCTCCAGGCGCTCGAGCAGCTTCTGCGGCGTCGTCCGCTCGTGCTCGGCGGGATGCTCGAGCGCCTCGATCATCTCCTCCTCGCTGACCTCGATCGCCTCGGCCTCGGCGATCGCCGCCAGCACCGCCTCGCGCTTCAGCTCGGCCTCCGCGTCGGGACGCGACTCCTCGATCACCTGCTCGCGGGTTTTGCCCTGCATCTGCAGGTAGGCGTCGGGGCTCATGCCGCGCCCGGCGAGCTGCCGCTCGACCCGCTCCCAGCGCTCGCTCGCGCGCGCGGTCGCCAGCTCCTCCGGGATGTCCACCTTCGCCTCGGCGCTGGCGGCGTCGATCGCGGCGATGCGGAAGTCCTGCTCGGCGCGCTGGCCGACGACCTCCGCCAGGCGCTTGGCGATGTCCGCGCGCAGCTCCTCCAGGGTGTCGAACTCCGACGCCTCGGAGGCGAACTCGTCGTCGAGCGCGGGCAACACCTTCTCACGCACCTCCTTGACCTCGACGGTGAAGACGGCGTCTTCGCCGGCCAGCTGCTCGGCCTGGTAGTCCTCGGGGAAGGCGACCTCGACCCTGCGAGTCTCCCCCGCGCTCGCCCCTGCGAGCTGCTCCTCGAAGCCCTCGATCAGCTGACCGCCGCCCAGCTCGAGCAGGTAGTCGCTCGCCTTGCCGCCCTCGAAGGCCTTGTCGTCGACGAGGCCCTCGAAGTCGACCAGGAGGACGTCCCCCTCGGCTGCGGCGCGATCGACCGGCTCCAGCTTGGCGAAGGCCTCGCGGATGCGCTCGAGCTCGCGCTCGACCAGCTCGGCCGGCGGCTCGGGTTCGGCCTTGCCCACCTCGAGGCCCTTGTACTCGCCCAGCTCGGCCTCCGGCCGCACGCCGATCTCGAACTTGAAGGCGAGCGGCTCGCCCTCCGCCTCGGGGGCCTTGACGATCTCGATGCTGGGGTCGCCGACCGGGGCGATGCCAGAGAAGAGCAGGGCGCGTTCGTACCATTCCGGCAGCCCCTCGCGGATCGCCTCCTCGAGCACCGCGGCGAAGCCGACGCGCTGGATCACCAGCGAGGGCGGCGCCTTGCCCTTGCGGAAGCCGGGCATGCGCATCTCCCGCGCGAGGGCGCGGGAGGCGCGGCTGACCGCGCGCTCGACGTCGGCGGCCGCGACCTCGACCTCGACCCTGACGCGCGAGCCAGGAAGCTCGGAGACGCTCGGTTCCATGGAGCGCGGGACCCTATCGTGCGCGCCGCAGCAGCCCGCGGCGCACCGCGACGGCGAAGTCGATGGCGAAGGCGAGGCCGCGGCCGAGCGGCCCGGTGACCAGCCATGCCTTTGCCTTAGTCGCCATTGGCGTATTCCAGCAGGGACTCGTCGACCAGCCACTCGACCGGGGCGCGGTCGTCGGTGTAGACCTCGCCGCCCTCGAGGGCCGGCGTGAACCGCAGCGATTCGACGCGCGCCAGGCTGCGCGCCGCACGCCCGACCGCGCGGTCGACGTCGGAGGCCGGAACCTCGACCTCGACGCTGACGCGCGAGCCGGGGAGCTCTGAGACGGTTGGCTGCATCGAGCGGAGCACCCTATCGCGAGCGCCGCAGCAGCCCCCGGCGCACGGCCACGCCGAAGTCGATGGCGAAGGCGAGGCCGCGCCCGAGCGGGCCGGTCACCAGCCA
>JBKPOW010000075.1:0-7769 GCA_046733275.1 Actinomycetota bacterium
CCGAGCTGGTGACGCGGATGGCGGTCGAGGTCGAGCGCTACATCGTCGAGCTCGGCACCGAGGGCCGGCTGATCGAGATGCAGCTCGAGGAGACGATGGTCGGCGTCGCCGGCGACAAGGCGGCGCTGGTCCGCGACTACAGCGTCGAAGACTCCGAGCAGACCCTCGCCGCGGTCCTGCAGGCGCTCAGCCGCCTCCCGCACGAGGACGTGCTCGACTTCGGTCGCCTCGCCGAGCTGCTCGGCTACGACCGCAAGTTGAACACGCTCGACTTCCCGGTCGCCCCGCGGGGTTACCGGGTGCTCGGCCACGTGCCGCGCATCCCCAAGCTTGTCGTCCAGAAGATCACCCAGGAGCTGGGCGGGTTGGACGAGGTCCTGGCGGCCTCGGACTCCGACCTCGCCGCCGTCGACGGAGTCGGGCCGCTGCGGGCCAAGGACATCCGCGAGGGCCTGCGCCGGCTCCAGGAGGTCGACCTGGTCGATCGGTTCTTGCACAGCTGACGGTGTCACCCCGCCGTCGAGACGAAAGGAGTCACCCCATTCCCGAGCTAGACGAGGCGACCGTGGACGAGGTGTTCGAGGCTGACGTCGAGTACGTCTGCGACTTCGAGGAGGGCGACAAGGTCGTCTATCCCCACCACGGTGCTGGACTGGTAATGACGAAAGAAACCCGTGAGCTGATGGGGGCCGAGCGTGAGTACCTCACGATCAAAATCCTCCACAACGAACTGACGGTGATGGTCCCGACCGAAAACGCCGGCAAGGCGGGCCTGCGGCGGGTCATCGACGAGGAAGAAATCAAGAAGGTCACAGACGTCCTCACCGACGACGTCTCCGAGATGCCGAAAAACTGGAACAGGCGCTTCAAGTACAACCGCGAGAAGATCAAGACCGGCGACGTGTTCGAGCTGGCCGAGGTCGTGCGGAACCTTGCCATCCGCGAGATGGAAAAGGGCCTCTCCACCGGTGAGAAGCAGATGTACACGCGGGCGAAGAAGATCCTCGCCTCGGAGTTCATGTACGCGCTCGACAAGGACGAGGACGGCGCGGAGGAGTACCTCGACGGGCTGCTGGAGGAGCGCTTCGCCGCCACCGCCTAGCCCGTACGCGTGGGACCTGGCATGAGCTCCCGCGCAGAGGCATCCGTCACCGCGGTCATCGCGGCCGCCGGCTCCGGAGAGAGGCTCGGAGCCGGCGGTCCGAAGGCTTTCGTGCCGCTCGCCGGGCGGCCGCTGGTCGAGTGGTCGATCGCGGCGATGCGTGCGGCCGCCGGGGTGCGCTCGATCGTCGTCGCCTGCCCGCCGGGGCACGTCCACGACCTCGGCGACAGCGACCTCGGCGTGGTCGACGGCGGCGCCACCCGCTCGCAATCGGTGGCCAACGCGCTGGCGGCGGTGGGGACCGAGCTGGTCGCGATCCACGACGCCGCGCGGCCGCTGGTCACCGCCGCGCTGGTCGAGGACGTGGTCGCGACCCTGGTCGCCGACCCCGAGGCCGACGGCGCAATCGCCGGCGTCCCCGTCACCGACACGATCAAGCGGGTAGAGGGTCGCCTGATCGAAGGGACGGTTGATCGCGACGCGCTGTGGGCGGCGCAGACGCCCCAGGTCTTCCGGGTGGAGGCGCTGCGGCGCGCGCTCGCGGCCGATCCGGCGCAGGTCGAGGCCGCCACCGACGAGGCGACGCTGGTCGAGGCGGCCGGCGGCCGCGTCCTCATCCACCCGGCGTCGCCGCGGAACCTCAAGGTGACCACGCCGCTCGACCTGCGCCTCGCCGAGGGGTTGCTCGCCGAGCGGGGCTAGTCGCTCGGCAACCCGGCGGCCGCTCTCGCCCCGTCGTCGAGGTGGCGGCGTCGCCGGCGCTCGAAGAGCAGGCGCTGGAGGAAGAGCGTGCCGACGCCGGCAAAGACGATCCCGCAGAGGTTGAGGCTGAGCTGGGCCAGCGCACCGAGCCAGTCGTCCCAGTTGCCGAGCGCCGCGGCGACCCCGATGTTCGCCGCCGCCGGGATCGTCGTGACCGAGATCAGCACGCCGATCAGCGCCCCCGACTTGGCCGACGTCAGCGAGAGCACGCCGGCCGCCCCGGCGAAGACGGCGACGATGATCGAGAAGGCGTCCGGCTCGGCAATGAACTGGGTCAGCGGGTTGTCGACGCTCTTGAAGTCGGCGGCGACCAGCCCGGTCGCGACGCAGATCAGGGTGAAGAGGAAGGCCGCGGTGATGCCGGCGGGGAAGCCGACGGTCAGCGCCGCCAGCGAGCGCAGCGCCGGGCCACGCCGGCGCTCGACCGCCGCCACGCAGAGACCGGCAAGGGGGCCGAACTCGGGCCCGACGACCATCGCGCCGACGATCAAGATCGGCGAGCCGGTGAAGATGCCGACCGAGGCGATCAGGCAGGCGAGCACCATGAAGGCGAGAAAGTTGGCGCCGAGCTCGCTGGTCTCCGAGGTGCGCGCCTCGACCTCCTCCCAGACGACCGCATCCGAGGGGGCGCCGCGGGCGGCCCGCTCGGCCCGCTCGGCCACGCGCGAGATCTGCGAGTCGATCTGCTCCAGCGCGATCGACCCGACCTCGGGGATGTCGAGCTCGCGCAGGTCGTCGATCACCACGCTGGCGTCCTCGCGGGCGACGTCGCAGAGGATCACGTCGCCTGCCGGCTGGCGCGCGGCTTCCGGGAGGAAGACCAGGTTGCAGGCCGAGGGCGACGCTTCGAGCAGCGACATGACCTTGCCGGACCGGTCGGTGGGGGCGACGATCCGCAGGTGGACCATGGCCCCAGCGTATCCACGCCCCGGGTCGAACCCGTAGGCTCGAAGCCCGTGCTGACCGACTACCACCTCCACCTGCGCCCGGACGACCCGGACACCCCGCCCGAGCGCTACTTCACCGCTGAGAACGCCGAGCGCTACCGCGAGGCCGCCGCCGCGGCGGGGGTAGAGGAGCTGGGCGTCTCCGAGCACGTCTACCGCTTCACCCAGGCACTGGAGCTCTGGCGCCATCCCTTCTGGGAGGAAGAGGCACGGGATGACCTCGATGCCTACTGCGAGTTCGTCCAGGGCGCCGGGCTCAAGCTCGGCGTCGAGTGCGACTTCGTCCCCGGGGCCGAGGACCGCACCGCCAACCTGCTCGAGGCGCGCACGTTCGACTACGTCGTCGGCTCGGTGCACTTCGTCGGCGAGCGGGCGGTCGACCACGAAGGCTGGGACATCTGGGAGGGCGGGGGGGACGCCGACGAGGTCTGGCGCCGCTACTTCGAGGCGCTCGCCGAGTGCGCCCGCTGCGGCCTCTTCGACATCCTCGCCCACCCCGACCTGGTCAAGGTCTGGGGCCGCGGCCGACCGCTGCCCGAGCGCGATCCGCGCCACTACTACGAGCCGGCGGTGGAGGCGATCGCCGAGAGCGGTATCGCGGTCGAGGTCTCGACCGCCGGCCTGCGCAAGCCGGTCGGCGAGCTCTATCCCTCGCGCGCCTTCGCCGAGATGTGCGTCGAAGCGGGCGCCCCCTTCGCCCTCTCCTCCGACGCCCACCTGCCCGAGCACGTCGGCTACGGCTACGAGCGGGCGCTCGAGCTCCTCGGCGAGCTCGGCGTGGGGGAGATCTGCGTCTTCAGCGCTCGCGAGCGGAGCTTGGCGCCGCTTCCCGCCGGGGTAGGCGAGAATCGCTGAGAGATGAGCGTCGGCATCGGTTATGACAGCCACCGCTTCGCCGAGGGCCACCGCCTGGTCCTGGGCGGGGTCGAGATCGAACACGAGCGCGGTCTCAGCGGCCACTCCGACGCCGACGTCCTCACCCACGCCGTGATCGACGCCCTGCTCGGCGCCGCCGGCGGGGGCGACATCGGCACCCTCTTCCCCGACGAGGAGGAGCGCTGGCGCGACGCCGACTCGCTCGACCTGCTGCGCACCGTCGTCGGCACGATCGCCGGCAGGATCGTCAACGTCGACGCCACCCTCGTCTGCGAGGCGCCGCGGCTGGCCCAGCACCGGGCTGAGATGGAGCGCATCCTCGCCGAGGCGACCTCGGCCCGGGTGAGCGTCAAGGCGACCACCAACGAGGGCATGGGCTGGATCGGCCGCGGTGAGGGAATCGCCTGCATAGCGGTCGCTTCGCTGGAGAGCGAATAGGCTTCCGCGTCCAATGGGCAGGCTCGCGGACATAGCGACGGCGGCGCGCCAGGCGGCCTCGGACAAAGCGTTCGAGGTCAGGGTGCTGCACGAGGCGGGCGTCCTCGGTCTGCACCGCCCCGACAAGTCGGCCAAGGTCGTCTCCGCCTTCATCCGCTGGGGCGCCTCGCCGGCCCTCGGCATCACGACCGCGTCGATCCACTACCCGCACGAGACGGCTCTGATCGACGAACGCGGCTCACTCACCTTCGAGCAGCTGCAGCGGCGCTCCAACGCGCTAGCCCACGCCTTCGGGGAGATGGGGATCGGCTACGGCGACGGGGTCGGGATCATGTGCCGCAACCACCGCGGCTTCATCGAGGCGACGCTCGCCTGCGCCAAGCTGGGCGCCGGCGCGCTCTACCTAAACACGATGTTCGCCGGCCCCCAGCTGGTCGAGGTCACGCGGCGCGAGGGGCCCAAGGCGCTCGTCTACGACGAGGAGTTCAGCGCGTTGCTCGACGGCGTTGACGAGGGAGTGCAGCGGGTGGTCGGCTGGAGCGAAGGGAAGACCGATGCGCCGACGCTCGACTCGCTGATCGCCTCCGCCGACGACTCGAGTTTGAGGCCACCGCCCGACAAACCGCGCTTCGTCATTCTCACCTCGGGCACGACCGGGACGCCGAAGGGCGCGCAGCGCTCGAGTCCCGACGGGCTGTTCTCGGTGGCCGCGTTGCTCGACAAGATCCCTTACCGCAGCCGCGAGACGATGATGATCGCGGCGCCGCTCTTCCACTCCTGGGGTTTCTTCCACTTCATCATGAGCCTGCCGACCGCCTCGACGATCGTCCTGCGGCGGCGCTTCGATCCGGAGGAGACGCTGCGCGCCGTGCGCGACCACCGCGCCCAGGTGCTCGCGGTGGTGCCGGTGATGCTGCAGCGCATCCTGCAGCTGCCGCAGGAGAAGCTCGCCTCCTACGACCTCTCATCGCTGCGGATCGTCTCGCTCTCGGGCTCGGCGCTGCCGGGCGAGCTGGCGATTGAGTGGATGGACCGCTTCGGCGACAACATCTACAACCTCTACGGCTCGACCGAGGTCGCCTACGCGACCGTCGCCACGCCGGAGGACCTGCGGGCGGCGCCGGGAACGGCGGGGCGGCCGCCGCGGGGTACCGTGGTGCGGCTCTACGACGAGGCTGGGCGCGAGGTGCCGCGCGGCGAGGTCGGCCGCATCTTCGTCGGCAACGAGATGTCCTTCGAGGGCTACACCGGCGGCGGCAACAAGGAGGCGATCGACGGCCTGCTCTCCAGCGGCGACGTCGGCCACCTCGACCAGAGCGGCCGCCTCTTCATCGACGGCCGCGACGACGAGATGATCGTCTCCGGCGGGGAGAACGTCTTCCCGCGCGAGGTCGAGGACCTCCTCGCCGACCACGAGGCCGTGGTCGAGGTGGCCGTGATCGGGGTCGAGGACGAGGAGTTCGGCCAGCGGTTGAAGGCCTTCGTCGTCGCTGAGGAGAAGGCCGAGGTCTCCGTCGACGAGCTCAAGGCGCACGTCAAGGCGCACCTAGCCGCTTACAAGGCGCCGCGCGAGATCGAGTTCGTCGAGGAGCTGCCGCGCAACGCGACCGGCAAGATCCTCAAGCGCGAGCTGCAGACCCGCTAATTGCGGGAAGTTGGCCGCGGCAGGGGTGGTCTCCCCTCCGCAGCCCATAGTAGGTTGCGGCAATGGGCGCGCCTGCAGTCAAGCTGGACCGAATCGCCGAGGCGAACGAGGAGATCACCGGCGTCGCCAAGCAGGCGCTCGAGTGGGTCCGCGTCGGCGAGGAGCGCGTGGCCGAGGCCGAGCGCCACGCCGCCGCGTCGGAGAAAGCGGTTGCCGAGGCCGATGCGGCGACGGATAAGCGGGTTGCCGAGGTCAAGCAGCGGGCGAAGGCGGCGCTGGCGAGGATCGGCACCGAGGGGCGCGAGCGGATCGCCGCCGAGCGCGAGAAGCGGCGCGCGGTCGAGCAGCGCGTCGCCCACGCCGAAGAGGGTCGCGACCGCGCCGAGAAGGCGTTCGAGCGGGCGCGGAAGCGAGCCGAAGCCGATCGCGAGTCCTTCACCACGCAGCTGACCAAGCAGAAGGCTGAGGAAAGCCAGGAGCGCGCCAATGCGGTCAAGCGCACCGAAGCCGAGGCCTCGAAACGAGTGCGCGAGGTGATCGAGCGGACCCAGGCGGAGGCCGACCGCCGCGTCGCCGCCGCCGAGCAGCGCGCGGCCGAGGCCGAGGCGCGCGCCGAGGAGGCCCGCCGGCTCGCGGTCAAGCTTGAGTCGGAGATCGAGGAGCGCGTGATGCAGGGCACCGAGGACGTGCGCCGCGAGGCCGAGGAACGGGTGCAGAAGCTGGTCGAGAAGGTCGAAGGCGAGGCGGTCGAGAAGGCTCGCGCCCGGGCCGAGGAGCAGCTGCAGGCCGAGTCCGAGCGGATCCGCAGCCAGGCCGAGCAGCGCGAGGAGCGCCTGCGTCTCGCCGCCGAGGACGAGATCAAGGCGAGCGCGAAGAAAGCCCGCCGCGAGGTCCTGGCGGCGGCCAACGACACCGCCCCGGCGTGGGTGCGCAACGAGTCTGCCTCCGGCGCCGGCTACCGCACGTTCTAGTCCCCTCTAGCATCCGGCCTCATGCGGGAGGTGCGGATACGAGACACGCTCAGCGGCGAGCTGCGGACGCTCGACGCCGATGCCCAGGTCGGAATCTATGCCTGCGGGCCAACCGTCTACAGCCGCATTCACATAGGAAACGCTCGCCCCTTCGTCGTCTTCTCGCTGCTCGCTCGCTTCCTGAGGAGCGAGGGGTACGACGCGAAGCTCGTCATCAATGTCACCGACGTCAACGACAAGATTTACAACGCGGCCAAAACTGCTTCGGAGCCGTCGGAAGAGTTCGCGAAGCGGATGACCGCCACCTACCTCGAGGACACTGACGCTCTAAAACTTGGTCGGCCTGACTCCGAGCCACTAGCCAGCGAGACCATCACAGGCATAGTCGACCTGATCGCGGAACTCGTCGATTCGGGCCACGCCTACGAGTCTGGTGGCGATGTCTATTTCCGGGTGTCGAGCTTTGAGGGCTACGGAAAGCTCTCGAATAGACGCACCGAGGACATGGATCAAGGGGAGGAGGCTGGTTTTGCCTTCCTCAAGGAGAGTCCTCTCGATTTCGCGCTGTGGAAGGCGCACAAGGAGGGCGAGGACACGTCTTGGGACTCCCCCTGGGGACCTGGAAGACCGGGCTGGCATATCGAGTGCTCGGCAATGGCGGAGGCGGAGCTCGGGCGGTCCTTTGCCATCCATGGCGGAGGCTCAGACCTTGTCTTTCCACATCACGAGAACGAGATTGCTCAGTCAGAGGCCGCTGGCCGTCAGTTCGCTCGTATCTGGATGCATAACGGCATGGTCGAGACCGACGCCGAGAAGATGTCCAAGTCGGAGGGCAACATCTTCCAGCTCTCGGAGGCAGTTGATCGATACGGGCGCGACGCAGTTGTCGCCTACTTGATTTCCGGTCACTATCGCCAGCCTCTTGCCTTTGGCCCTGAGCAGATGGAGCAGGCCGCGGCGGGGGTCGAGCGGCTTCGGAATTTCTTCCGTGAGCACCCTGTTGGGCGGACTCCGGGGGAGGCCCCGCC
>JBKPOW010000076.1:0-6773 GCA_046733275.1 Actinomycetota bacterium
CGCGCATCTCGCCGAGCAGCGTCTCGTCCGCCCAAGCCCGGCGCAGCTCGCCGTCGACCCTCACCGTGAGCGGGTCCTCGCCGGCAACGTCGCCGCGCCGCAGCTTCAGCCGGCCGCTCCCTCGGCGGCCATCTCGGCCGCGGCCGCGGCGACGATGCCTTGGCAGACGTCGAGCATCGCGTCGAGATCGCGCGCCGCGACCCGCTCCTTCGCGGTGTGCACGTCTTTAGGTCCGTTGGCGAGCAGGACGCACTCGAAACCCGCCAGGCGCAGGGCGTTGACGTCGCTGCCGCCGCCGATCGCGGTGCGCACCGGCTCGCGGCCTGCCCCGCGCAGCCCGGCCTCGGCCAAGGCCAGCGCCGGCGAGGAGGGCGGCAGCCGGTAGCCGCGGAAGAGCTCTTCGAGATGGACGTCGACGTCGCAGCCGTGCTCGCTGGCGCCCCAGGCGCAGGCGTCGGACATCGCGCCCGCCACCTCCGCAACCCGGTTCGCGTCGAGGCTGCGCGCCTCGGCGTGGACGGCGCAGTGGCCCGGGACGACGTTGCCGGAGGTGCCGCCGGCGATCAGGCCGACGTTGGCGGTCGTCTCCTCGTCGAGACGGCCCAGGTCCATGCGGTCGATCGCGGCCGCGGCGGCGGCGATCGCGCTGCTGCCGTCGTCCGGTTCGATCCCGGCGTGGGCCTCGACCCCGATGAAGTCGGCGCGGATCCGCTGCTGGGTCGGCGTCGCCACGATCACTTCCCCCACCGGCCCGGCGTGGTCGAGGACGAAGCCGCAATCCGCCCGCAGCCGGCCCACGTCGAACGCCTTCGCCCCCCGCAGCCCCTGCTCCTCGGCGACCGTCAGCAGCAGCTCGATCCCGACCGGCGGCGGCTCCGCCGCGCAGCGGGCGACGAGCTCGATGAAGACCGCGACGGCGGCCTTGTTGTCGGCGCCGAGGATCGTCTCGCCGGCGCTGCGGAAGACGCCCTCGTCCTCGACGACCTCGACCTGACCGACGTGCGGCTCGGTGTCGAGGTGACCGCAGAACATCACCCAGCGCTCGCCCCGCCCCGGCAGCCGGGCGAGGATATTGCCGGCGCCGGCTTCGGCTGCGCCCGCGGCGTCGTCCTCGCTCACCTCCAACCCGAGCGCTCGCAGCTCGGCGGCGACCGTGTCGGCGACCTCGCGCTCCTCCCCGGTCGGACTGCGGATCTCGCAGAGCCTTACGAAGGTCTCGTGCAGCCGGTCCACGGCGGGACAGGCTAGAGGGTCTCAGCCCTGGTGGGCGACGGAGGAGTCCTCCGTCTCGACCTCGATCTCCGCCCCTTCGGCGGGGCGCTCGCCGGCGTGGCGGGCGGTGGCGCCGACGAACTCGCGGAAGAGCGGCTCGGGCCGGTTGGGCCGCGAGTTGAACTCCGGGTGGAACTGTGAGGCGACGAAGAAGGGGTGGTCGGGCAGCTCGATCATCTCGACCAGGCGCTCGTCGGGCGAGGTGCCACCGCAGACCAGGCCCTCGTCTTCGAGCCGGCGGCGCAGCTGGATATTGACCTCGTAGCGGTGGCGGTGGCGCTTGTAGATGACGGCCTCGCCGAAGATCTCGCGCGCCCGCGTGCCCGAATGCAGCTTCACCGGGTCGGCGCCGAGGCGCATCGTCCCGCCCATGTCCTGCACTTCCTTCTGCTCGGGCAGCAGGTCGACCACTGGGTAGGGCGTCTCGGGATCGAACTCGGCCGAGTTGGCGCCGTCCATCCCGGCGACGCTGCGGGCGAACTCGACCACCGCGATCTGCATCCCCAGACAGATCCCCAGGTAGGGGATCGAGCGCTCGCGCGCGATCCGCGCCGCTGTCACCTTGCCCTCGATGCCGCGCTCGCCGAAGCCGCCGGGGATCAGCACCCCGTCGACTCCCTCCAGCTTCTCCGGCTCGAAGTTCTCCGAGTCGACCAGCTCGACTTCGACCTCGACCCCGTGGTGGAAGCCGCCGTGCTCGAGCGCCTCGATCACCGACTTGTAGGCGTCGGCGAGCTGCACGTACTTGCCGACCAGGGCGATCTTCACCTTGCCCGAGGCGGCGTCGGCGCGGCGCACCATCTCCTCCCACTCGCTCAGGTCAGAGGCGGGCGCCTCCATGCCGAAGTGGTCGAGCACGAGGTCGTCGACGCCCTCTGCGCGGAAGACGAGCGGCACCTTGTAGATGTTGTCGACGTCGTTGGCCGAGATCACCGCCTCGACCGGGAGGCTGGCGAAGAGGGCGATCTTCTCGCGGATCTCGCGGTCGAGCCGGCCCTCGGAGCGGCAGACCAGCGCGTGGGGCTGGATCCCGATCCGGCGCAGCTCGTTGACCGAGTGCTGGGTCGGCTTCGTCTTCAGTTCGCCGGCGTGGCCGACGTAGGGCACCAGGGTGAGGTGGACGAACATGCTGCGCTTCGGTCCGAGGTCGGTGTACAGCTGGCGGATCGACTCGAGGAAGGGCAGCGACTCGATGTCGCCGACCGTGCCGCCGATCTCGGTGAGGACGAAATCGACCGATTGCGACTCGGCGACGATCAGGATGCGGTTCTTGATCTCGTCGGTGATGTGCGGGATCACCTGCACGGTGGCGCCGAGGTAGTCGCCGCGTCGCTCGCGGTTGACCACGGTGTTGTAGACCGCGCCAGCGGTGACGTTGGAGGCGCGCGAGGTGTTCTCGTCGGTGAACCGCTCGTAGTGGCCGAGGTCGAGGTCGGTCTCGGCGCCGTCCTCGGTGACGAACACCTCGCCGTGCTGGAAGGGGCTCATCGTCCCCGGGTCGACGTTGATGTAGGGATCGAACTTCTGCAGCTGCACGCGGTAGCCGCGGGAGACGAGGAGGCGGCCTATCGAGGCCGCGGCGATCCCCTTACCGAGGGCCGAGACAACGCCGCCGGTGACGAAGATGAAGCGCGTGTCTCCTGGTTTGGCCCGACTCATGCTCTGCCGAGCGAGTCTAGCCAGCGCAAGGGCGGAACCGATTCGATCGTCCGCGAAATGGATCGCAACTCGCCGAAAACGGTGAGCGCCGCTACCAGCGCGAGGGCGACCAGCCGCTCGCTCCCGTCCAGCGTGGTCAGCAGCCAGACCCCAGCGACCGCCCCCACCAGGTTGGAGCCGGTGTCGCCCAGCATCGCCCGCTCGCGCAGGGTGAACCAGGCGCCGACCAGGACCGGCCCGGCGAAGATCCCGAGCAGCTCGAGCGGAGCGAGGGTCCAGGCGCCGAGGCAGAGCCCGGCGCCGAGCAGCGCCAGCCCCTTCTCCGCCCGGCCCGGCCGCAGGTCGAGCAGGTTGAAGGCGTTGGTGGCGAGGATCAGCAGCGCGACGTCGGCCAGGTAGCGCCACGACTCGAGGCCCCGCCCCGAGACGACGTAGGCGGCGAGGGCGAGCGCCCCGAGCGCCTTGATCGCCCCGGTCGAGAGCCGCCCTTCGCGCAGCGCCCGCGCGTGGCCGCGCCAGCCCCGCGGCGAGTCGCCCTCCTCACCCCGCCCCAGCGAGTCGTCGAGGAAGCCGAGGAAGGCGACGCCGATGACGTAGGGCAGCCAGCGCCGCAGCTCGGGATCGAGCAGGTCGAGATCGCCGCGATCGTCGAGGAAGGCGAGCGGCGCCAGCGCCACCAGCGCCGCCGTCGCCAGCACGGCGCCGAGCGGGAAGGCGAGTCGCGCCGCGCGGAAGTTCTCGCGCACCAACCCGGCGTCGAGCAGCCCGCGGACGCCGGCCGGGACGACGAGCAGCGCGACGGCGATCGCCACCGGGAAGCCGACCCAGGTCATCAGCGCGGGGCCAGCAGATCGGGCAGGAGGCGGTCGGCGCTGCCCTTGACGCCGAAGCTGCCCTCGGCGCCGAGCAGGGCGAGGACGGTCGCCAGCTGCCCCGCGGTCAGGTCGACGTCGTCGACGCTGGCGAGGTCGTTGCCGGCGAAGAAGGAGACCGAGGACTGCTCGGCGTCGCTCACCTCGACCCCGACCGCGGGCGCCCGCGTGGCGACGATCCCGCTCGCGAGGCCCGCCTCGATCCGCTCGGCGGTGGCGCGCTGCTGCGGCCCCATGTCATCGGGCTGCTCGCGCACGACGACGACCCCGTCGAGGGCGCCGAAGTTGCCGCTCGCACGCGAGAAGAGCCGGCCGCGGACGGGCTCGAGCAGGGTGCCGCCGAGGACCAGCTGACGACCGACGCCGGCGCCGAGCGCGCTCTGAGTGTCGGGGTTGCCGGCGAGGTCGGCAAAACGGGTGCGGCCGAGGTCGCCGGCGAGCGCGCGGATGTCGACCGGCTCGCGCACGACCCCGACAGCGACGAGGCGAGCGCCGGTCGGGGCGAGCGCGTCCTCGATCGACCCCTGCACGCCACCGGGCAGGTCGCCGAGCGCGAGCACACCGATCCGCCGGCCGCGCAGCTGGTCGCGCACCAGCGCCGGGTAGACGCTCTCGGCGAACTCGTTGGCGCGGCCCAGCTCGAGGCTGAGCTCGTCGGCGCGGTCGCGGGCGTCCTGCAGGTTGCCGGTGAGGCTGCGCTCGAGGTCCTCGCGGGTGTTGTCGATCGTGTCGCCGCCGAGCGCGGCGCCGATCACCAGCCCGATCGCGAGCGCGGTGAAGACCGCGATCAGCGAGGTGGCGTGGTAGCGGCCGCTGTACCCCATGGCCGGGAGAGGCTACCGGCGGCGCTAGAGGCCGAGCCAGATCTTGATCTTCAGCCAGATCAGATCGACGAGGTCGCCCAGCGCCGGCGAGACGATCACGAGGATCGCCAGCAGGATCGCGAAGGCGGCGAGGAAGAGCGGCAGCGGGCCGAAGGCCGAGCCGGGGTTGTAGAGGCGCCCGACGCCCTTCGCGTCGACCAGCTTCTCGCCGATCCGCAGGCGGGTGAGGAAGGTCGAGGACATGCCGGCGCGGTTGCGGTCGAGGAACTCGATCAGGTTGAAGTGGGCGCCGACGCTGACGATCAGGTCGGCCCCCTTCTCGTAGGCCATCAGCATCGCCACGTCCTCGCTGGTGCCGGCGGCGGGGACGAGCATGTGCTCCAGCCCAAGCTCGAGCAGGCGCTCGCGGCCGGGGGCGCGGCCGTCAGGGTAGGCGTGGACGATCAGCTCGGCGCCGCAGCGCAGCGCCGCGTCGCCGGCGGAGTCCATGTCGCCGAGGATCACGTCGGGCTGGAGGCCGGCCTCGAGGCAGCCGTCGGCGCCGCCATCGACCGCGACGACCAGCGGCCGCACGTCGCGGATGTAGGCGCGCAGGGCCTGCAGGTCGCTGCGGTGGCCCTCGCCGCGGACGACGATCAGCACGTGGCGGTCGCGGAACACGGTCCGCGTCGGTGGGAGCTCGATCGCGCCGGTGAGCAGGTCGGTCTCCTGACGGACGTGGGCGACGGTGTTCTCGGCGAACTCGGCCAGGGCGCGGTCGATCCGGTCGCGCTGCTCGGCCAGGCGCTCCTCGAGCCCGGCGGCGGTGAGCGGGGTGCCGCGCAGGACCTCATCGCCGCCGGCAAGCACCGCTCCGCCCGCGATGGTCACGGCACCGCCGTCGTCGAGCAGCTCGAAGGGGTCGCCCTCGACGTCGATCAGGGTGACGCCGGCGCGGACGAGCAGGAGCGGTCCGGTGTTGGGGTAGCGGCCATCGCTCGATTGCGAGGCGTTGAGAACCACGCGCACGCCGGTGGCGATCAGCTCCTCGGCGGCGATGCGGTCGATGTTGACGTGGTCGACGACGGCGACGTCGCCCGGTTTGAGTCGCCTGACCAGGTGCTTGGTGCGCCGGCCGAGGCGCACGGTCCCCTCTATCCGGTCGCCGGCGGCAGCCCCGTTGCGGCGCGAGAGCAGCGCAGGGAAGCGGCGGCGACTGGCGGTTGCCATCCCGAGCAGGTTAGGCGACCCGGACGGCCCCCGTCCAGACCTCAGGCGGCCGCGAGCAGCTCGCGAGCGTGCTGGTCGGCGGCCTCGGAGCTCCCGCCGCCGAGCATGCGGCGGATCTCCTCCACCACGCCCTCGCCGTCGAGCCGCTCCACCGTCGCCGCGGCGCGCTCGCCGCTGACGTCCTTCTCGATGCGGAAGTGCGTCGTCGCCAGCGAGGCCACCTGCGGCAGGTGGGTGATGCAGAGGACCTGACGGCCCTCGCCGAGGGCGCGCAACCGCTCACCGACTAGACGGGCGGTCTTGCCGCCGACGCCGGCGTCGATCTCGTCGAAGACGAGGGTGCCCGCGCCGGCTGCCTCGCCGAGCCCGCTCAGCGCCAGCATCACCCGCGAGAGCTCGCCGCCGGAGGCTGCATCGCGCAGCGGCGCCGGCGCCATCCCCGGGTTCGGCACGATGCGCAGCTCGATGCTCTCGCACCCGTTCGGCCCGAACCCGTCCGGGTGGGGCTCCAGCTCGACCTCGAGCGTGGCCCCCGCCATCGCCAGCCGCTCCAGCTCCTCCGCCACCCGCTCGCTCAGCGGCACGGCGGCCGCGGCGCGGCCCTGGCTGAGTCCCTTGCCGAGCTTCTCCCGCCGCGCTTCCGCCGCCGCGAGCGCATCCTCAGCTTCGGCGCCGCGCGTCTCGGCTCCCTCGAGCCGCTCGATCTCCGCGCGGCAGCGCTCGGCGTGGGCGAGCACCGACTCGACGCTGCCCCCGTGCTTGCGCCGCAGGCGGTCGATCGCCTCGAGGCGCTCCTCGACCGCCAGCAGCCTGGCGGGGTCGGCGTCGATCGCATCCCCATAGCCGCGCAGCCCCGCCGCGACGTCGCCGAGCTCGGCGGTGAGAGTGGAGAGGCGCTCGGCGAGGGCGTCGAGCTCGGCGTCGACGTCGCCCACTC
>JBKPOW010000077.1:0-2951 GCA_046733275.1 Actinomycetota bacterium
CGCGGCCAGCTTGCGGAAGTTCTCGACCGTCTTGGGGCCGTCGGAGTCGTGCAACTCGAGCACGTTCTCCCCGGCAGTGGTGTCCAGCGACGCCATCGACATGGCCGCTCACCCTAGCGGTCCCCGGACCTGCACGGTGACGGGCTTTGAGGCACCGGGGGCGTAGGGCCAGCGCTCCTCTGCGAGAGCGACGGCGCGCAGGCGGATATCGGCCGTGCCGACGATGTAGCGGAAGCGGTAGCGCGCGTGGAAGCGGCCACTGTGATCGGTTCGCGTCACGAGGACGGGGCGCCACAGACGAGCCTCGCTCTCGTAGTACTGGATCGCGACCAGCTTGCCGCGCCGCGGCAGGGCGGCCCCGCGCGTGCGGACCCGGCCGCGAAGCAAGACAGAGTCGCCGGTGCGCAGCTGGCGCGGCGCGGCGGCAAGGGTCGCCGCCCCCCGCACCCGCAGGCCCAGTGCCGGGCGGCGAGCCGGCGCGAAGCCAGTCTCGCCCTCATAGGTGACGGTGATGCGCCGCGACGGGCCGGCGGGCAGGGCGAGCCGGAATCCGCCGTGCGCGCCGGTCTCGATCGAGTCGATGCGGCGCTCCGCGAGAGCGCCGCGCGAGGGCCGGGAGACGACCCGCAGCCGCCGCCCAGCGAGGCCGGCCCCCTCGACACTGAGCAGCCGGCCGCTCAGCGCGGCCCCAGCCCCGAACGGCACGGCTACCTGCGAGCCGCTGTGCCGCCGCCAGCGCAGCTTGGCGAAGAGCCGGGTCTTCGCCCCCGCTCGGTCGGCATCCGGACTCGATGAGGCCGGCCGAGCCTGCCCGACCGGCGCCGGCGTCTTGCGCAGCGCCATCTCGGTGCCGTCGGCGCGCCGGGTCGTCGCAGTCTCGTTCCCGGCGCCGTCCTCGACGGTGGCGCGGAAGACGTAGGTCCCAGGCTCGAGGTTCTCCGGCACGGCGGCGACGAGGCGAGCCACACTCGCCCGGTCTCCTTGCTCGAGCCTCGTCGGCAGCTCGAGCCAGCGCTCGCCGTTGAGCCGCCGGTACTCGATCCTCCCGCGCGCCGGCCCGGCGTGCTCGTCGCTTACCTTGGCGCTGACGGTCCGCGGCAGCTCGTTGCCGACCGGGTCGGGGACCGCCTCGAAGGCGACGCCCGGGGGCACGTCGTCGAGGCGCATCGTCGACTCCACCGCCGACGCCGGATTGGCGTTGCCCGCTTCGTCGCGCAGCCAGAGGTGAAGGACGTAGATGCCCGGCCGGGGAAGGGTGCGGTCGGGAAGGGCGGCGATGTCGCGCCCGGGCGCGAGCTGAACACCGGTGTCGTAGCCGGCCGGCCCCGTGATCCGCCAGTAGGCGCCCCAGATCGGGCTGGCGGGGGCTTGGTCGGGGTTGCTCCAGGAGAAATCGAAGTTGTCGAGCCGCCGCCAACTTTCCCCGCCCGCCAGGGTCAGCGTGCGCGGGTGCGCCGGGGGGTTGTTGTCGATCCGCAGCTCGACTGGGAAGAGGCAGGCGCTGTTGCCGGCGAAGTCTGTGGCGCAGCGCGTCAGCGCGTGCGGACCGTCGCTGAAGCTCGTCGTCGCGACGATGACCTCGCCGCCGGTGCCGGTCGGACAGGGCTGCATCCGGGTCGCGCGCCAGACCCCGTCCACCATCGCCTTCGCACACGGGTACTCGGTCAGGCCGACGCGGGCGCCGTCGATCAGCGTTTCGCCAAAGCGGACTCCGCCGCCGACGTCGGCGTCCCAGTAGTTGACGTGCTGCGCTCCCTTGCGCCAGCCGCCCGCCGCCAGCTCCGAGCCGGCGGTGCCCGGAACGGGCGAGTGCCCGTCGAAGACGTCGATCGCCAGCGCCCGCACCGCCGACCAGGAATCCGGTTCGATCGAGCACCACTTGTCCTCTGACTTCGCGCAGAGCAGGCGGTCCTCGATCGCCGGCTGCGGGACCGAGAAGTCGGTGGCGAAGCCACGCGGCGTGGTGTCGGTGGCCCCGGCAACAGCGAAGGGGGAGAAGCCGCCGTTCCAGTTGCCGGCGCCGATCCGGTGCTCCATGCCGTCGTGCAGCACGTGCCACCAGGTGCCGCTGACCCGGGTGATGCCCGTGCCCGCCGGCGCGACCCAGCGCCAGCGGGCGAAGCGAGTGCCGGAGATGGTCGCACCGCCCTTGGTGAAGCTCTTCAGGTGGGCACCTTCGAAGGGATCGGCGCTGGCCGGCGTCGCGCACCAAGCGTCGTGGCGGAACTTTGCGCCGCCGGTCGCATCCCACCAATCGGCGTCCGCGTCGAGGTGCCAACCACACTGCGCGACCGAGTAGTTGCCCGCCGTCGCCTCCCGCGCCGCCAGGAGGAGCAGCGCCAGTGCCAGCGCGACTCCCATCGCCACGATCCGTACCGCTCCACCCCGCGTTCCCGACATCCGCCCTCCTTAGCTCGCCTTCGGACGGGCCAACAAGGGCGCAGCGGCGGGGTCTCTCCCCCTCGCGGACGGATGTCCGGCCGCCGGGGGCACGGTGCCCCATGACCGTGCTCTGCGAAAATGGCGGCGTGCCGCTGCCGAGCCAGGACCAGATAACCGAAAAGCTACGCGCCGTGATCGACCCCGAGCTGCGCCGCTCGATCGTCGAGCTGGGCATGGTCCGCTCGATCGAGGTCAAGGAGGGAGGCCGGGTCGAGGTCGTCATCTCGCTGACCACCGCCGGCTGTCCGATCCGCGCCCACTTCGAACAGGCGGTGGCCCAGCAAGTCTCCGAGCTGGATGGCGTGACCTCGGTCGCGGTCGGCTTCGACGTCCTCTCCGACGAGGAGAAAGGCAACCTGCAGAAGACGCTCGGCCGGGCCAAGCTGCCCGAGGGCGCGCTGGCCCAGGTGAAGAACGTGATCTGCGTCGCCTCCGGCAAGGGCGGCGTCGGGAAGTCGACGCTGACGGCCAACCTCGCGGCCGCGCTTGCGGCCGAGGGGCACTCGGCG